>URBM01000025.1 GCA_900545995.1 uncultured Collinsella sp. | reverse complement strand
TTCGTTAAACGGGCGCTAGGGCGTCACCCTTACACCAACATTTTCGACGCGATCGCTGCGGGCATATGCGCAGGCAAATTGCCGAGGGTTGCATGGCATCGCGCGTGCTTTTGACGTTTTTGAGCATATGGATGGCAGGTCAGACAATGGCGGTGAGTCCGAGGCGAGAGCAGCGATGATTCTCGCTGGGGTTGCCGCGCCTGAGCTTCAAGTTGAGATACCGCGACCAGGAAACGCTGGCTATTATCTAGCAGATTATGGCTGGCAGATGCCAGACGGCTCATGGACGCTGGCAGAGCTGCATGGGCTGGGCAAGTTTGAAGACGAAGCTCAAAATGATCCAGAGCAAGCGGCGGCAAAAACCTATCGAGCGGCCCTCATGCGGGACGCGAACCTTCGCGCCATGGGCCACAACCTCATCCATTTCAAACTCTCGGACACCTACGACGTAGAATCGTTCGGTGCCATGATGCGCGGTTACGGTATTCCGACAACAAAACCCTACGCCGACTCCCGATAACGATATCGTATGCAGCCAACCTTCAATAAGTTGCGGTGAAATACGGACTGTTGAGGCCTTTAATGGCATGAAACAGTCCGTATTTCACCGCAACTTAGGAGGGGATGGGGCTGAGGGACGGGCGATGCCGATGCCTGTCGGTTAGTGGCGACCGTGGTGACGGAGCTTGTCGATGGTGGCGTCGGTGCTTCGGTTGCGGGATTCGGCGGCGCGGTCGCGGGCGTCGGCAGCGGTTTGGCGCTGGCGGCGGTAATCGATCATGCCTTGGATGATGGGCTTGCCAAAGCTCACGACATCATCGTTGTAGATGGCGGTTCGGGCTGCGAGGAGGCAGTCGGTAAAGTCCATATGGGTCTTGCCGAAGAGTTTGACGGCAAGGGCGACAACGGTGGGCTCGTCGACCATGACGTCATCGAGCAGCCTTTTCATGGCCGCAGCAATTTCAACGCGGGGAACCTTATAGACGTCGCGCAGCGTGACCACGACGCGCGTGATGATTTCGGGGTAGACACGTGCGGTGCGCGTGGCGATGACCTTGGCGGCGCGCGGTGACAGGACCTCGTCGTCGTCAAGCAGGTAGCGAAGGATGACGGTCTCGTCGATGATGGTGCTACTCATGGATATCTACTTCCTCGGGACCCAAAACCGACTCGTCGCTTTCTGTGGCTAGGTATTCAATCCAGGCATTGCGCTCCTCGGAGCGGCGATTGGGGTCCCCGTATGCTTTGAGCAGTCCATAGGCGGCCGTGCCGTCCTTGGAGCGCACGGCGACCGGCTGAAATGGGAGCTTGCGCATCAAAATACTCTGCGCGACAAATAGACGGACAGCCTCGGCGAGCGATGTGCCCATGGCGTCGTAGAGACGTTCGGCATGCTGCTTGTCTTCCTCGCGAATGCGCACCTGCAGGATGGCTCGTTTTTGAGTCGATGACATCACTAGCCTCCCTTAATGAGCGTGCAATTTGAATAGTCAAATACAACATCGGCTAATAATAGCCAATCTTACAACCACTACTTTATTGCACTAGAGTAATTGAGTGTAAACGATATTACAAACGTACTACATCTTTCAGAAACGAGCGTGAAATCTCCCTTGGATGTACGCGTGTAATACACTCGCCTTTATAGCTTCTAGAGAATAATTCCAACCTGCCAAAACCCCTGCAATACACCCGTATTGCAGGGCCTATGCTCAAGTTTGCCACCTGCAACTGCGTATATTTAACCTGTATATCGTTGGAGAAACTCTACCGAGTGCATGTTTCGCCGCATGCATTTGATACGTCGATGCCAGGCCACGGGCGGTCCGGGGCAACGTCGACAGGGTCTCTCCGGCATGGGATTCAGGAGGGAGTGAACAACATGGGCAATAAACGAGTCGTAGCCGATTCCTCGCGCTGCATTGGGTGCCAAACCTGTATGGCGGCGTGCATCGAGGCACACGATATTCCCGGCAACATCGCCGCACCTCGCTTGCGTGTGACGCGTACGTACGAGATCTCCGCACCGGTGGCTTGCCATCACTGCGAGGATGCCCCGTGCGCGAAGGCCTGTCCTACGGGCGCCTTGTTCTTTGATCCAAAGAACCATCGCATCGGCGTCAACGAGGACAACTGCATCGGCTGCAAGAGCTGCGTCATGGCATGCCCCTTTGGCGCCGTGAGCGTGGCGACCACGCAGGTCCCCGTCTTGATGGGCGACGTGCGCGTGGGTTCGCAGACTAAGAGCTTCGTGCTCAAGTGCGACCTGTGCGTGGACCGTCCCGGCGGTCCGGCGTGTGCCGAGGCGTGCCCGACCAAGGGCCTCACCTTGGTAGACGAGGAACGCCTGGCAGAACTGACTGCCGAGCGTGCCCGCGCCACCATCGAAAACGAGGCGTAAGCGTCGGACGACAGACCCAATGATTGTCAAATAAGTACCGAGCATTCGGTAGCAGAGAAAGGAAGGAGGGTGTCATGGAGAAGCATAAAGTGATCTGCCCGTACTGCGGCGCCGGTTGCCAGTTTAACCTCTTGGTCCAAAACGGCCAGGTCGTGGGCACCGAACCGCTCAACGGCATCACCAATCAGGGCGAGCTGTGCCTTAAGGGCATGAGCGGCTACGACTTCATCAACGACACCAAGATCTTGACTCCTCGCGTACTGCACCCGATGATCCGCCGCACTAAGGGCGCGGATCTTGAGCGCGTAAGCTGGGACGAGGCACTGGATTTCACCGCATCTAAGATGCAGGCCATAATTGACGAATATGGTCCTAACGCTGTCATGACCACCGGCTCTTCGCGAGGCGGCGGCAATGAGGCGAACTACGTCATGCAGAAGTTTACGCGTGCGTGCATCGGCACCCACAGCGTAGACAACTGCGCCCGTACTTGACACGGCCCTACTGTCCTCGGTCTGATGGACACGGTTGGTTCAGGTTGCATGTCATGCTCCATCCCCGGTATGGAGGATGCGGGCTGCATTTTCCTCTTCGGGTATAACCCTGCCGATTCGCACCCCATCGTCGCAAGGCGTATCGTGCGAGCCAAAGAAAAGGGTTGCAAGATCATCGTCGCCGACCCGCGCCATATCGAAACCGCGCGTATCGCCGATCTCTACCTTCCGATCAAGAACGGTTGCAACGTCGCGTTCCTCAACGCCTTTGCCAACTGTCTGGTCAACGATGGCCTCTACGACAAGGAATTCGTCGCCGAGCACACGAACGGCTTTGACGAGTGGTGGGAGACCATCAAGAACTACACTCCCGAATCCGTACAGGACATCACGGGTGTCGAGCCCGCGTTGATCCACCAAGCTGCCGAGATGTACGCCACGGCGAAGCCCTCCGCCATCATTGGCTGGGGCATGGGCGTATGCCAGCAGAAGCAGAACCTGAAGACGGTGCACACCATCGCCTCCATCGCCTGCGTTGCCGGCCAGATCGGCAAACCCAATTCCGGCCTCGCGCCCGTGCGTGGTCAGAACAACGTCCAGGGCTCTTGCGATATGGGCATGCTGCCCAACCTGTACCCTGGCTACCAGAAAGTCACCGACCCGGCAGTGCGTGCCAAGTTTGCCAAGGCTTGGGGCGTGCCCGAGGAAAAGCTCCCGCTCGAGGAGGGCTACAAGCTCACCGACCTGGGCCACCTGGTCGACGAGGGCAAGGTGCACTGCTTCTACAACTACGGCGAGGACCCGGTGCAGACCGAGCCCGATTCGGCCGGAATGCGCAAGACGCTCTCCGAGCTGGATCTGTTTATTTGCCAGGACATCTTTATGACGCAGACGACCATGCTCGCCGACGTCATCCTGCCTGCCACCTCTTGGGGCGAGCACGAGGGTGTCTTTACCGCATCCGACCGTAGCTTCCAGCACTTTGACGCGGCTGTTCCGCCCAAGGGCGAGTGCCGTCACGACTGGGAGATCTTCGCGGACCTGTCTACGCGTATGGGTTACCCCATGCACTACGACAACACCGAGCAGATCTGGAACGAGTGCATCAGCCTGTGCCCCAACTTTGTGGGCGCAACCTACGAGAAGATGGCTCCCGAGGGCGGCTACGCCCAGTGGCCCGTCAAGAGCACCGATGTGAACGACCACGGCACGGCCGACATGTTCGCTGGTGGTAAGTTCACCACCAAGGACGGCCGCGCCAACCTGATGGCGCACGACTGGGAGGCGCCATCCGAGCTTCCCGACGATGAGTACCCGCTCATCCTGTGCACCGTCCGCGAGGTCGGCCACTACAGCTGCCGCTCGATGACCGGCAACTGCAAGACGCTGGCGCTGCTCGCCGACGAGCCCGGCTTTGTCCGCATGAATCCCGCGGACGCTGAGGCACGCGGCATCAAGAATGGCGACATCGTCTCGATTCACAGCCGCCGCGGCCAGGTATACAGCCGTGCCGACGTGAGCGATCGCATCAACAAGGGCACGGTCTACATGACCTACCAGTGGTGGATCGGCAAGTGCAACGAGCTGACCATTCACAAGGTCGACCCGGTCTCGCATACGCCCGAGGACAAGTTCTCCGCCTGCCAGGTCGACGCCATTGCCGACCAGGTTTGGGCAGAGGGCGAAGTCGAGCGTCAGTACACCGAGCTCAAGCAGGCTCTGGTGGACGCCGCCGCTCCCCAAGACGTTGAGCCCGGCGCCGCCAAGTTCGACGACGAGACGCACGTGAACCAAATCGTGTAGTCCCGTTCTCGTTGGCTATTTGGGCCGGGCGTCCCGTACGTTCGGGAGCCCGGCCCGTTATTTTGAAAGGAAGTGGGGATGAACCGCTTCATCGACATCAACCTGGAGAGGTGCATCGGCTGCGGAACATGCCAGTCCGCCTGTGCCGACGCCCACCGGATGCAGGGTCTTCAGGATACGCCGCGCTTGGCGCTCGTGAAGACCGGCGGTATTTCGGCCGCCCTTGCCTGCCACCATTGCGAGGGTGCCCCCTGCGCCGAGGTTTGCCCGGTGAATGCCATCGAGCACGATGGCGATCGCATCCACGTCAAGGAGCAGGAGTGCATCGGGTGCAGGCTGTGCGCCATCGCGTGCCCCTTCGGAGCCATCCATCCCGATGGCACGTCTATCGCCGGTGTCGCAGGCATGTGCGACCCGACGCCTTCGTATCCTAAGTCCCTGAGCAGCCTGCTTACGTGGGCTCCTGGTCAGTACACCTGCGCTGTCAAGTGCGACCTGTGCGCATTCGATCCGGACGGCCCGCATTGTGTGGCGGCGTGCCCTACCAAGGCGCTGACCGTCATGGGTGGCGCGGCCGATCGCGAGCTCGACGAGGCCAAGCGCCTGCGCTCGATCGAAAACGGTCCGGTCGTCGACGTTACCGCTGTGGCCCAGGGCCTGTCCGAGAAAGCAGAAGGGAGCGTAAACAATGGATAGCATGACGCTGTTTATCGCATCGCTTGCCGTCTCGTGCATCGGTGCGCTCGCCTCGGTTCTGCTGATCAAGGCCGATAACGCCGCCAAGACCGCCGGCTGCCTAATCGGCGCCGTCGCCGCGGTGCTTTCGTTTGTGGCCGGTATCCAGGCCGTGCTGGGCGATGTCACGTCGGTCGACACCATCGTGTTCTTCCCGTTTGCCCATTTCCAGCTGCTGCTCAACCAGCTGTCCGGCCTGTTCGTGGCGCTCATCTCGGTGCTCGCGTTTGCCGGCTCGATCTACGGTCTCAACTACTTTGATGAGTACCCGGGCAAAAAGGGCCGCGCCGGCTTCTTCTTTAACACCTTTGTGGCGTCCATGATGCTCGTCATCACCGCCGACAACGTGTTTTGGTTCCTGGTCGCCTTTGAGCTCATGTCGCTGACCTCGTACTTCCTGGTCGTGATCGAGGAGAACGAGAACTCCATCCATGGCGGTTGGCTCTACTTTGTGATCGCGCACGTGGGCTTTGTGCTCATCATGGCGAGCTTCCTCACCATGACCAACTTCGCCGGTGGCTCGTTTGCCTTTGCGGATTTCCGCGCTACGCAGTTTAGCCCCGCGGTCGCATCCGTGTGCTTCGTGCTCGCCTTCTTTGGCTTTGGCGCCAAGGCCGGTATCATCCCGCTGCACGGCTGGCTGCCCAAGGCGCATCCCGAGGCGCCGTCCAACGTGTCGGCCCTCATGTCCGGCGGCATGATCAAGATCGGTATCTTCGGCATCCTCAAGGTGGGCCTCGACCTGCTCTCCGCCTCGGGCGTTCAGGTCTGGTGGGGCCTTATGGTCATGGTCTTCGGTGCGATCTCGTCGGTCCTCGGCGTGGCCTTCGCCCTGCAGGAGCATGACATCAAGCGCCTGCTGGCCTATCACTCCGTCGAGAACATCGGCATCATTCTGCTCGGCGTCGGCGCCTCCATGGCCGCTATGGCGCTCAACTCGGTCGGCATCGCCGTCCTGGCTCTGATGGCCGCCCTCTACCACACGTTTAACCACGCGATGTTTAAGGGCGAGCTGTTCTTGGGCGCCGGTGCGCTGCTGTACTCCACGGGTACGCGCAATATGGAGAAGATGGGCGGCCTGTTCCGTCGTATGCCGGCTACGGCCATCTGCTTCCTTATTGGCGCGCTTGCCATCTCGGCCATCCCGCCCTTCAACGGCTTTGTGTCCGAGTGGTTTACCTACCAGTCGCTCTTTAACGCTGCCATGCAGGGCGACAAGGCCGTCATGATCGTGGCCGTGTTCGCTGCCGTCGCGCTTGCCATTACCGGCGCGCTGGCTGTCACATGCTTCGTCAAGGCCTATGGCGTCTCCTTTGCCTCCGCGCCCCGCTCCGAGGCCGCGGCCAATGCCAAGGAGGTTCCCGCCCCCATGGTGTTTGCGCAGGGCCTGCTCGCGGCCATCTGCGTCGTGCTGGGCATTGGCGCTCCCGTGATCGCGCCCGTGCTGGTCGATGTCGCTGCGTCCGTGCTGCATCCGTACGGTGGCGTGTTTGCCGCCGAGGGCATGGAGCTCATGAACCAGTACTCCGGCGCTGCCACCTCCACGCCCGCGATCGCTATTGCGCTCGTGGTGCTCGTCGGCCTTGCCTGCGGTTATCGCAAGCTCAAGACCGTCGGCAAGGTGCAGAAGTCCCAGCCGTGGGCATGCGGCTATGCTCCCAACGAGCATATGCCCGTCGTGGCCACGACCTTTGCCTCCGAGGTGTCCTGGTTTATGCAGCCGCTCTACACGCTGCGCGACCGCTGCACGGCCGTCTGCTGGTCCATCGCGCACTTCTTCCAGAAGCTCACCGGTGTGGCCGAGGCTGTGGAGCCCGTACCCGACAAGGTTCTCGTCGATGCCCCGCATAAGGGTGTCGAGAAGCTCGCCGACCTCGCGACTAAGCTCGAGGGCGGCAACTACAGCATCTATATCTGCTACATCGTCGCGGCACTCGTGGTGTTCCTCGTGCTCGCCGTGCAAATGGGTTAAGGAGGGGAGAGCATGAACAACATCGTACTTGCCGTTCTGCAGGGCGTGGTCGTTATGGCCGTCGCGCCGTTCTTCTCCGGTCTCGGCCGCGTGATCCGCGCCAAGATGCACAACCGTCGCGGCCCCAGCATCATGCAGGACTACCGCGACCTGGCCAAGCTCTTTGCGCGCCCCGAGTCCCAGAGCGAGGATGCGAGCTTTGCGCTGCGCATCATGCCGCCGCTGTTCTTCGCCGTCGCCTTTATGCTCGCGATGGGTCTGCCGCTCTTTACGGCACAAAGCCCCATCCCGGTCTTTGGTGACGCCATCACCATCATGTATAGCCTGGCGCTCGCCCGCTTCTTCTTCGCCCTCTGCGGTGTGGATTCGTCCAACGCCTACGCCGGTATCGGCGGCGTCCGCGAGCTGCTCATGAGCGTGCTCATCGAGCCGTCCATGCTGCTGGCGCTGTTTGCCGCCGCCCTGGTGTGCGGCTCCACCGACATCGCCACCATGGGCCAGCACATCATGACGGGCGCCATCGACGCGCCGGTCGCTGTGATCCTCGCCGGCATCGCCTTTGCGATTGCCTGCTACATGGAACTCGGCAAGCTGCCGTTTGATCAGGCCGAGGCCGAGCAGGAGCTCCAGGAAGGTCCGCTCGCTGAGCTTTCCGGCCCGTCGCTTGCGATGGCCAAGCTCGCCATGTCCATGAAGCAGGTCCTGGTCGTCGCCTGGTTCTGCGCGATCTTCGTCCCCTGGGGCGAGCCCGCGGCCGTGGGTATCGCGGCCGTTCTGGGCGCGGTCATCTTCCTTGTTAAGTGCCTGATCGACTTTGTCGTATGCGGCGTGATCGAGAACTCCTGCTCGCGCTCGCGTTTTAAGGTGCTTGGCAATCAGACCTGGGCCGTCGTGGGCATCGCCGTTCTGGCGTTTGTCTTCGTGGTCGTCGGCGTGTAGGAGAAGGGAGAAACAATGTCATTTGCAGTCAGTCTGTCCCTTCTCGGCTTGGTCGCTATCGCGGCCCCGATGGTGGCCTCGGTGCTCGTCGCCCTGTTCCCCCGTCCGTACGCCAAGTGGTTCAGCGTTTTGGGTGCCGCCGTCTCGACGGTCTGCACCATCGCCCTCGCCGCGAATTTCGCTGGCGCCGGCATGCCCGACACGCAGGTCCCCCTGATCTCGTTTGGGCAGACCCTCGTCATGGGATTCACCTTCGATCGCATGAGCACGCTGCTCGCGCCCGCCTTTGTGGGTATCGGCCTGCTTGTCGTGATCTATTCGATTCCCTATATGAGCGAGAATAACCGTGAGCATCCCGACGCACCGCGTCGTCGCTTCTACGCGTACCTCGCGACCTTCATCGGCGCCATGGCCGGTCTTGTGTACAGCTCGACCCTTTTGGGCCAGCTCGTGTTCTTTGAGATCACGGGTGCGTGCTCTTGGGGCCTCATTAGCTACTACATGACGCCTACGGCCAAGAAGGCCGGCATGAAGGCTCTGATCATTACGCATATCGGTGCGCTTGGCCTGTATCTGGGCGCCGCCATCGTGTTTGCCCATACCGGTACCTTCGCCATTACCGCGATTGCCGGCCTCGACGCCAAGCTCAAGGCTATCGTTCTTTTGCTCGTGCTGTTTGCGGCCTGGGCCAAGTCCGCACAGGTTCCCATGTACATGTGGCTGCCTTCGGCCATGGAAGCGCCGACGCCTGTTTCGGCCTACCTGCATGGCGCCTCGATGGTTAAGGTCGGCGTGTGCGTGTTCGCGCGTGCACTCGTCTCTGCCGGCGAGATCCCCAAGATCGTGGGTTGGGTCGCCATTATCGACGCCATGGTCACCATGCTCTTTGGCTTCCTTATGTACCTGCCGCAAAAGGACATGAAGCGTCTGCTGGCCTTTTCCACGATCGCCCAGCTCTCCTATGTGTTCTTTGGTCTGGGCCTTTCGGTCTTTGGCAGCCAGCTGGCCTTCGATGGCGCCGTCTGCCACATCTTTAACCACGCTTTCGCCAAGACGCTGTTCTTCCTGATCGCCGGTTCGTTCTCCTTTACGCTCGGCACGCGTATGCTGCCCAAGCTTCGCGGCATCGTAAAGAAGTACCCGATCTCGGGCGTGGGCTTCGGTGTCGCCGCGCTCGCTATTGCCGGCGTGCCGCCCATGAACACGTTCTTCTCGAAGTTCCAGATTATCGCCGGCGGCTTCTCTGTGGGTGCCGGCAACGTCGCGATCCTGGTGCTCGTGTGCATCATGGTCGCCGAGACCGTCGCCACCTTCGCCTGGTTCCTCAAGTGGATGGGCTATTGCCTGCCCGGCGAGCCGAGCGACGAGGTCGCTGCGGGAGCCCCGCTTCCCCGCGCGATGGCGTTCGTGTTCATCGTGCTCATCATCATGGTCATCGTCAGCGGCCCGCTTTCGGCCAGCTGGATCGGTTAGGAGGTAGAACGACATGGGTTATTCGATCGTCAACATCCTTGGCGGCCTTCTGATCGTCACGTCCACCATGGTGGTCGTCTCCAAGAACATCAAGCACGCCATTCGCTGGTATGCGGTGCAGTCGCTGGTGCTCGTGGGACTGCTCGCTACGCTCGGTGCTACTACCGGTGCGCAGGAGCTGCTTATGTGGGCCGGATCTGCCTTTATCACTAAGGTCGTCCTGGTCCCTTACATCCTCAACCGCGCATACAAGAAGATGGGCGAGCCGAGCGACGCATCGCTCAAGGCCGGCCTTAAGCCCGCGTGGGCCATCTGCATCATCGCCGTCGAGGTCGCGATCTGCTTTGCCGTTGTGACGCAGATCAGCCTGCCCACGGCCGAGGTCGCAACGCCTGCGCTCGCTATTAGCTTCGCTCACTTCTTCGTGGGACTCACCTGCATCATCTCGCAGCGCAACATCATGAAGCAGATCTTTGGATACTGCCTTATGGAAAACGGCAGCCACGTGACGCTCGCGCTTTTGGCCCCCACCGCTCCCGAGATCATCGAGATCGGTATCGCCACCGACGCCATCTTTGCCGTCATCATCATGTCCATCGTCGTGCGTCGCATTTGGGACGACTCCCACTCGCTCGATGCGCGCGACCTGTCCGAGCTGAGGGGGTAGTCCATGGAAACGTTGATTCTCGCCCTGCTCGCGACTCCTTTGGTGTTCTCGCTGGTCATGGCGTTTTTGCCCAAGAACACGTCCTATAACGTGTTTGCCGGTCTCAACCTGGTCTCCGTCGCAGCCGTCCTGGTGCTGTCGATTATGACGGCCGGCGACGTCCTTATGAGCGGCGAAACCGCGAGCGCTCTTGGCCTGTGGTTCCACCTCGATTCGCTGGGCGCCATCTTTGTGCTGCTCATCGGCTTTATCGGTTTTCTTACGGGGCTGTTCTCGCTGCCCTATGTAAAGGCCGATATCGAGGAGGGCTCCATGCCCGCCGAGCGCGCCAAGCAGTATTTTGCGCTGTTTAGCCTGTTTGTGTTCACCATGCTGCTCGCGTGCCTGTCCAACAACATGATCCTCACGTGGGCCGCCGTGGAGGCAACGACGCTTTCCACTGTGTTCCTGGTGGGTATCTACAAGAACAAGACGGCCCTCGAGGCTTCTTGGAAGTATGCGATGGTCTGTACCGCCGGCGTGGCATTTGGCCTGTTCGGTACGCTGCTGATCTACGCCAACGCCGCCGACGTGATTCCCAACGCCCACGAGGCCGCATTCCTGTCGTGCGTGCTGCCGTATGCCGACCAGTTCGACCCGACGCTCATGCGCCTCGCCTTTGCGTTTATCGTGATCGGCTTTGGCACCAAGGCTGGCCTGTTCCCCATGCACACTTGGCTGCCCGATGCCCACTCTCAGGCTCCGAGTCCTGTCTCGGCCCTGCTCTCGGGTGTTCTGCTTAAGTGTGCCATGCTTGTGATCATGCGCTTCTACGGCTTTACCATCCAGGCCGTGGGTGCCGAGTATCCGCAACTTCTGCTGTTGATCGTCGGCACGCTGTCCATTTTGGTGGCGGCACTCTCGATGTTTCGCCAGGACGACCTCAAGCGCCGCTTTGCGTACTCGTCTGTGGAGAACGTGGGCGTTATCGCCCTGTGCCTGGGTATCGGTGGCCCGCTGGGTATCGCCGCGGCCCTGCTGCACTGCGTGTTCCACGGCTTTACCAAGACGCTTGCCTTCTGCGTGTCCGGCAACATCCAGCACGCCTTTGGCACGCGTAGCCTGGCCAAGATCCAGGGCGTCGTCGAGGTTGCGCCCGCAACCGCCGCGCTCGCCATCCTGGCGCTGCTCGGCCTTGCCGCCTTCCCGCCCTTTGGCATGTTCATCTCTGAGTTCCTGACTTTTGTCGCCGGTGTTACCGCCGGTCCCATGTGGCTGGTCGTCGTGGTCGCCCTCGGTCTTACCGTGGCCATCTCCGCGCTCACCCGTATCGCACTCAAGTCGGTATTCGGCCATGCGCCCCAGGGCATGGGCAAGCATGAGGCCCCGGCGCTCATGCTTATCCCCGAAATCATCCTGGCTGTCATGATCTTGTGGTTTGGCATTGCCACCCCGCTGCCCCTCGTGCACGGTGTGGAGACCGCTACCGGCATCGTGCTCGAGCAGAGCACCGAGGAACTTCACGCGACGCCGATGTACCGCGCTGTGTTCGGTACCGAGACCGCTCAGAGCGAGGTGGAGTAACGAATGATTGAAACTGAGAACAAGGTGTATGCCCGTCGCTGCGAGAGCCATGTCGAGGCCCTGCGCCGCGCCGTTCCGGGCTGCATCGAGAAGGTCGAGTGGCAGTGCGAGGACCAGCTGACGATCACCGTCAAGCAGGACAAGCTGCCCGAGGCCGTCCACTACCTGTACTACGAACGCTACGGCTGGATCCCCGTGATCATCGGCAACGACGAGCGCAGCCTGTGCGGCCGTTATGCCGTGTACTACGTCATCTCCATGGAGGGGGAGGACCCCGGCTGGGTGACCGTGCGTGCCGAGGTCGATCCCGCCAAGATGACGTTCCCGTCCGTGACGCCGTTCGTTCCCGCCTGCGTGTGGGGCGAGCGCGAGCTGCGCGATATGTTCGGCCTGATCCCCGAGGGTCTGCCCGATCGTCGTCGCCTGGTGCTGCCCGACGATTGGCCCAGCGGCCTGTACCCGCTGCGCAAGGACTCCATGGACTACCGCTTCCGTCCCGCTCCCGCGAGCGACATGGAAAACTACGAGTTCTTGGCCGATACCAAGGGCAAGGAGACGACGCTCGTTCCCATGGGCCCGTTGCACATTACCTCCGACGAGCCTGGCCACTTCCGCCTGTTCGTTGAGGGCGAGACGATCGTCGACGCCGACTACCGTCTGTTCTACGTGCACCGCGGCATGGAGAAGGTTGCCGAGACGCGCCTGAACTATGACGCCGTGACGTTCCTCGCCGACCGCATCTGCGGCATCTGCGGCTGCGCCCACTCGGTGGCCTACGCCGAGGCCGTCGAGCGCGCTCAGGGCATCCATGTCCCGCCGCGCGCCCAGTACATCCGCGCCATCATGCTCGAGGTTGAGCGCCTGCACTCGCATCTGCTCAACATTGGCCTGGCGTCGCACTACACGGGCTTCGACTCCGGCTTCCAGCAGTTCTTCCGCGTCCGCGAGAAGTCCATGGACCTGGCCGAGAAGCTCTCCGGTCACCGCAAGACCTACGGCCTCAACGTGATTGGCGGCGTGCGTCGCGACATTTTGGCTGAGCAGAAGCTCTCCACGCTCACGACCATCCACCAGCTGCGCTCCGAGGTTCAGGAGCTCGTCGACGTGCTGCTCTCCACGCCCAACTTTATTGAGCGTACGAGCGGTATCGGCATCTTGGACCGCAAGATTGCACGCGACTTCTCGCCGGTCGGCCCGCTCATGCGTGGCTCGGGCTATGCCCGCGACGTGCGCTTTGACCATCCCTTCGACGGCTACGCCGATCCGGACGTCCAAAAGATGCACGCCGCCACGGCCGACACCTGCGACGCCTTCGGCCGTACCGCCGTCCGCATCCAGGAGGTCTACGATTCGATCGACATGATCGAGACCATGCTCGAGAACTGCCCGTCGGGCCCCATCCTCACCACGGATTGGGAGTACACCCCGCACAAGTACGCCATCGGCGCCACCGAGGCGCCGCGCGGCGAGGACGTGCACTGGGCCATGCTCGGCAATAACCAGAAGTGCTACCGCTGGCGCGCCAAGGCCGCCACGTACAGCAACTGGCCGGTCCTGCGCTACATGTTCCGCGGCAACACCGTGGGCGACGCGGCGCTGATCGTCGGCTCGCTCGACCCGTGCTACTCCTGCACCGATCGCGTGACGGTGACCGATGTCGCCGCCAAGCGCGACCACGTGCTCGACAAGGAGCAGTTCGAGAACGTCTGGCGCGACAAGTCGCCGCTTGCGGGCGAGGGCACCTTGGCCGCTCCGCTCGATGAGGAGGCGCTCTAATATGCTGAAGCTTTGGAAGGTTAACGCCAAGGCCGGCGACGCGACGGTCAAGTACCCGTTTGCGCCGTTCCCCACCAATAAGGACATGCGCGGCAAGCCCGAGCACAATGCCGAGCTCTGCATCGCCTGCGGTGCCTGCGGCGTGGCGTGCCCGGCCGATGCCATTCGCATGGACACCGACCTTGCGGCCGATACCATTACCTGGTCGATCGACTACGGCCGCTGCATCTTTTGCGGCCGCTGCGAGGAAGCCTGCCCCATGGAGGCCATCAAGCTCACCGAGGAGTTTGAGCTTGCCGTCATGAGCAAGGACGACCTCACCAGCAAGAGCGTCTATACGCTCGAGCACTGCTCGCGCTGCGGCAAGCCGTTTGCCCCGCACAAGGAGATCGACTACGCAAAGCGCCTGCTGCAAAAGGCCGGCGGCATGGAGGCCGAGCAGGCTGCCCGTACCGTCGGTATGTGCCAGGAGTGCAAGCGCGAGCTCGACGCCCTGCGCGCCGCCTCGGCCGTAAAGACCGGCAACGCTGCCGGCATGGCTGCCAACGAGACGCTTGCGTCCGGTGAGCCCCAGGGCCCCGGCATGGAGTATCTGGGCGGCCACGGCGTGAACCCGGAGTATATCGACCGCGAGCTCAACCCCGATGCGCCCGAGATTCCCGCCGGTCCGGCGCCGGTCGAGGGCATCATCATGGATTTTGAAACGAAGGAGGAGTAACCATGGCCGAACCCACGCTTTTGCCCGAGCGGCTCCAGTACCGCCCGACCAAGATCGAGCTCGACGAGAGCATCGAGAAGGCCAAGGCGACCCTTCTTAAGAAGATCAAGCGCTCGGTGTACGTCTACCGTGTTGACTGCGGCGGCTGCAACGGCTGCGAGATCGAGATCTTCGGTTCCATCACGCCCGTCTTCGACGTCGAGCGCTTTGGCATCAAGGTCGTGCCCTCGCCCCGTCACGCCGATGTGCTGCTGTACACCGGCGCCGTAACGCGTGCCATGCGCATGCCGGCCCTGCGCGCCTTTGAGGCCGCACCCGATCCCAAGATCGTGGTGTCCTATGGCGCGTGCGGCTGCACCGGCGGCATCTTCTACGACAACTACTGCGTCTGGGGTGGCACGGACAAGATCTTGCCGGTCGATGTCTATATCCCCGGCTGCCCGCCCAGCCCCGCGCAGACCATCTACGGCTTTGCCATGGCACTTGGCCTGCTGGACCAAAAGCTCCATGCCGAGACCACGGTGGAGGCCGCCGGCGAGCAGGCCGATATCCTGCACCCCGGCGTGCCGTACAAGCTGCGCGTTGCCATCGAGCGCGAGGCTCGCGCCATGAGCGGCTACCGTTACGGCCGCGACTTGGCCAACGAGTTTATGGATACGCTCGAGGGCGCGCCCAAGGGCGATATCCGCGGTGCCATGGCGCTGCTCATCGACAAGCAGGATGATCCTCGCCGCGTTGAGGTGTACTCGGCGTTACAGGATCTGGTACTGGCCGGAGGTCGCTAGATGGAGCTCACGGACCGCTCTGGTTACTTTGCGGGCCCCGGCATGCTCGGCGGCTCTTTTGGCGATGCCTCGCGCGCAAGCGACGAGGCCGCCGAGGGCGTCGCCGACCCCTGCCTGGGCCATACGCCCGACCAGGTGGTCTTCTATGAGCTCACGCGTAAGTTTGTGGAGACCGAGGAAGACGTTCCCCAGGAGGCCTGCGACGTGCTGTACTACACGCTCGCCGTGGGCCACCACACCGGCGTGCTCGACTGCTTTGAGCCGCGCCTGTCGGTGCCGGTGAACGTGTTCTATACGCTTATCGACGCGCTGCCGGAGGGGGAGGCCAAGACCAAGTTCGAGGCCATCCGCTCCTTTGGCGAGTGCCAGCTCGACAAGGCGGCGGTGCCGTCGCTGCTCGAGGCCTGTGACACGCTGCTCGACGATCGCGGTTTTCGCGGTTCGGCCAAGGCCGGCATCTCGGTGTTCGATGACGACTTTGGCCTGCATGCCCAGCAGGTTGCGTTCTTAATGAAGTTTCGCGATCTGGTTGAGCGCGTGCGCGATGTGTCGGGCGTGTATCTGACGGGGAGGTTGCAGTAATGGGTCGCGTTGTGGATGGCCGTGTGAACGACGCCCCGTTTGCGGGCATTGTGCTCACGGCGGGAAGCGTGCTGCGCGCCGACGATGCCGCTGGCCCCGTGCTCTCCAAAAAGATGGAGGACACGCCCATCGCCGGTTGGTACACCATCGACGGTGGTCAGACGCCCGAGGACGACATCATCGAGGTCAAGCGCGAGCGTCCGCCGCGCCTAGTGTTGGTCGATGCCGCCGACATGGCGCTGCCCGTCGGTGCCATCCGCCTGCTCGATAAGACCGACGTCGCGCGCAAGTCGATGTTCACCACGCATTCGCTTCCCTTGTCGATTCTGATCGAAGAGATTGAGCAATCGTGCGAAGATATCGTCTTCATAGGGATTCAGCCGGGCGACACGGAGTTCTACAACCCCATGTCCCCGGAAGTCTTTGACGCCGTCGACGCCGTGTACGACGCCGTGGCCGCCAACGACTTTTCCCACTTTGTCCGCTTGGGACAAGAGCAATAGGTGCGCTTGTCCCTGCTGATTAGGAAAGAAGTGATTGACATGGCAGATTCCAAGGCAGAATATCCCGCTCCCGATTGCCTGGCGCCCGCCGCGATCGAGGCCAAGACCGAGGCCGCCGGCGTGACCAAGGCCAACCTGCCGGTCGCAAAGGCCTTTCTGTTGGCAATGTTCGCCGGTGCGTTTATTGCCTTCGGTGGCCTGTTCTTTACCGTGTTCTTGAGCGACAGCACGCTGGGCTGGGGTGCCCAGCGCGTCGTGGGCGGTCTGTGCTTTTGCCTGGGCCTGGTGCTGGTACTGGTGTGCGGCGCCGAGCTGTTTACCGGTAATTCGCTTATGGTCTGCGCGCTCAAGAGCAAAAAGATCACCCTGGCTCAGATGCTCAAGGCATGGGTCGTCGTGTGGGTCGGCAATTTTGTCGGTGCCCTGTTCATCGTCTTTTTGGTGTATATGGCCGGCATTTACAAGCTCAACGGCGAGGCGGTCGCCAATTCCATGGTGAGCGTCGCCGCCGGCAAGGTGACGATCGACTGGGTGACGATCTTCTTCCGTGGCATCCTGTGCAACATCTTTGTGTGCCTGGCCGTGTGGATCGGTATCGCCGGCAAGACCGTGGTCGATAAGGTTGTGGGCATTTTGCTGCCCATCGCTGCCTTTGTGGCCTGCGGTTTTGAGCACTGCGTCGCCAACATGTACTTCTGTCTCTTATACACATCTGACGCTGCCGACGATAAGGCTCGTGTAG
>URBM01000024.1 GCA_900545995.1 uncultured Collinsella sp. | reverse complement strand
GATCTACACGAGCCTTATCGTCGGCAGCGTCAGATGTGTATAAGAGACAGCGACGGCGTCGTGCTCGAGTGCGTGCTTGAGGGCGGCGGCCTTCATCTCGGTGGTGCGCTCGTCGAGCATGCCCTCGATCAGCTGGCGCATCTCGTTGGCGCGCTTGCCCATGACGGGACGATCCTCGGGGGCGAGCTTGCCCATCATGCGCATCAGACCGGTGATGCGGCCCTTGCGACCGAGCAGCTCAACGCGCGCAGCCTCGAGCTTGGCGGCGTCGTCGGCGCCTGCGACGAGCTCCTTAGCCTCTTCCTCGAGTTTGACCAGATCATCAATCAGACTCATGTCTTCCCTTTCGTCTCTCGCGCATCCGCTTGCCGGAGTGGCTGGCGCCGCCCGACGCTTACGGATGTGCGGCCCGGTTCGGTAACAAAAAACCGTCCTCGGGCATGTACATTGCCCAAGGACGGTTGAATTCCGCGGTACCACCTTGTTTGACCCGGCGGATGTCTGGCCCGCCGCGCCCACTCTGTGCCCCTTGTCGCGAGGCTCACGGCTTCCCTACTGGGGACATCGCCGCCGCCGGCCGCGTGCCCGTTGAGGTCGCTGCTCGGGAGTGAACGCTTGGCCCTTGCCACCGCAGGAAGGCTTACAGCCCATGACCTTCCCTCTCTTGCCGGCGACGCGGCGGGCAAAACCCTCTCCGTCAACGCATTGGGCTATAGGATAACACATTTCGCGAGCGCATCGCCGCGTTCCGTTTTGTTCGCGCTGGGTACAAGGCAGGTAGTTGTGCAAACTGGCCGCGCACCCGCCTGCGGCGCTCGGCCTGCGAGATTAAGGATACGGTATGGGAAAGAAGCACGATAAGAAAGCCAAGCCCGCAGCGGGCAAGACGCCCAACGGCATCAAGGTCGATAAGGCCGTCAAAAAATTCCGCAAGCTCGAAGGCAAACTGTGGACCCGCGAGTACCTGCTCAAAATTGCCGAGTTCGATGGCGCGACGATTGCCCCCGCCAACGGCGCCGCGGCCCGCGCGGATGCCATGGGCACCCTTGCCGGCGAACATCACAAGCTCCTGACCAGCAAAAAGTCCATTGAGCTCGTGCGCTCTCTAGCGCGTGAGGCGGTCGCGGGCGAAAAGATCGACGACCCGCAGCTGCTTGACGAGATCCGCGTGCTCGACCGCGACCAGCGCGAAGCCAGCGCCATCCCCACCGAGGAAGCCGAGGCCTGGACCAGACTCACCTGCGAGGCCGATGCCGTGTGGCACAAGGCCAAGGCGGCCAACGACTGGGCGAGCTTTGAGCCCTATGTCGACAAGATCGTCGGTCAGCTTAAGCATCAAGCTGAGCTCATGGACCCCAAGCGTGACCCGTACGATGTATGGCTCGACCAGTACGAGCGTGGCCTTTCCACCGAGAGCTTCGACGCGTTTTGCGATGAGGTCAAGGCCACCGTCGTGCCGCTCGTGCATGCCATCGGTGAGCGCGGCCAGCAACCCGCTGCCGACTTTTTGCACGCCCATGTGCCCGAGGCTGCCCAGCGCGCCATGAGCTTTGACCTGATGAAGCTTGTGGGCCTGGACCTGGACAACACCACGCTCGCCTTTACCGAGCATCCGTTTAGCGAGGGCTTCTCGGTGGGCGACGCGCGCATCGCCACGCATATCCACGAGGACGATTGCATCTCCAACGTCTACAGCATCATCCACGAGGCCGGCCACGCCATGTACGAGCTGGGCGTGAACCCCGCTTACGCGCGCACCTGTCTTGAGGGCGGAACCTCCATGGGCATCCACGAGAGCCAGAGCCGCTTCTTCGAAAACACCGTTGCTCGCAGCCGCGCCTTTATGGGCCCGCTGCTCGAGGTCTTGCGCCGTCACGCGCCCGAGGTCTACGGCAACGTGGACGAGGACGCGCTCTACCGCGCCGTGAACATTGCGCAGCCGTCGCTGATCCGCACCGAAGCCGACGAGCTCACCTATCCGCTGCACGTTATGGTGCGCTACGAGATCGAGCGCATGCTGTTTGCCGGCGAGGCCACGGCCAAGGATATCCCCGCGCTTTGGAACCGCTTTATGGACGAGTACCTGGGCATTCCGGTTCCCGACGACACGCGCGGCTGCCTGCAGGATACGCACTGGAGCGGCGGCTCGTTTGGTTACTTCCCCACGTATGCACTGGGCAGCGCCTACGACGCCATGTTTGTGCCAGCCATGTGCCGCGACGGCGTCGACCTTACCGGCGCCTGCGCGAGCGGCGACCTGGCACCCGTCCGCGCGTGGCTGGGCGAGCACATTTGGCAGTGGGGCCGCGCCAAGGACGCGCCGGAGCTCATCAAGGGCGCCTGTGGTATGACGTTCGACGCCCGCTACTACTGCAGCTACCTGCAGGACAAGTTCACCACGCTCTACGAGCTGTAGAACATACCCGACACGCCAACGCAAAGGGGGCGCCGCAGAACCAATCCGCGGCGCCCCCTTTCTCCACCTAGTCCGTTAACGTCAATGTTTTGGCACCGTCGAGCCGTTACGCGGTTTGGTAAAACCGCGTAACTACAAAGCTTCCAGGGCGCCTGCGATGCGCTTCATGGCGGCGTCAGCGGCTGCTTGGTCGGGTGCCTCTGCCAGCACGCGGATCACCGACTCGGTTCCGCTCTTGCGCACGAGCACGCGGCCCTCGCCTGCCAGCGCAGCCTCGGCCTCGGCGATGGCGTTCTGCACGCCCATGTTCTCGAGCGCGGCGTCCTTGTCCGCCACGTGCACGGCCACCTGCGCCTGCGGCAGCAGCTTGCACGGAGCCGTGAGCTGCGAGAGCGTCTCACGCTCGGCACGAATCACTTCCATCACGCGCAGCGAGGTCATAATGCCGTCGCCCGTGCGCTCGATATCGCCAAAGATCGTATGGCCCGTCTGCTCGCCACCCAGGCTGTAGCCGCCCTCGCGCATCTTGGCATACACGTGACGGTCGCCCACGCCGCTGGTCACGGCGCTCAGACCGGCAAGCTCCAGCGACTTGACCAGGCCAAAGTTGCTGGCAATCGTCGGCACCACGGTACCGCCCGAGAGTCGCCCATGCTTGTTCAGATACACGCCGCACACGTACAGGATCTGGTCGCCGTCTACCACGCGACCGCGCTCATCCACGGCCAGGCAGCGGTCGGCATCGCCGTCGTAGGCAAAGCCCACGTCCAGGCCCTGCTCCACCACATGGCGCTGCAGACGCTCCATATGCGTGGAGCCGCAGTCGACGTTGATGTTAAAACCATCGGGCGCGGCGTTGATCACGCGCACGTCGGCGCCCAGCGCGTCAAACACCGGCTTGGCCACCGAGGACGCCGAGCCGTTGGCGCAGTCGATGCCGATCTTGACGCCCTGCAGCGAAAAGTTCGCGCTGGCGATGAGCGAAGCAATGTAGCGGTTGCGGCCCTGCATGTAGTCCACCGTGGCGCCGATGTGGTTGCCCGTGGCCAGCGGCACCTCGCTCTTGCCATCGATGTAGTCCTCGATGAGCTCCAGTACGTCCTCGTCCATCTTAAAGCCGTCGCTGTTGACGAGCTTAATGCCGTTATCGCAAAACGGGTTGTGGCTCGCGCTGATCATGATGCCGCAGTCGAAGCAGCCCTCGACCGTCTGATGCGCCACGCCCGGCGTCGGGATCACGTGCAGCATGTAGGCGTCCGCGCCGCTCGCGACCAAGCCGCTCACCAGCGCCGCCTCGAACATATAGCTCGAACGACGCGTGTCCTTGCCCACGATCACGCGCGCCTTAGCACTGCGATTGGCGCCGTAATACCAGCCCACAAAACGGCCAATCTTATAAGCGTGCTCTACCGTCAGCCCAACGTTGGCCTCACCGCGAAAGCCGTCGGTGCCAAAGTACTTCATGCGCTCTCCTTACAAAATAGGGGCGAACAGATTGCCTGTCCGCCCCAAAATGGTACTCGATTATCTGCGCTACCAGAAAAACCCTACGCCGACGCGCTGTCGCGAGCCGCCTGGCATGTAGGAGTCTGACGCAGCGTAAGCGGCTTGTCCCCCGCCTCGGACGACGTGGTCAGCGTATACGTGATCGTCGTCGTCTCGCCAGCATGCAGGTCAACGGTGCCCGAATAGAAGGGGATTCCATGCCACGTAGCGGCGCCAAGACCAAACTGGGTGCCCTCGACGGTCAGATCAGTAATGTTGCCGCCCGTCGGGGCAAACAACGAGACATTCAGACGCTCGTCGTCGCGCGCGGCATCGGGCGCGCTCGCCGCGACGTAGTCGGGCAGCTTGCCGGCCTCCTCCTGCGTCATGATGTTCGTCAGGGTAACGGTGATGCGATACGAGCATGTGCCGTCACCGTTCTTGATGCCCTGGCCAATCTGCGTATCGGCATTCAGGTACCAGTCGAGCTTGGAGAAGCTCAGGTTGTTAAAGTAGACACCAGCAACGGGATCTTCACTCGGGTCATCCGGATCGGGCAGCGAGGCGTCGATGTTCATCTCCTTGATAGCGTTCTGCTCGTCATCGTTTTTCATCCACGCGATCAGGCGGCCCTCTTCGGCACCGCGCTCAACGGCGCTGACAAGGTTCGCAACATCGACGTCGCCGATACCGCCAAGAATCTTGTCAAAGGCAGCGCTGGCGACGGATGCAAAGATGCCGTCCGACTCCTCGACCGGATAGTTCCAGTACACATCGTGCATGAGGACCTTTGCGGCGTTGGTGCCGTCGACAACCGTTCCGTCGGGCAGTGACACGTTACCGACCAGGCCCAGCAGATACTGCAGGAACACCGGGTCGATACCGATGACGCCATCAACGTCCTGTCCATACTGGGACTTCCACAGCGCGGCGACACGCTGCGAGTTGCGGGGCCAATCAGGCGAATAGGTATTGCCCGAGTTGTACAGGTTGCTGTGGTTGCCGAACAGCGCCTCATCCTCTTCGTCGACGCTCTCGACCGCCTCATCCTCGCTGAGTCCAATGCGGGGAACAAACTCGCCAATCGACATCTGACCGTCGGTGACCGAAATCAGGCCCTGCGAACCGCCAAAGCCGCCGCAGGCACGAATCTCGACGTTGTTCATGGCGTACATAAGGTAGTTGCGCGTCTGGCCGTTGGCGCCGAGCATCTGGGGAAGGACGGGGGCGACCTTCTCCGCCGCGTCAACCGCGCCGTTGAGGGTGGCAAAGCCGTCCTTGGCCTTATCGACCAGCTCGGTCACCTGGGAAATATGAGTATCGCCAATGCCCTGGACCTTCTCGTTGGCGCTCTTGAACACCTTCGAGCTGCTGGAAAGCGAATCGGCGACCGCCTGCAGCGCGGACACGTTAATCATGCCGTCCTGGAACAGCTTGCCGGGCGTAGCCTGCGAAAGGTTATCGGCCATGGGAACCAGCGCATTGCTCGAGACATCGGACAGGGCGTCAATCATGGTGCGGGCCGCATTGATATCGCTGCCATACACCGGGATAAACGAAGCCGCCGTCCACAGCGGGCTCGAGGTCTCCGCCTTCATGCTGTTACAGAGCTCATCGATCTTCTTCGCGTCGTCAGGCAGCGTCGAAAAATCGCCCGACGTGACCTTGTCCTTAAGGCCACCGACGATCTCGACAGCCTCCTTCGCTTCGCTCTTTACGGTCTTTGCCGAGTTAAGCAGCATAAAGCCGCTTGCGCCAAGCGCAACGAGAAGCACCGCGACTACAGCGGCAATAATGGCGCCGGTGTGACGCTTTTTGCGCTCGCCCTTGCGATGGCGATGACGGACCAGACCGTCAGAGGTCGAACTCGACGAAGCATCGCTACCGTAGTTCAAGCCAAAATCGTAATAATCTTCCTTGGAACCCGAGCCCGCAAACTCGGCACCGCTATCATCCAGGCGGGCGAACGTGCCTGTCTCGGAGGCGCCGGTGTAAATCGTGCCGAGGTTACCCGTAAGCCCCGCGCCACCGGCAGAGGGAGTATTGTTGTCGGCCTTGCCGGCATTAACGTTGCCGGCGCCATTCGCGGCGTTGGCAGCACCTGCGTTGTTCGCAGGTACCGAAGGAGCCCCGCTCGGCTGCGACGCAGAGGTTGCACCGCCCGCAAAGACATTTCCTCTTGCACGGCCGGTCTTTTTTGCCTTTTGAGACTGCTCGTACAGAGCGGTAAACATCGCCGTCTCGCCCGGGGACACGCGCTTACCGGAACCGCCCTGTCCAGCGCCGCCCGGCGTGCCGGCCTTACCAGCCCCGTTCGGACGCGGCGGAACTGCAGGGCGGCCGCTATCGCTGCCCTTAAAGTGATTACCAGCCATAAAGAAATCCTCGCAATTGAGTCGCAATGAAAAAGTCCATAACGTTACTAGTTTATGGCATTTTGAGCATCGACAGCTAAACTCCAGACACGGACATCAATTGGCGAAAATGCGGCACAACACCTTTTCCGTCTTGGCAGCGGCGCTAGCTACACCGTGAGGAACATCATCACGATGATCATGACAAAGCCGATAAGGTCGGTCGGCAAAAACACCGTCCCCAGCATAACGGCGCTGGTGATGGTCGCCGAAACCGGCTCCACAGTTCCGATGAGGCTCGCGCGCACCGAGCCGATGTCCTTAACGCCCTGCATATAAAGCATGTAAGCAAAAAACGAGCCGATAACCACGAACACCGCGAGCGCCTCGATGCCGGCAGCGTCGAGCGCCGGCATATGCGCCCAGGGCTGCACGAAGACGCACGAGACCACGCCCGCCGTGAGCATTGCCGAGCCCGTGACGATGGGGCTGCCGTATTCGGGCAGGATCTTGGCGGGAATCACCGCCATACACGCGGCGCTGACCGCACACATAAGACCTGCTGCCAGGCCAAGCGGCGAGATATTCAGGCTGGTGGGGTCGCCGCCGGTGGCGATTAAAAAGGTTCCACCCAGAGCCAGGCCAATGCCGATGACTTCGCGAGTACGCGGCATACGGCGATCGGTCACGCAGGCGTAGCCCATGATGATAACGAGCTGCAGGCACTGGAGCACCGTCGCGGTTCCGGCGTTCGTCAGGCGCACGGCCGAAAGATAGCAAAACTGGTTGAACAGCAGGCCAAAAGCGGTAAAGAGCAGCAGCTGCTTGCGATCAGCGGGCGTCGTCCAAAGCTTGACCAGGCGTGCGCGGTCGCGCGTGACAACCACAGCCATAAAGAGCAGGCCGGCGAGAATCTGACGCACGCTCATAAGCCACAGCGTATCGACATGGTAGGTATCGAACAAAAAACTCGCGCTGGTGCCCGAGAAGCCCCAAAACGAACCGCCCACCAGCGTAGCCAAGACGCCCGTGATCATCTTGCGCGTCGAAGCGCTGTTCAGGCGGTCGCGCCATGCGCGACGGGTGTTGCGGCTGAGCTCGTCGGTGCCCTCGGGCACATCAATGTTCGATATATCGGTCATCGGCACCGAAGCCCCTGCGCCTTCGACCTGCTCGACACACTCTTTGCTCATTCCACTCCCCCGAAACAGCCTGGAAACAATTCGGCTTACCTTACCACGGCGAAGTCACCAGCTGGAGGCTTGTCCGCTTATCGGTAGGACAATTCCGCAGGCGTCTTTCCATAGCTCGATACCGCAATGGCCTTGCATTATGCGACAGCCAAATCGCGGCAGCAGGCTCTTTTGAAATGGATACGACAAAGCCCCCGAATTCCACAATGTAAGCGATTTTTAAAAATGTTCTTGCCACCGAGTTCAGGCTCCGTTATATTATCCCTTGCGCGCTTGCGCACCCTTGATCGGGCGTTTAGCTCAGGGGGAGAGCGCTTCCCTGACACGGAAGAGGTCAGAAGTTCAAATCTTCTAACGCCCACCAAATGTTCGCAGCTCAGAGGCTATGTCCTCTGGGCTGTTTTGTTTTATGTCGCCAAATCAGCTAGCAGCTCCAACCGCCCTGCCCATGCACAAAACCACGTCAGCGACCCAAGTGCCTATCCCGGCTGACTCCGCAGTCAATCAAAACCGCCCCAATAGCCACCGAGGCCGAGACCAACGCGTCTCGAACCCATCCGAGCCGCAACTTCTCAGCAAAACGCCGCGATGTCTGCGCCCTGCGGTATCCTTGAGCCACTTGCACCTGCAGCACCAAGGAGCCGCTATGCGCACCGAGCTCGATGTCCCCTTTTCGCACAAAGAAGAAGCCAAGGCGCTGGGCGCCAAATGGGACCGGACCAAGAAGATCTGGTATGTGCCCAGCGGCGTCAACCCCGAGCCCTTTGCCGAGTGGCTGCCCGGTGTTGACCGATCCGACCCCTCAGCACCGTATATATATCTAGTACTGGGCAAGCGCGAGTGCTGGAAGTGTCACAAAGAGACCTCGGTCGCGGCCTTCGGCATTCCCTATCGAACCGATAACGACGAGAGCATCGCCATCGCGCACGCGCCCAACGAAGCCAGGTACATTGCCATCGACACGGCCAACGCCAACGCACTCGCCATCGTGCCCGCTCTTGGCTGCGTGCCGGGCGAGATCCGCGACTACCTTCATAAGCGCTGCGGCTACAAGCCCGTAGGCGCGCGAGCCTCCAAAGCCCCGTCGCTCGGCAACACGTGCACCAGTTGCGACGCGCTGCAAGGCAGCCGCTATCTGTTCGAGGAGCCCTCGTCCCCGTTTGCCCTCACTGCCATCAACAAGCTGCCGGCACTGGAGTTTATACGCGTCGAAGTTGCCGGCGTCTTTGGCGTCCCGGCCACGCGTACCGACTTTGACCAGGCGCTCTTTACCTGGGCACGCGACCATCACGCCGAGTTCCACAAGCAACTCGGTGAGGGGATTTATTTGTAGAGGCAAAAGACACTCACAGCCAACTTCTCCGCATCACCTATCCCTCGTCGCCGGCGTCGTACACGATATCGAGGCCACAAACAGGGCATTTCTCCGGATACACCGGCATATGAACGCCTGTCCGTTTTCTCACTTCGTCGCTGAGTCTGTCGCGCGCATCGATAAACCGAATGTCGAGACACGGTATTTGCGAGCCGCAGCAAGGGCAGGTGACGACAAACGACCCGCAATCAACCTCTACGCTCGGAAACATATTGTTGTCTATAAGGGCACACGGCAGTTTTCCGTACTTCCCCATCGCAATATCGCCTCGCCAGCTCATACACGCTCCCCTCTCGCTATACAAATCAGGAAGAGCATGCACCGGCGGGCGGGCGCGAGATTGCATCGCCACGCGATCCGATCAAACAACACGATCGTCAAAGAATGCCAAAGCCAAATACGCTAATACGGCAGAAGCCCCGCCTTTTCACGCTTCTTTTCCGAGCGATCGAACTCAATGCGATGGGCCTCAAGAAACACCGTATCGGGTCGCCACTGACGCTCATTCGGCTGCCTTAGCGTCGCACCCGCAAAGGAAGCGTAGTCGGTCTTATCCAGCAGGTACGATCCGCACAGCCGATATTCGCCGCAAACAGGCTCAAACGAAATCAGGTGAGCATCAAATAGGGAATGAAGATCGCGCCGAAGCAGAATACCGTTGCTGGCAACCTGCGATTTGGGTCCCGAGTAATTCTCGATATGTGCAGCCTCCAGAGCTTCGTTGACGCCGCAGTCCGACACCGCGCAACGGCCATCATAGGCGGCAACGAGCTGCTTGCGGAACCATTGCTGCCCCAATCGCTCGCGCCTTAACGCATAGCGGACCTTTTCGTCGTCGGTCACACCCTGTCCGGCAAACTCAATATCGACGGGTATGTGCTTCAGATAACTCATGTCGGGCGCAAAACGAGGGTCCGGTCCGCCTTTATGAACAGGACCGTGCAGAACAAACCATCCGTTTTCGGGCTCGAACCGCTCAACAAACGCAAGGCCGAGCACCTTATAGCCCACCTCGGTTGCAAATATGACTCCGACTGGGACGCCACATTCCATGCAGTTGAGCATTTTACGGTTGTAATTCTGGTCTCGAGAACCAACGGCGCCTGGCGCTTGGACCGAATACTTAATGACCCACGTACCGTCATCCAAATAGAGCGGAGGCACATCGGTGTAGAAGCTCTTTTTAGAGTTATGGACCGAAAGCGCAAAGATCTTATTGGGATCTTGCTTCACCCGATCCTGGCCCGGCCAGAAGATCCCTGAATCCCGCGTTACGGGAAAGAAGTCCGAGCCAATTCTCAAACGGTACTGATACTGAGGGCTATCTTCCTTGGTGTGGTGCGGAAGGCTGGTCCAAACGCCGCCGCGCTGTTCCTCACCCAGAAACCACTCCCATGCCTCAACGTATTCGGAAGGCACGAGACTGCAGGCGCGGTCATAGCTTGGTCCATCCATCAACGGAACAGCAAGGTCAATGTCGTTCATCGCCAGCACCTACAACCATACGAACGCGAGTCATGCCCCTCAATAATATGGCCGAGAGTCAATTATTACGAGATCTCATTCCGCGATCGGCACATCGTTGATGCTCTCGGTTTGCCGCTGGCGTGCTTGTACCCCGCTACCCCACTCCCCTGTATACTGATGTAGCACGTGTTTCATCCGGGCTTGTTGGGCCGGATTGTTCATGGGAGGGTCTTATGGCTGCTTCGAATCCGCCTAAGGGAAGCGTTTCTTCTTCGTCCATCAAGCCGGTTACGCGCAAGGCCGTGCGTTGCCAGCGCGAGGTCGCTTGGCTTGTCACGCAGGCGGCGGGCAGGCTTGTGGCGACCACTCAGGACGTCAATGCGCCTACGCCGAGCTTTGTGTTAGCGGCGGCGCTGGATTTTGTGCGCCAATTGGAGCTTGCCGCGCAGGATGCCAACGGCCACCTCGACTACCAGAACGTTATGGCGCCCGACCTGCAAACGTTCTGTCACATGGCCAAGTTGCCTGCCGCGCCCAATGCGCTTTCGGACGCAGGCTACATGTTTACGCTCTCGGGCGCGGACCTTATCCGCGACATCTATGCATACTGCAGCGAGCTCGCCGAGCGCCACGTCTTTGACGCGGCAGAAGTCAAACCGGGAAATGTCATCAAGCTGGTTCTCAGGCTGTTCCTGATAGACGGGTTCGGGGCCATGCCGGCGTAAGCCGAGTCTTTAGCATCACCGTCGACTGGGCAACAACCGCTTTACCTTAATGGACGCCAATCGAGGGTCGATTATTGGGTCGCCTCGTCCACTAACGCATCTATCCCACGCGCTCCGACAGTCGATACTTGCGGTTGCGGCTCGTCGCCGGCGCCGTGGGCTCAAGCTCGCCTTGAGCAATGAGCGCGTTGACGCGCGACCTAACCTGGGAAATTGTAAGCCCTGTGTGCTCTGCCAGCTCGCGCGTCCCCAGCTCGCCGTAGTGTTTGAGTGCCGTCACAATTAAGCCCCCGCCATGATCGACCGGCTCGATCTTTGAACGGTAAAGTACGACCTTGAACCGATCGAACCCCGGGCAGAACAGGGGCTCGGCCAGACCATGCGCGCGCATGGCATCGATCATCATCGGGATGCCCGAGCCATTGCCCTCAGCCGGCGAACCTGCGCCATCCGGCAGCGGGACAATCGACATGAGCTTCACAAGCGTCGCGTTACGGCATCGGGAGCTGCCGTCAAACAAGTTCTCGCGAGTCTTTCCCCCGTAAAGGCCGCCAGGATTCGTCACCTCGACACGATCGTCAAAGACGTCGACGGTAATCGATTGTCCACAGAACCGATCCCCGTATTCTCGATGGATTACGGCGTTGGCGATTGCCTCGCGCAGAACCTCCTCGGGAATCTCCAGCGAGTCGACACGCGAGACGCCTTGGACGGTCGAGGTTCGCCGCAAATTCTTGGCGACGGCCGCGACGGCATCCGAGATCATCTCGCCCAACGTTCCCTCACAGATTGTGCGGTCCATGAACCTCAGCGATCCCGCCGTGCCTTTCCGGGTCCCCGCATAGACAGCCATGTCGATAAAGAGCTTGGGATAAAACTGCTGAGGGTAGGTGCCCGCAACTAGGAGTCCAGCCTTGGTGACATTGCCCTGGGAATCAAGGAAATTTAGGCGCTCCAGCTTCGTTTGTTTGTCCGGCGCGCCGCGCATTGCCCGAGGCGTCAACGAGAAAGCCCGATCTATCGTACGGTCGACCAGCGCCTCGTCGAGATCGTCCGCGCCCGCGCCCGCCACCGCGTCGCGATCGCTCGGAGTCGCTCGACCGTATGACGCCAATGCGAGCACCTCGGTCGACGAAAGCGGGACATCTTTGTCATCGATGCGTTTGTAGCTGCCACCTTGAGCGCCCCGCTCTATGACATAACAAGGCTTGCTCGACGGGTCGAGCTCCTCAATCGTGATGACCAGAACCACGGTGCCCTGGAGCTCTACGCGCTCAATGGTGTATTTGGGCGGATTGGCCAGCTTTCCGCGACCGCCCGCATCACCCATGCCCGCCACGAATTGGTTGAGCACTTTCTCGGTCTCAAAGTTTGCAACTGGGACAAAACCCGCGCGCTCGCTCACTCCGAGCACGATGATGCCGCCGGCGGTGTTTGCGAAAGCGCTGACCGTTTCCCATACGTCGCGGGAAAGCGTTGTGGCGCTCTCCTTGACCTCGACGTTAAGATCGTCCGAGCCCATGCGCCTTAAAGACTCGAGCAGACCGGTCAGTTCGTTTTCGTTCATCTGCACGTCCTTTCGCTCGGTTCTGCGAAGAATGCCGCGAATGAATTTCCTTCGTCTCTCAGTTATCTCTCGTAATTATCTCTCATCTTTCTGTTATCTCTCATATTAGAGATGAGTGAGAGATAAAAGATAAGATGTCTGCCATCTGTTTCATATAAACATGTTTTTGCTGGTAGAACAATCGGTATTGAGATAATACCATGATTGCTTGTCTCTTTGCTGCTCAGTTATCTCTCATATTTATCTCTCGTCTTTCTGTTATCTCTCGTATTCGTGACGAATGAGAGATGAGAGATGTGCGGGCGGCGGATGAGCGTGGATTTTGGACGGTCGGGAAATGAGGGTGGATATTTGGACGGTATTTGGGCGTTTTGAGGCTGATTCCGTCCGAAAATCCACTCTCATTCGATAGGCGTCCAAGTTTCCACGCTCGCGCGGCGGGCACGCGGGGCCTTTACCCAATCCGCTGGCATCGTCTCCAGTTCGCCGCAGAGCCGCGGCCCCATATGGGTATACTCTCGTGGATTCGACTCGATTCGCCCCCGCTGGGGCGTCAAAGGAGACTGCATATGCCCACCACCTCAACCGACCCGCGCGCCGCAGCCGCTGCACTGCTGGTGCCCGGCACTACCTGCCACGGCTTTGCCGTCGAGCGCCGCGAGACCGTGCCCGAGCTCGACTCGGACGCTTACGTGCTGCGACACACTGCCTCGGGCGCTCGCCTGCTGTACCTGGCGTGCGACGACGAGAACAAGGCCTTTGCCATTGGCTTTAAGACGCCGCCGGCCGATTCCACCGGCGTGTTCCATATTCTTGAGCACTCGGTGCTGTGCGGATCGGCCAAGTTTCCCGTCAAGGAGCCGTTTGTCGACCTGATCAAGAGCTCCATGCAGACGTTCCTCAACGCCATGACCTACCCCGACAAGACCATCTACCCCGTTGCCACCACCAACGAACAGGACCTGTACAACCTGATGGACGTGTACCTGGACGCGGTGTTCAACCCGGCCATCTATACCAAACCCACCATTTTTGAGCAGGAGGGCTGGCACTACGAGCTGGACCTGCCGGAGGGCGCCGAGGGCGAGGGCGACGGCAGCTCCACCAGCTTGCGCGAGGGCACGCTGCGTTATAACGGCGTGGTGTTCAACGAGATGAAGGGCGCGCTGTCCGACCCCATGAGTGTGCTGGACGACGCCGTCAACGCCGCGCTCTATCCCGACACCGCCTATGCGCACGAGAGCGGCGGCGACCCGCGCGCGATTCCCGCGCTCACCTACGAGCAGTTCCTGGACACGCACGCGCGCCACTACAATCCTTCCAACTCCTACATCACGCTCTACGGCGACCTGGACGTGGACCGTGCACTGGCCTTTTTGGACGAGCGCTATCTGTCGCAGCCGAGTGCCGCGAGCCGCCGCATGGACGCTGCCGTTGCCGCCGGCGAGGACCCGTCCACGCTGGTGCCCAATCCGCTGGACGTGCAGGCACCTGTGACCTGCGAGTATAGGCGCGTCGAGATGGCCACCACGCCCGAGAACGCCCTGGTAGGCCTGGGCCTGGTGCTGGGCAGCGCGCTCGACCGCAAGCGAACGATCGCGGCGGATATCCTGTTCGAGGCGCTGCTGGGCTCCAACGAAGCGCCGGTTAAGAAGGCCATTCTGGCCGCCGGCCTGGGCGGCAACGTGGTGAGCTACACCGCGGCCGAGAGCCTGCAGCCCTACGAGCTCATCATGCTGCAAAACGCGCAGCCCGGCGTGGCGCGCGAGCTGCGCCGCGTGTTCCAGGACGCCTGCCGCGACCTATGCGAGCATGGCGTTCCGCGCGAGCGCCTGGAAGCCATCATCAGCAGCAACGAATACGACCTGCGCCAGCGCGACTACGGTATCGCCGACGGTGTGGCCATTGCGTGCGACGCGCTGAGCACCTGGCTCTACGATGACGACGCCGCGACGCTGGCGCTCAAGTACGGCCCGGTGTACGAGGAGCTTCGTGGCGAGCTGGACGGCAGCTATTTTGAGGACCTGCTGCGCGAGCTGGTGCTGGAAAACGACCACATGGCGCTGGTCGAGCTGGTGCCGGTGGACGCCGCCGAGGGTTCGGAGGGTGCCGAAGCCGCCGAGCTGGCAGCCAAGCGCGATGCCATGACCGATGTCGAGCTGGCCGACGTGGTCGAGCGCACGGCCGCGCTGCGTGCCGCGCAGGAGGCCGAGGACACGCCCGAGGCCAAGGCCACGCTGCCGCGTCTGCGCGTGTCCGACATTGGCGAGGCGCGCCCCGAGCCGCCGCTGGTCGTGGACACCACCGCGCCCATCCCCTGCCTGCGCCATGGCATCCCCACTAACCGCCTGGCCTACGCCATGCAGTATTTCGATCTGAGCTGCGTCGCGTTTGAGGACCTGCCCTATGTGACGCTGCTCTGCCGCCTGCTCAAACAGCTGCCCACGCGCGAGCATTCGGCCGAGGAACTCGACAATTTGCTCGCCGGCAAGCTGGGCTTTTTGAGCTTTACGACCGAGGTCATGACCCAACCCGACGTGGACGGCGTGCGCCCCTACCTGCTGGTGAGCGCCGGCGCCCTGTCCGAGAAGATCGATGCACTGGCGAGCCTGCCGCGCGAGGTGTGGTCGAGCACGCTGCTGGCGGATGCCGACGCCGACCGCGTGCGTGACGTGCTCACACAGATTCGCATTGGGCTCGAGCAGGACTTTATCAACAACGGTCATTCGGCGGCGCTCAGTCGCGCGATGAGCTACAGCTCGCCTTCGGCCGTGGTGCGCGAGCAGCTTTCGGGCGTGGACTTCTACCTGTTCCTGCGCGATCTGCTCGACCACTTTGACGAGCGCGTGGACGGGCTGCGTACCAAGCTTGCCGAGCTGGCAGGCCGCATCTTTGTGGCCGACGGCTGCCTGGCGAGCTTTACCGGCAGCGACGAGGACTTTGACGCGTACTGGGCAGCCGCGGGCGACCTGGGGCTAGGCGCTGGCGACGGCGCCGATGCCGGCCGCAACGCGCTCGTGGTGCCGACGCCGTGCGACCGCCACGAGGCCTTTGTCATCCCCAGCGATATCTGCTTTGCGGCAAGCGCGTGCGATCCGCGTCGCCTGGGCATCGACGTGACGGGCGCCTGGGCGGTTGCCGCCAACGCGCTCTCCTACGACTACCTGTGGAACGAGATCCGCGTTAAGGGCGGTGCGTACGGCTGCGGATTCCGCGCGGCCGGTGAGCGTCAGACGGCGTTCTACACCTACCGCGACCCGGCAATCGACCCCTCGATTGAGCGCGTGGCGCGCGCAGGCGAATGGCTCGGCAGCTTTGAGCCTGACGAGGCCGCCTTTGAGGGCTTTATCGTGAGCTGTGTGAGCGGTATGGACGCGCCAGTGAAGCCGTACGCGCTCACCAAGCGCCGCAACACGACCTACCTGGCCGGGCTCGATCCGCACGCACGCGAGGAGCGCCGCGCCCAGATGCTCGCCGCCACGCCCGGTGAGCTTCGCTCGCTCGGCGCCGATGTGACGCGCATCGCAGCCGAGTCGCCAACCTGCGTCTTTGGCGGCCGCGACGTCATCGCCAAGAGCAACGCCGGCTTTAACGTCGTCGACCTGATGGGCTAACGCACAGCAAAGGTAGATTTTTGGGACATGCCTGAAAATCTACCTTTTTCTTTTGCCGCAGTCTGCCGGTTTGTCTCGATCTGTAACGCTAAGACGGCAATATTAGCTCCAGATGTTACAAATCGAGACGTTTTCGGATGACGCCGGCCCTTTGTCTCAATCTGTAACATCTAGGTCCGATTTTGCCGAGCTACTGTTACAGATCGAGACAAACCGCCGCAAACATCCGCTCTTCGTCAAAACCCACGAAGGTGTCCATGAACTGCCCCCCCCCTTGCGATGGTTTGTGTGATGGTTTGGGTGTTTGCCCAGATAAAACCTGCCAAAATAAACCTGTCCCTTTTTGGCAGGTTTGCTAGAGGAGGTTGGGATGGACAAGGCTGGATTGCGGCAGGCGGTGATTGCCCGGCGCGATGCTCTTGATTTGGATGTGCGGGCGGCAAAGTCCGCTGATATCTGCGTGCGGCTCGTTGAGCTACTGGGCCGCTCGGATCCCGCAGCCCCGCACACCGTTGCCGTCTATGCCGCGATGGGTTCCGAAGTCGATCCTGCCGCGTTTGCCGCAGCGGCCGCCAAACGCAGCTGGCGCGTGACCTATCCGTGCATGCTCTCGGCAACAGACGCCATGGCTTGTGACCAGCGCATGTGCATGCGGGCAGTTGCTGCTGCCGATGCGTCCTCGGCTCCGTTTATCGGCCACCCCACGCGAGCCTTCACGGCCACGGACATCGACAGTAGCCGCTTCCCTATCGTGCCTGCCGAAGCTCTCGACATGATCGTCGTGCCGCTCGTAGCCTTCGACCGCACCGGTGCGCGCTTGGGCTACGGCGGCGGCTGCTATGACCGCTACCTGCCCATGCTCTCACCCGCATGTCAAATCATCGGCATTGCCTTTGACGAGCAACGCGTCGACGGCGTTCCCACCGATACCCACGACCTGCCGCTACCCCACATCATCAGCGCCTGATCGCCGCTGTTTCGCACCCGCAAGATGAGCGTGGAAAATCTCCCACTTTGGGCCCCCTTACGAGCCAAAAGTG
>URBM01000023.1 GCA_900545995.1 uncultured Collinsella sp. | reverse complement strand
GAGATGTCTCGTGGGCTCGGAGATGTGTATAAGAGACAGGGCCGATCATGGCGATAAACAGGCCCAGACCCACCGAGATGGCGTGGCGCAGGACCACGGGGATGGCGTCCATGATGGCCTCGCGCAGGCCGCAAAGGACGAGCAGCAAGATGACGACGCCCTCGAGGAAGATAACGCTCATGGCCACGTGCCAGTCGCCGCCGCACATGGTGGTGGCGATGCCCGCAATCATGGCGTTGATGCCCAGACCCGACGCACAGGCGAGCGGGCGGTTGACGAAGATGCCCATGCAGATGGTCATGATGCCGGCGCCCAGGCAGGTGGCGCAGGCGAGCGCTCCCGCATCGATGCCAGCGCCCGAGAGCACTGCGGGGTTGACGGCGATGATGTAGGCCATCGCCAGGAATGTTGTCAGTCCAGCGCGAAGTTCGGTCCCGATTGTGGACTTGCGCTCACTGACGTGAAAAAGTTCGTCCATGCATACCCTTTCCTTGTTCGGCCCCGAGTTTAGGCCGATTGACACGAACTCACTTACTATATCGTCTTTACAACCTTGCTGTTCCTCGCATGTTGATGTTCGGCGCTTTGTAACAGACGGACGGTATTTATCGCATGAAAATGTGTGGGTACCGTATACTTAAGCGGTTACAACGACCCCTATGGAGGAACGTATGATTAAAGAGCTTTGCCACGACGAGGCTATCCTGTCCCAGCGTTGCGAGGTTGCGACCGTCGAGGACGAGTCGGTTGCTCAGGACCTGATCGATACCATCAAGTCGCTCGACGATGCCGGCTGCCTTGCCGCTAACCAGATTGGCGTTACCAAGAAGGTCTGCGTCTACCTGGACGACGCCGGCGAGCCCCACGTGCTCTACAACCCCCGTCTGGTGTTTGGCCTGGGCGCCAGCAAGATGGAGGAGAGCTGCCTGACGCACGAGGAGGTCACCAAGTCCACGCGCTATATCAAGTGCAAGGTTGCCTTTGACCAGATCGTCGACGGCAAGATGAAGGAGTGCCGCCGCGACTACGCGGGCTTTGAGGCACAAATGATCCAGCATATGATCGACCACTGTCTCGGCAAGTTGGTCTAAGGGGATCAAAGCACCGCACCTTGCCGCTCAATCGTCGCTCGCGTACCTTAAGTACGCTTCGCTCCTCTTTCGTGGCAATCTGCGGCACTTTGACCCCTTAGACGACCTGCGGGGTTGAATTGGTTGAGTTTATCTTGCTTGTGTAAGTCCGGGCGTGACATTGTTGTCATGTCCGGGCTTTTGTGTTTAGCGCCTTTTTGTTTGGTGACAATAACCTTAGCAAGAACGTAAGGCTGGGAGGCGCTATGTGCACGAGCATTCGATTTACCGATAATTCTGGCCACATGTATCTGGGCCGCAACCTCGACTGGAGTTTTGACTACGGCCAACAGGTTCGCGTGATGCCACGCGGGTTTCACATTCCGTATTCGTTTATCGACGACACGACAGCGGCACACGCGGTGATCGGTATGTGCATCGATTACAAGAACTACCCTATGTTCTTCGACTGCGGCAACGATGCGGGGCTCGCCGTGGCGGGTCTCAATTTCCCGGGTTATGCCGAGTATGCCGAGGGCCCTGTCGACGGCAAGACCAATATCGCGGCCTATGAGTTTCCCCTGTGGGTGGCAGCGACGTTCTCGACGGTCGACGAGGTCGAGGCTGCGCTGCGCGATACGGTGATTGTCGCCAAATCTGCAGGAGAGGGGCTGGGCGTGTCGCTGCTCCATTGGATTATCGGCGACAGCCAGCGTAGCATCGTGGTCGAGATGATGGCTGACGGCCTGCATGTATACGACGATCCGGTCGACACCCTTGCCAACCAGCCGACCTTCCCGTGGCACATGGAAAACCTGCGCACCTATATCACAGCCACAAGCGATTTTCCGCAGACGGCGACATGGCGTGGCGCCGAGCTCAAGCCCTATGGCGCGGGTGCCGGCATGCGCGGTATTCCGGGTGATTGCTATTCGCCGAGCCGTTTTGTAAAGGCGGCGTACCTCAATGCCAATTACCCACAAAAGGAGAGCGAGACCGAAAACGTCGTTCGCATGTTCCGCTCGCTCGAGGGCGTGGTGATGATCGAGGGAGCGTCCAGGATGGGCGATGGCAAGTTCGAGAAGACTATCTACACCGGATGCTTTAGCGCGCGCACGGGCAATTATTACTACGCGATGTATGGGGATCCGTCGATTCGCTACGTGAGCCTGATGGATGCCGAGGGCGCGAGCTCCGATAGGCTCGTGGTTCCCGAGCCGCGCCGTTCGTAGCCGCTAGCTTTACTGCAATGCAAAGCGGCCCTGCGTCTCTCGTGAGGTGCAGGGCCGCTGTCGTTGATTTGTGACGTCACTAGAAGTTGACGTCGTTGAGTTGTTCGCTCTCGAGGCCGTCGAGCTGTTGCTGTTCGGGCGTATCGGCGACGCTCTCGAGCAGCTCGGTGGGATCGACGTTCATGTTTCTACCGGCCTCGTTGCCGTTGACCAAGTCGTCCGAGAAGATGTCGACTTCCATTTCCTCGGCTTCCTCGATCTGAACTTCGAGCGGCACCTGGGTGCGCACGAGTTTGACTGCCGGGCGCATGCGGGCAAAGAGGGGCACGTACTCGATGATGATGGCCGAGTTCTCTAGACCGTACCAGCGTGCCGGGCTTCCGCAGGCGCGGCGGACGGCGTACTTGATGGCCATCACGCGGTGGTCGTTGCGGTTGATGTCCGTTTCGGGGGCGAGCATCTTGCGCAGCATGCAAAAACGGAAGTCGCCCACGTTGCCGCGTGTCTCGTAGATGGAGTAGGTGTGATGCTGCGGCGGCAGCTCACCCGATGCCATCAGGTCGCCAACGATCTGGCGCAGGTAGGCATTGATGCGCTGGTTGACCTTAAAGCCCAGGTCCAGGCGCACGCGGAACAGGAAGTCCGTGCCAAAGGTCTCGACGGAATACTCGTGCGTATAGGGCTCATCGGTAACGTACACGTTGATGAACCAGTATGCCTTGGCGCGCTTGGGATGCTTATCCAAGATGGAATAGAGCACATCGCGGTCGAGCGTGAGCGGGTCGGGGCTGTTGGTGAGGAACACCAGGTTGTCGGCAAGCACGGGATAGGTCTCGTCGTTGCGCAGGCGGTCGAGCTGGTCAATGTACTTGGAGACGGGCAGCAGGATGGTCTGCGTGCGCTCGATGGCGGTGCCGCGGCGCCACACGTACATAAGGCCAAACAGCAGCGCGGCCAAGAAGATCATGACATAGCCGCCGTCAAAGAACATGGTGAGGCACGAGGCAAAGAAGCACAGCTCAATGGCGCCAAAGAGCAGTGCGAAGACGCAGGCACCCAGTTTGTGCTTGAGGATGCCGGCGATATAGCTCGTCAAAAGCGTCGTGGTCATGAGCATGGTCACGGTGATGGCGAGGCCGTAGGCGCTCTCCATGCGCTCGGAGTTCTGGAACAGCAGCACGATGAAGATGCAGCCGACCCACATGATGTTGTTGACGAGCGGAATATAGAGCTGGCCCTTGGTGTCGCTGGGGTAGTGGATGCGCAGGTGCGGCATGAGATTGAGACGGGTTGCCTCGGATACCAGCGAGAACGAGCCGGTGATGAGCGCCTGCGAGGCGATGATGGCCGCTACGGCCGAAAGCACGATGGCAAAGGGGCGCAGGGGCTCGGGAAGCATCATGTAGAACGGGTTGACGATATCCATCGCGAGCATCTGGGGGTTGGAGTTATTGGCGAGCAGCCAAGCGCCCTGACCCAGGTAGTTGAGGATAAGGGCCGCCTTAACAAACGGCCAGGATGCATAGATGTTTGCCTTGCCAACGTGGCCCATGTCCGAGTAGAGGGCCTCGGCGCCGGTCGTCGACAGAAAGACAAAGCCGAGCACCATAATGCCCGAGTGGTTGATGGGCGAGAACAGGAACATGATGCCGCGGATGGGGTTGAGCGCACGCAAGATGGACAGGTTGCCGAGCATGTTGAACAGGCCGGCGCCTGCCAGGAACAGGAACCACAGCGTCATGAGCGGGCCGAACAGCTTGCCGATTGACGAGGTACCGGCGCGCTGCATGGCAAACAGGCCGCAGATAATGATGATGGTGATGATGATTACGTTGGTCTGGCCGTCACCCAAAAGCGCGTGGCCCCACTCGATAGTGCGCAAGCCCTCGATGGCCGTGGTAACCGTGACGGCGGGAGTGAGGATGCCGTCGGCGAGCAGCGCCGCGCCGCCGATCATGGCGGGAAGGATCAGCCACGGCGCCACTTTGCGCACCAAGCTAAACAGGGCGAAGATGCCGCCCTCGTTGTGGTTATCGGCCTTCATGGCGATAACCACGTACTTGACCGTGGTCACGAGCGTCATGGTCCAGATGACAAGCGAAAGCGCTCCCAAGATCATGTCTTCGCTGACGGTACCGATGCCGCCGTTGTTGGCGACGATTGATTTCATGGTGTACATGGGGCTCGTGCCGATGTCGCCATAGACGACGCCGAGCGTTACGAGCAGCATGCCAGCGGAGAGGGGGATGGCTCCGTGCCCGCCTTGACCACGCTGGTCTTGGGGGCTTGCCTCCAGTTTGTTGTGTGCCACGTGGACTCCCTTTGACATCCGGTTATCTGTCTAGGACAGATAATCTTTATGCCGTCTTTATACATACAAGAGCAGTTTGGCACATCGGGTTATTTTAGACAATAATCCTCAGCTGGGGATTATTTATCTACGCAGGTAGCATTTCAAAGCAGGGGCTTTTTAAGCACGTACTGTCTGGGCGATGCCAGCCTTGGCGTTTGCGCGTTTGCCGGCGAGTTCGCAAAAAATCGCGCCGCCGATGATAAGCGCGGCGCCCAGCAGGCGGACCGGTGTTATGGCTTCACCCAAAAGGGCGGCCGAGAACACGACCGCCGAAAGCGGCTCGAGGTAGCCGACGACGGCGACGGTCTGGACGGGCAGCTTGGCGACGGCGCTAAAGTAGAGCAGGCAACCAATGCCGGTGTTGACGACGCCGAGCATAGCGACGGCGTGCCAATCAATACTGGCGGCGACACCGGCGGACAGGAACGAGGGAGCGCCCTGCGTGATGAGCGTGAGGACCAGTGCGGTCACAAAGGCGGCGCTCACCTGGAGCGCGGAGTTCTCGAGGCCCTCGATGTGCGGCGCACCCTTGCTGGCGATGACCATCAATGCATAGCAGAAGGCCGAGGCGATTCCACAGACGATGCCCGCAATGGGCATATTGCCGCCTAGACCTTGCGCTGCAATGAGAAAAGCACCGCAAGCAACGGCGACAAAGCCGGCGATTTTGCCGCCGGTCAGCTTTTCGCCAAAGATGAGCGGGGAGAGCGCCATGACAATGATGGGGCCGCAGTAGTACAGCAGCGAGGATACGCCGACGCCGATCGTCTGGTAGGCGCGGAACAGAAAAATCCAGCTGGCGCCCAGCGCAGCTCCCGAGAGGAGGAGGGCCGCGGCTTCGCGGGGACGAGATGGCGCCTGCAACTTATGGTGTTGGGTGATGGCGAGGATAGTGACAAGCGAGAGAGCGCCCAAAAACGTGCGTAGCAGCACGATATCGGAGCTCGGCAGCGCGATGGCAGCGGCGATGATGCCGTTGGAGCCAAACAATAGCAATGCTGCTAAGTACGTAAACAGTCCGTTGTTCATGCGCTTCCATCCCCTCTATATCCGAGCATGTTCACTATGGGTGAACTGGATTTAGAAGAAAAGCGAATATAATGCATGGCAAACATGACAAAAACTCATACAAGGGTGGGGACGTGCCATGGAGACCAATATCCAAAAGATGCAAGTGCTGCTCGAGACGGTGCGTGCCGGCAGCTTTACGCGTGCTGCAGAGCGGCTGAGCTATTCGCAGTCGGGCGTGAGCCGCATGGTGGGCGACCTTGAGGCAGACTGGGGTTTTAAGGTGCTTGATCGCAGCCGCGAGGGCGTGGTGCTTTCTGCCGACGGGCGGCAGGTCATGCCGGCAGTCGAGGCGTTATGCGAAGAGTTTGGCCGCCTGCAGCGACGCGTGGACGAGATGCGAGGGCTCATGCGCGGCAAGATCTGTATCGGTACGTTTTCGAGTGTGGCGACTCATGTACTGCCGCCGGTGATCGCGCGCTTTCGCGCCGATCATCCGGATGTCGATTACGAGCTGCTGATGGGCGATTACTCAGAGATTGAACAATGGGTGGCTGAGGGTCGTTGTGACCTGGGCTTTATCCCGCGTGAGCCCCGAGAAAACGGCATGGCATCGCGGTCTTTGGTGCGCGACGAGTTGATGGCGGTAGTACCGGCAGACTCTTTGCTTGCCACGGCGGAGGTCGTTTCTCTTGCCGATTTAGCCAACGAGCAGTTTATTCTGCTAGAACGCGGCACCGATGACGAGATTACGCCGCTGTTCCGTCGGGCGGGACTGACGGTGTGCTCCAAGCTGTCGACCTGGGATGACTATGCGATTATGGCCATGGTTGAGGACGGCCTGGGTGTGAGCATTCTTCCCGCGCTCATCTTGCGCCGTTGTCAGTTCGATGTTGCCGTGCGTTCGCTCGAGGGACATCCCCATCGGCAGATCAACGCCATATATCGAACGGCCGATGTTTCGCTTGCCGCCGCCCGTTTCCTCGAATACCTCTAAACGTGTACACACCATTGTTCGCTTTGGGCAAATCTCGGAGTCCGATACATTTTCTTATGAAATTGAACTTTCGAATGAGGTACGGCGCTATACTGCTTGCTAAATTGAACCCTGGTTCAATTCGTGTTCTATAAATTGAACTTTGCCAGCAAGGAGGTTCTAGTGGCCCAAGAGACGTTTAGCGATCGCCTGCGACAGGCTATGTCCGATCGCGACGTTCGCCAGTCGGACGTGATCCGCGCATCGGAGATGCTCGGCAAAAAACTCGGCAAGAGTCAGATGAGCCAATATGTGAGCGGCAAGACGATCCCGCGGCGCGATGTGGCTGAGCTGCTCGCCCGTATTTTGGAGGTCGATGTTACCTGGCTGCTTGCCGGCGACGCCGATCAAGGCGAGGCATCATCACCCCGCAACGATTCCAAGCCCGAACCCCATCCCTCAGCTCAAATTGCAAGGAGCACCACCATGCGCACTTTTTCTAAATCCACCAAGCTCGATAACGTCCTGTATGACGTGCGCGGCCCCGTCGTCGACGAGGCCGCCCGTATGGAGGACGAGGGCGAGCGCATCCTCAAGCTCAATATCGGTAACCCGGCGCCCTTCGGTTTCCGCACGCCCGATGAGGTCATCAAGGACATGCGCCAGCAGCTGCCCGACTGCGAAGGCTATTCCAACTCGCGCGGCCTGTTCTCCGCGCGCAAGGCGATCATGCAGTATTCGCAGATCAAGGGCCTGCCCAACGTTCAGATGGAGCATATCTACACGGGCAACGGCGTGTCCGAGCTCATTCAGCTTTCGATGAACGCGCTGCTCGACAATGGCGACGAGATTCTGATCCCCAGCCCCGACTATCCGCTCTGGACGGCGTGCGCAACCCTTGCCGGCGGTCATCCCGTACACTATCTGTGCGATGAGCAGGCGGATTGGTATCCCGACCTGGAGGATATGGAGTCCAAGATCACGAGCGCGACCAAGGCCCTCGTCATCATCAACCCCAACAACCCCACGGGTTCCGTCTATCCGCGCGAGGTGCTCGAGGGCATCGTCGAGGTTGCACGCAGGCATCAGCTGATGATCTTTGCCGATGAGATCTACGACCGCCTGTGCATGGACGGCTACGAGCACGTCTCGATTGCCTCGCTCGCCCCCGACCTGCCCTGCGTCACCTTTAGCGGCCTTTCCAAGTCGCACATGATTGCGGGCTATCGTATTGGCTGGATGGTGCTTTCGGGCAACCAGCGCTGCATGAGCGACTTCATCATGGGTATCAACATGCTCTCCAACATGCGCCTGTGCTCCAACGTGCCGGCTCAGTCGATCGTTCAGACGGCACTCGGTGGTCATCAGTCCGTTAACGACTACATCCGTCCCGGCGGCCGTGTCTACGAGCAGCGCAACTTTGTGTATGAGGCGCTCAACAAGATTGACGGCATCTCGGTGGTTAAGCCGCGCGCGGCGTTCTACATCTTCCCCAAGATGGATGTGAAGAAGTTCAACATCACCGATGACGAGCAGTTCGCCCTCGACCTGCTGCACGAGAAGAAAATCCTGATCACGCGCGGCGGCGGCTTTAACTGGGCCGAGCCCGACCACTTCCGCATCGTGTACCTGCCGCGCATGGAAGTGCTCAAAGAGTCGCTCGAAGACCTCGCCGACTTCTTCGATCATTACCGCCAGGCGTAACGGCAAAGGTAGCCTGTAATGAAACGGTCGGCCCGCAACGGATGCGGGCCGACCGTTTTCTGTCTAAGCCCGTGCTGTTAGCGCTTGTCTCGTTGAGCGGGCGAGGTTCGCGTGTGAGCGGTAAGTTCTATTCCAAAATGGAATACAGTGGGCTTAAGCTGGAATTGATGTCCGGGTACCTGCTTTTCTAGAATGTTTTCAACAAGATGAAAGGCGGTTCCAACCAATGATTATCGATGCAAATTCCTACTGGTTCGACGAGCACATCTTTCATGACGAGACGCTCTGCGAACAGTTTTTGGCCGAGGTACCCCGCGCCTATGACACCGAAGGCTATCTGACCATGAATTCCGCCGGCAAACGACAGATCGTGATCGAGATGCCCGCCGGTTCTCCGGGTCTTAACTACATTGAGGGCGACTACACCCTCGAGAAGCGCTTGGCCGATATGGATGAGGCGGGGGTCGACAAGGCGATCCTCAAGCTCCCCGGCTGCCACGAGTGGATGTCGCTCGAGATGTGCCGGCGTTTCAACGACGGTATGGCTGCTGACGCGAAGGCGTCAAATGGCCGTCTGATTCCGCTTGTCGCCGTGCCGCCCTTTGGCACCAAAGCGAATTTGGAGGAGCTCGACCGCAGGCTCGACGATGGTTTTGCGGGCGTGCAGCTCTGCGCTCACTACGGCAAGCGCTATCTCGACGACCAGGTCTTCTCGAGCTTTTTCGAGCACCTGAACGAACGCCATGTCACCGTTTACGTGCACCATGTTCCCGTGCCGGTCGAGAACGAGTCGCTTCTCGCGTACGACAACCTTCGCCGCTCTTATGGCCGCTGCGTCGACCAAACTACGGCGATCGGCCGAGAGATCTTTGGTGATTTCTTTGAGCGCTATCCCAATATCAAGATGGTCCACTCCATGCTCGGCGGCGCATACTTTGCGTTCAAGGAGATGCTGCTGCCTCATGGTCCCAAGCGCCCTGATGCTTCTGGCCGTTTTCAGGTCGATACCGAGACCGTTTCCAGGCACCTCGAGAACAACATCTATTTCGACATGTCCCATGCCCAGCCTTGGGGCAAGACACTCCTCGCCTGCGCGGTTGACGTGCTGGGTGCAGACCATATTGTTTTTGGCACGAGCTATCCCGTCAAACGCGAGTGGCTCACCGAGGGTGTCGCCTGCGTTCGCGCTGCAAATCTGAGCGATACAGACAGCGACCTTGTGCTTGGCGGTACGGCGCAGCAACTGTACGGTGTCGAGTGAGCGGCAATCAGAGGGGAGTATCTGCCATGGGCGAAGGAGAGATGAGGGCTGGGGCCGCTCGTGTGGCCATCGATCTTGGGGACGTGTTGCCGTTCGACGGTTTCGACGAACTCCGTCATGAGGTCTTCGCCCGTGCCCTTATCATCGAGGGGACGGGGCGACGCGCCTGCGTCCTTTCGCTTGAGGTCACCTCGATCGCTCCGGCTCTACTCGCCGATCTGCGTGAGGTTGTTGAGGATGCCGCCAATTGCAGCGGTGCTTATTCTTGGGTGGTTCCTACCCACACGTTTTCCATGCCTCACGTCCGCACTTCCGGGCATCTTGCCGACGATGCTACCCGCAATTGCAACGAGCGCTATCGCGCAGCGCTCGTCGCTGCCGCCCGCACGGCTGTCGAGCGCGCTGTTGCGGGCATTCACTCTGCCACGCTCGCCACTGTGGAGGGCGAATGCCCCGTGAACGTTAATCGCGACATTGAGACGCCTGCCGGCTGGTGGTTGGGCTCGAATCCCAGGGGGTTTGCCGACCACACGATGCCCGTACTCGCCATAAGGGATGCCGGGGGCGAGTATGTTGCCGTGCTCGCGACGGCGGACGTTCAGTCCTCCGTGCTTGACGGGTCGCGCGACTCCGAGGGGAGGCGCATGGCGAGCGGAGACCTCTTTGGTTTTGCCGCCATGTCACTCGAGCGCGAGCTGGGCGGCGTTGCCCTGTTGCTGCCAGGCGCCGCGGGCGACCAAGGTCCGGCGGAGCGCGCCATGAACGTCATGTTCGATGCGGCCGGCGTTAAGCAGACGGTCGATGCCCATGAGGACGGATACCGCATGCTGCACCAGCAGGGGCAGGCCTTGGGCAATGCTTTGATCGAAGCCGCTCGCATGGCGCGTGAGGATGACGCTACCGGCATCGATGCCCGCACGGTCGACGTTCTCCTGCCCGCTCAGACACGCGCCGATTTTCACTCTTTGGCTCCGCACCGAACGTATGAGTTTCATGCCGCTGGCGAGCAGCGCACGAGGGTCTATCTGCTCCGGCTGGGAAACGTCGAGCTTGTCGGCGTACAACCCGAGGTCTCGAGTGCATTCGGCGCCACTGTGCGCGCCGCCCGGTCCGGCTCTGTGTTCTTTGCCACGCTCGTCAACGGCGGACAGAAGTACCTACCGGCTCCCGACGCGTACGAAAAAATCACCTATGAGGCTATGAACTCCGGTTTTGCCGCCGGATCCCATGAGCGCCTCGTCGAAATCATCATTGCCGCCTTGAATGCGGCGTGACACAGAAGGAGAACGTGCATGAACATTGGACACGCGCGCCGCAAAATTACCCCACAGGGCGACATCTACCTGATTGGCTACCGCAATCTTCCCAACCGTCTTGAACCTGCGACGGGCGTCCATGATGACGTCTTCGCCAACGCCATCCTCTTCCAGCAAGGCGAACGTGAAGTGTTTCTTTTTAATGCCGATGTCCTCGAGTTCGAGGAAAGCATGGCCGAGGAAGTCAAGACAATGCTCGCCGAGCGCTATGGAATCGACCGTGACTGCGTTTTGCTCTCGGCGACGCACGACCATACTTCAATCGTCGCTTACCACCGCAGCTGGTGGACGGGAAAATTCGACGAGAACTACTACCGCTGGTTCCTCGATACCATTTGCCAATGCTTTGAGGAGTGCCGCGCCAACGCACAGCCCGCGATTTGTCGCTTGGGCAAGCAGGTCATCACCGGTTTCTACGACAACCGCATCATCCCAGGTGAACTCGCCGACAATGAGGTCATTGTCGTATCGTTCTTCGATACCGAAGGCAAGCCATTTGCGGGCTTTGTGAACTGGGCGGTGCATTCCGCTTGCGTCGGACCCGACTGCACGGAGCTCACGAGCGAACTCGCCGGTCTTACCGGCAAAAAGCTCGCTCAGAGTCTTGGTTACTATCCGGCCATGGTCGTCGGTGCTGCTGGCGACTGTAGCGACCGCAATTTTCGCCAGGGACGCGGCATTCCCGAGGTCGAGCGCGTTTCGACCGGTCTTGCCGAGGCGATTTCCCAGATCAAGCTCGATCGCGAGGTCGTTCTCGACCGCATCGAGCCTCAGACGTTCTATCACACCGTTGCCCATGACGACTTTTCGCTCACGCTTAAGTGTGCCGTCATCAGTTTGGGCGGCCTGCATCTCTTTGTGTTCCCGAGTGAGCTCGGCAGCGACCTGGGTATTCGCATGAAGCGCGAATGCCCGGTCGAGGGAATAGTTTGCGGTTACACCAACGGCTATTTCGAGTATTTCCTTCCGGCACGCGAGTACGGCCTCTCCTTTGAGACCGAGCGTACTCAGATTCCCCAGGGCGAACCGGAACGTCTGTGTGACAAGTTCTGCCAGACGACGAGACTTCTCGGCGCAGCAGATTCGCGTCTGTAGACCTGATTGCGTGACATGGGCCAATGAGGCTCCCTGCCATGTGATCGGCATCTTCCATCTTCTCTGCCGTTTCCCATCCCGGGCGTACGTGCGTCCGCGGATTACAAAGGGGGAAGCGGGTTCCTTGCCCTCCCACGTCGACTACGGAGGCCTGAAATCGATGCTATACCCCGCTCAGAAAAAGGAGAATTCCATGAAATACCAGAAGCTTTGCGATGAAATCATCACAAAGGTCGGTGGTCGAGACAATGTGTTAGACGTGAGCCACTGCATTACGCGTCTCCGCTTCCACCTCAAGGATGAATCACTTGCCCAGACCAATGAACTTAAGGCGACGAAGGGCGTCGTTGACGTCATCCAGGCTGGCGGACAGTATCAGGTCGTGATTGGTGCCACTGTCGAGGCTGTCTACAACGACCTTGTTCAGATTGGCGGGTTCGACACCAAGCCCGCGCTCGATATCGATGAGGGCGACAATGTCAAGAAGGGCGATCCGTTCTCGCGCCTGCTCGCCATCATTTCCGAGATTCTGCAGCCGGTTCTTGGCGTGCTTATGGCCGGTGGCTTTATCAAGTCGATGCTCGCGCTCTGCACGGTTGCCGGTTGGCTTGCCAAGGACAGCAATACCTATGTGACGCTCTCGGCAATCGGAGATTCGGTCTTCTATTACTTTCCGCTAATCATTGGCTGGACGTCGGCCAAGAAGTTCGGACTTAAGCCCGTTATGGGAATGGCGCTCGGTGGTATCCTCGTCTACCCGACGCTCGTTGGCCTTATGGGCGGAGATCCGCTCTACACGCTCGGCGCCGGCACGGTCTTCGAGTCCAATGTCTACGGTGATATTTTTGGCATCCCGCTGATCATGCAGAATTACTCATCGACGATTCTGCCTGCGATCTTTATCGTCTGGATTGCCTCCAAGGTACACAAGGCCCTTTCTAACGCGCTGCCCGCGCTTGTGAGCTCGTTCTTCTCCAACATCCTGACGCTCCTCATTTGCGGCATCCTTGGCCTGCTTGTGGTCGGTCCGGTCATGACGGTCCTCTCCAACATCGTTGCCCAGATCATTCTGATGCTCATCAACTTCCAACCCGCCATCGCCGGCTTCGTCATCGGCACGTTCTGGAGCCTGCTCGTCATGTTCGGCCTGCACTGGGGTATCATCCCGCTGTGGTTCCTCGATGTCGCAACCTACGGCTATGACCTCATTAACCCGCTCGTGTATGCAGGCGGTTGTGCCATCGCCGGCGCTGTGCTTGGCATGATCATCCGAACCAAGGACTCCGAGGAAAATGCTGCCGTCAACATTCCCGCCCTTGTCTCTTCGATTTTCGGTGTCAACGAGCCTGCGCTTTACGCCATCTTGCTGCCGCGTAAGCGCCTTATGTGGGCAACCTTTATTTCCGCTGGTGTAGGCGGCGCCATTGCCGGCCTCATGGGTGCCAAGCTCTATGCCTTCGGCGCCTCCGGCCCGCTCGGTTTCCCGAGCTTTATTAACCCTGCCGGCATCGACACGGGCTTTATCGGCCTTGTCATCTCCGGTGTGGTCGCTTTCGTTCTGGCTCTTGTCGCCGCTATGGTGATCGGTACCAAGAAGGACGAGGGCGGTAAGGCACTCAACATCTCGGTGGACTAGTCTTTCTGCGCACTTTAACTAAATATGCCTCGGACGGCGACGTGCCGCCCGAGGCATATTTGTATTATGTGCCGTTGTCAGCGTGTTTGCGGACACAGGTCTGCGGTTGTGGAGCAGCGGGGATTATGACGGTCGTGCCGCGGTGGAAGATGTACGGTCGCTCTGCAGGAGCTGACGGTAGGGGAGGAAGCCGATGAACGAGACGACCGCCTGCGAGTGCGCGGCGTTCCGCTTGAGGTAGAGCCTGACCTCGGAGGTCGTCGCGGGCTCAAGCGGCACCAGGGCTACCTTTCCGCTGGCAAGCGATTCCGCCGGCTTGCGCATGAGGAATGAGACGCCGGCGCCGCGCGCGACAAGGGAGATGATGTTCTCGGCTCGTTTGCCGGTGAACGTAACACGTGGGCCAAATTCAGCTTCGCGACAAAGGGAAAGGACGAGCTCGCTTACGAACGAGCCTTGGGGAAGCATGAGGAAATTCTCGTCGATAAGGTCGTCTATCTCAACGGCGTCACGTTCGGCGAGCGGATGGTCGAGCGGAAGGACGGCCACGAGCCGGTCGGTCGTAAAGGGAATCTTTTTGAACTCCGGCTCGATGGCGCCGCCGTCACGGATGAAGGCCAGGTCAATGTCCTCGTGCAGGAGCATGCGCTTGAGTGTGTCGCCCTCGCCCTCGATGAGCTCGACAGAATATGAGGGGTTCGCCTGCTGAAAATCGATGACGGCGTCCGTGATCCCATAAGGGGCCATAATGGGGATAGAACCGACGGTGAGGTGCTCGAGCGGCTCACCTGCGCCTATTTGAATGGCGGCAAGATAGCGGTGCTGAAGCGTCGCAATTTTTTGCGCATAGGGGAGGAGCGCTTCACCTTGCGCGGTGAGTGTTACGTGGCGCTGGCTTCGATCGATGAGCTTGCAGCCGAGTTCGTGCTCCATTGCCATGATGTGCTTGGAGAGGGTTGATTGCGACATGAAAAGCAGTTCCGCCGCATCAAGAAACGTGCGTGACTGCGCTAAGATGGCGAATTCGCCAAAGCGGCTGATATCCATAGGGAGGCCTCCGGTACCCTCATTTTGGCAGGTGGCCTAAACCACGACGCCATTGCAGTGGTCGATTTCGTGCTGGATGATCTCGGCGGTGTAGCCCGAGAAGTTTTTGATGCGGTGGACGAAGTTCTCGTCCAAATACTCAACCTTAATGCGGCGATAGCGGGTACAGGGACGCTCGCCGATCAGCGAGAGACATCCTTCGCTCGTCTGATAGGCATTGACCTGCTCAAGAATTTGAGGGTTGTACATCAGGAGTGTCCTGTTGCCGTCCTTTACGCAGATGATGCGTTTGCGCACGCCGATCATGTTGGCGGCGAGGCCCACGCACTCGCGCTCATGCTCGTGGAGCGTATCCAGGAGATCCTGCCCGGTCGCGGCATCGTCGGGTCCCGCGTCTTCGGAAGGCAGACGCAAAAAGAACTCGGATTTCATGATGGGCTTAATCATGGCGGGCTCCTCATGTCTTATGCTTTCGTGGACTTTTAATAATAGCGCGGAAGGAAAGCTGTGCGTCCGCGTTACAATCTTTCGACGTTGGACCATGTTGTCAGACTCGTCGAGTACGGCGTCTGGCGTAAGTCTAGGGCTCATTTTTCGCCCTGGACTGTTCCTCTGGGGCGATGCGACTGTCGTTCCAAGAGGAAGGAAATGCATGGGGAGCAAATCTCAGCAACAAGTTCAAGTAGCGCCATCGGCCACTGCGGCGATTCTCGTCGTAATGTATATTGCAGCCTTTGTTGCCGCGTTTAACGAGAACATCATTAACGTGGCGTTGCACGACATTATGGCGGCCTTTTCGGTGAGTGCCACCACGGCGCAGTGGCTCGTTTCGGGCTACATGATCGTGACGTCGATCTTTACGGCCATCATGGCCTTCCTGTCCGGCCGTTTCTCGACGCGCAAGCTGCTGTTTTTCGCATGCGGATGCATGGTCGCCGGCGAAGTCCTGTGCCTGTTCGCTCCGTCATTTAGCGTTTTGCTGCCAAGCCGTATTTTGCAGGCTGCGGGATCGGGCATCTTGTTCCCGCTCATGATGAACGTGGTGCTGTCTTGCGCTCCGCGCGAGAAGCTCGGTCTGTATCTGAGCCTGGGCGGAGCCTGCATTACGCTGGGGCCGGCGTTTGGACCCGTGATCAGCGGTCTTATGTGCACGTTGTTTGGCTGGAGGGCGGTGTTCGTAGTGCCGCTGGTGGGCGGCATTGTGGTCGCTGCGGCGGGCGTAAAGCTTGTTCAGAATGTCGGAGAGCGTTCGAACGCCACGCTTGATATTCTGTCGGTTGTTTTGCTCGCCGCCGGTATTACGGCATTTGTGTATTCCGTAGGCGAGTTCTCGACCAATCTGATTGCCGGTATCGTGACGCTTTTCGCCGCCATTGTGCTGCTCGGCCTGTTTGCGGCCCGCCAGCTCAAGCTCGAGCATCCGGTGCTTAACGTGCGTCCCATGGCGAGCGTTCGTTTTTGGCCTGCGTGTCTGCTTGTGGTGGTGTCGATGATGACGACGTTCTCGATGAGCGTTTTGTTGCCGCTCTATTTTGAGGGCGCATACGGTATGACCGCACTTGTTGCGGGCTTGCTCATTTTGCCGGCGATTGCCTGCAACGCCGTGACCTCGATTGTGGGCGGACGCGTGATGGACGCCCGTGGCGCATGGCCGCTGCTGCCGGTCGGCTTTGCCCTGGTTGCCGTGGGGCAGACTGCCATCTCGATGACGGCGGCAAGCATGAACATCGGCGTCGTCGTGGCGCTGACCGTTGTGGTGTATGCCGGAGTCGGTTTGGTGCTGAGCCCCTCGCAAACGGCCGGCTTGGAGACGCTGCCTGCCGCTGAGCATCCTCACGGAACGGCATTGCTTAACACGTGGAATATGATTGCCGCATCGTTTGGCCCGTCGCTGTTTATCGGCCTGCTCTCGAGTTCTGCGTCGACTGCCGGCGCGGCTGGCGCTGCGACCGACGTTGCCCAGGCGATTGGATTTGCAACTGCCGTGCGTGTGGCGGCTGTGATTGCCGTGGTCGGGTTCGCGACGTCGCTGGTGTACGCTCGTCGCGAGTCGCACATGTCGCATTAATGTGTGCACATAGATTCTGCAGCTAGATTGGATGGCGACACCATAAACTAATGGACGTTTTGCCGAGAGGCATGAATGTTTAAAGCGCAAAGAGTGCGCGACGGGCCCCGCGAATGGGGCGATGATGCCCGAGAGGGCCAAGAAGGAGTCTCATGTCCGAGAACGAAGAGATCATGAACGAGACCGAGAACGAGACCGAGAACGAGACCATGGCTGCCGAGGTCGAGGCAGTCGAGACCGTGGAGACCGAAGCTGCCGAGGTTGAGGCTGCTGACGAGGTTTCCGCCGAGGAGGAGGCCGAGGTTGTCGAGGCCGCCGTTGATTACGATGACGAAGAGCTGATGGACAAGATGCAGAAGGCCGCCCGCCTGCTGCGTAGCCGTCGCTTTGCTATTTCCAAGGAGGAGGAGGCCAAGGCCGAGCGCATGGCGAACATCGAGCGCGCCATCAAGCTTCTTGACCTCAAGCCCAAGATGGAGCAGAAGGAAATGTCCGACCTGCTGGGCATGCGC
>URBM01000022.1 GCA_900545995.1 uncultured Collinsella sp. | reverse complement strand
ATCGAATACTGTGATTTTCTTGGTGAATACTTGGGCTCGGGCTTGGCTGAGGGGCGCGTTGCTCAGATTCAGCGCCAACAGTACGCGCGCCTGCTTGCGCGTCGCTGCGAGCGCGAAGACACTTTTGAGCTGCGCATTCGATACGCGACGGCGCTGGCCGATGTCGGACAGATCGACGAGGCGCAGGCCGTGACCGACCAGCTGGTGCTCGACGTGCCCGAGGAGCAGGAGGTTTGGATGCTTTGCCTGCGGCTGGCCGTGATGCGCCGCGACGGTGACGAGGTCCACCGTGTGATTGATGCGATTGACAGGCAACATGTGTATTTGAGCGCCGACAACCGCGAAAAGTTGGCGTTTTGGCGCGACGGGGAGGAGGCCAGATGAGCGTGGCGCAACATATCCGCGACCGTGCAGGCCGCTTTCGTTGGATGGGGCTCCTCGTGGTGTGGGCGGTCTTTATTGCCATGGCCGCCGTGCTGCTGGTGGAGCGTGCCGGCGTGCAGTACAGTGCGGGCCAGCATAAGCTGGGCATGCTCGCTGCCAACGACGCAGTTCCGGCAAACTCGGCGGTGTTTGGCCGAAAGCCCACGTGCTTGGTTATTACCGACTCGGGCCAAGATGGCGTCGAGGACGTCAAAGAGCAGTTTGACCAGATTCTGCTCGACATGAAAATTGCCCACCGTGATGTGGATATTGCCACCGATGGTGTTGATGCGATTCCTTCTCTCACATCCTTCGACCGCGTGATTTTACTGATGCCTTCGATCGATGGGCTCGGTACGCACCTCTCCGACATCATGAGCTGGGTGAGCGCCGGCGGTTCGCTGATGCTCGCCATGACGCCGGACAATTCGAGCTATCTGCAGGCAATCGGTCCCAAGCTGGGCATCGATTCTGCCGGCTATGAATATGCGACGGCAGAGAGCATCGTGCCGAGCGAGGAGTTTGTGATTGGCGGTGGCCAGCGTTATGAGCTCTCGGATCCCTTCAATTCGTCGCTCTCGGTTTTGCTGCGTGAGACCGCCCACGTGTGGGCTAAAACCGGCAACACGGGTACTCCGCTTATTTGGTCGAGCGATTGCGGCAGCGGCCGTACCGTGGTGTGCAATATCGGTATCTACGATAAGGTCATGCGCGGTTTCTATGCCGCGGCCGTGAGTCTGTTGGGCGATGCCACGGCCTATCCGGTCATCAATAGCGCGGTGTTTTACCTGGACGATTTCCCGAGCCCCGTTCCCTCGGGCGACGGCACGTACATCAAACGCGACTACGGCCTTTCTATCGCCGATTTTTATTCCAAGGTGTGGTGGCCCGACCTGCAAAAACTCGCGCAGCAATACGACATTCGCTATACCGGCGTGATGATCGAAAACTACGAGGATGCGGTTAATCAGACTGAGCCCGCGCGTCAGCCCGATAACACGCAGTTCCGCTACTTTGGCGGTATGCTGCTGCAGATGGGCGGAGAGCTGGGCTTTCACGGCTACAACCATCAGCCGCTGGCGCTCTGGGACACCGACTATGGCACGCTGTACGACTATAAGACGTGGAAGAATAAGGAGACGCTCGTTGCATCGCTCAACGAGCTCATTGCCTTCCAAGACGAGGTGCTGCCCAATGCACACGGCTCGGTCTACGTGCCGCCGTCGAATATCCTTTCGGCCCGCGCCCGTAAGATTATTGGCGAGGACGTTCCGCGCATTAAGACCATTGCCAGTACGTACTTTGAGGACGGCACCGACCTGCCCTACGTGCAGGAATTTGGCGTGGCGAGCGATGGCATCGTGGAGCAACCGCGCATCGTTTCGGGCGGTATGGTCGGGGATTCTTACATGCGCCTCGCCGCTGTGTCCGAGCTCAACATGCACTACGTGAGTACTCACTTTATGCATCCTGATGACCTGCTGGATCCCGATCGCGGCGCTAAGGAGGGCTGGGAGGTCTACAAGGGCGGCCTGATCGACTACCTGGACTGGCTTACCAAGTCTGCGCCCGACCTGCGCCACCAGACGGGTTCGGAGTGCTCGGGTGCCGTCCAGCGTTTTTCGTCCGTGACGGTGAGCATGGATACGAGTGACGATGCCTGGACGCTCAGCCTGGGCAACTTCCACGATGAGGCTTGGCTTATGTTCCGCGCCAATAACGGCGAGCCGGGTGCGGTGTCCGGTGGCGAGCTGACGCACCTGACGGGCAATCTGTACCTGCTTAAGGCCAATGACAAGACCGTGACGATTGAGCGCAAGGAGGGCGGCGACCGATGAGAATCTGCTTGGTGCTCGAGGGCTGCTACCCCTACGTGCACGGCGGTGTGTCCACCTGGATGCACGGCTACATCACGGCCATGCCCGAGCATGAGTTTGTGCTGTGGGTGATTGGCGCTCACGCCGAAGACCGCGGCAAGTTTGTCTACGAGCTGCCCGGCAACGTCGTCGAGGTGCATGAGGTGTTTCTGGACGATGCCCTGCGTCTTTCGGGCGAGCAGGAGGAAGTCGACTTCGACGACCGTGAGCGCGAGGCGTTGCGCCGTCTGGTTTCGCTCTCCAATCCGGACTGGGACGTGCTGTTCGACATTTTCCAGCGCCGTCACGTGCATCCGCTCTCATTTTTGCAGAGCCGCACGTTTATGGACATCTTCCGCGACGTGTGCCTGGCCGAGTACCCGTACACCCCCTTTGCCGATGCATTTCACACCATGCGCTCCATGCTACTGCCCGTGCTTTATCTGCTGGGCAGTGAGGTTCCGGTGGCCGATGTGTACCACGCCATCTCGACCGGCTACGGCGGTCTGCTCGCAAGTTTGGGCTCCAGCATGAATAACGCGCCGGCATTGCTGACCGAGCACGGCATCTACACGCGCGAGCGCGAGGAGGAGATCATTCGCGCCGACTGGGTGGTGCCCTCGTTTAAGGACCGTTGGATTCGCTTTTTCTACCTGCTTTCAGAGGAGATCTACCGCCGCGCCTTCCGCGTGACGAGCCTGTTTCACAATGCCCGCAAGACGCAGATCGACATGGGCTGCGATGCAGACAAGTGTCTAGTCATCCCCAATGGCATCCAGTTCGACCGCTTTAAGGACATTCCCTTAAAGCCCGATGACGGCTGGGTGGACATTGGCGCGGTGGTGCGTCTGGCGCCCATCAAGGACGTCAAGACCATGATCTATGCCTTCTTTGAGTTGCACGAGCGCCTGCCGCACGTGCGCCTGCACATTATGGGTGGCGTGGACGACGAGGAATATGGCGCCGAGTGCCATGCACTAGTGGAGACATTGGGCGTGCGTGACTTGATCTTTACCGGCCGCGTCAACGTGGTCGAGTACATGGAAAAGCTCGACTTTACCATTTTGACGAGCATCTCGGAGGGCCAGCCGTTGAGCGTGTTGGAATCGCTTGCCGCGCGTCGCCCCTGTGTGACGACCGAGGTCGGCTGCTGCCGTGAGCTGCTCGAGGGCGCCCCCGGCGACGACTTTGGCGTGGCTGGATTCGTGAGCCCGCCCATGTATCGCAAGGGTCTGGCCGATGCCATGGAGCGCATGTGCGCGAGCCGTGCCCGCCGCCTGGAAATGGGGGAGCGCGGCCAGCGTCGCGTGGCGACCTACTACCTACACGAGCAGATGCTCGCCAACTATCGCGCGCTGTACGACGAGACAGCGCGTGCGTTTGACCTGCCCAGAGAGGGGGAGTAGCCGGTGGCCGGAATCGGTTTTGAGCTCAAACGCCTGTTTAATCGCAAGGGTCTATTTGCCACGATGCGCGCCTACGGCTACGCCGGCATTGTGTGCACGGGCCCCATGCTGCTGGGCGTGCTGCTCCAGGTGGGTATCCTGGTGCTGTGCGGTCTGTGGGGCGTGGGACGCGCCAACCAGGATCTGCTGGTGTGCATGGTGACCTATACGCTGCTGGCCTCGCTCACGCTCACGAGCTTTTTCTCCATGCCCGTCACGCGCTTTTTGGCCGACATGCTGTTTGCCGAGCGTGAAGAAGAGGTCTTGCCTTCGTTTTGGGGCTCCAACGCCATCATGCTCGTTTCGGGTACGGTGCTCTACGGCATCTTTTTGCTGTTCTCGGGCGCCACGCTGTTGCAGGGGTTGCTGTGCCTGTGGCTGTTCAACATTATGATCGTCAACTGGAACGGCATGAGCTATCTCACGGCCATCAAGGATTACCGCGGCATTCTGTGCAGCTTTGCCGCGGCCATTGGCGTGGCATGCCTGTGCGCCCTGGCCGCGCTGGCGCTGGGGCTGCCGCCGGTCGAGGGGCTGCTGGCCTCGATCGCCCTGGGCTACGGTGTGATGCTCGCCTGGGACGTGGTGCTGCTGTACCGGTATTTTCCTCAGAGCGATCGCAGCCCCTGGCTCTTTTTGCGCTGGCTCGACCAATTTATGCCGCTCGCGCTCACGGGCCTATTTACCAATTTGGGGCTCTTTGCGCACTTGGTGATTATTTGGGCGGGGCCCATTGGCGTGCAGGTCAAAGGCCTGTTTTACGGCGCGCCCTATCATGATGTGCCGGCGTTGCTTGCGTTTTTGACCATTCTGGTCACGACCGTCAACTTTGTGGTGTCGGTCGAGGTCAACTTCTATCCGCGCTACCGCGACTACTACAGCCTGTTTAACGACGGCGGCGTGGTGGGCGACATTGTGGTGGCCGAGGAGGAAATGCTCGCCACGCTCAACCGGGAGCTGCGGTTTTGCGCGCTCAAGCAACTGTTTGTGACGGCGGCAGTTATCTCGCTTGAGACCACGGTGCTCTCGGCCCTGCCACTGGGCTTTAACAACCTGATGCACGGGTATTTCCGTACGCTGTGCGTGGGCTATGGCCTGTATGCCGTGGGCAATACGGTAATGCTCATCTTGCTGTACTTTACCGACTACAAGGGCGCCGTGCTTGCCTCCGGGCTGTTCGCGGGCGTGGCGGGGCTGGCGACCATCGTCTCGCTGTTCTTTCCGCAGCAGTTTTATGGCTTTGGCTTTTTGCTCGGCGCGGCGGTGTTTTTTGTTGTGGCGCTCATGCGGCTCGATACTTATACCGCCAACTTGCCGTATCGTATCCTGAGTCAGCAGCCCATTGTGGCGACCGACAAGACGGGTCGCTTTACGGAGCTGGGCTGCTTGCTCGACCGTGCCGAACAGCGTTACGAGGAGCTGCGTCTAGAGGGCGAGCCGCATGGTGCGTTTGAGCGCACGGTTGTTCGCGTGTTTCGCAATCGTTGGGGAGGTCCTGATGACCGATAGGATGATATCGCGTCGCCGCTTGATCGAGGCGGCTGCCGGCACATTGCTGCTTTCGGGCTGCTCTTCGCAGGACGAATCCTCGACAAAAAAGACCAAGAAGCAGGACAAGATTAAAAAGGCCGATGCGTCTAGCGAGACCAAGCATCTTCGCGACAAGGATGAGCTGTACGAGGTTTACGACGACTCGGGCATCGTATGCATGTACCTGACGGTCTCGCGCGGCAATAGCTCCGAGAACACCGATCATAGCTGGACCGAGATCAATACCTACTCGGTCTACGACTATGCCGACATGGGCGTGACACGCTATCAGGTTATGGGCCTGCTGCAGCCAGGCGATGATAAGGGCCCCGTTGCTGGCGAGGTGGGCTATGGCGAGGAGGCACCCAACGCCACGGTGCAGGTGCGCGGTCAGACGTCGAGTACCTATACGCAAAAGAACTACAAGGTGGAGCTCAAAAAGGGCAAGGGCACGTGGCGCCAGCAGCGTGCGATTGCGCTTAACAAGCACATGGGCGAGGGCATGCGCTTTCGTAACAAGATGGCCTACGATCTGATTCGTGGCATTCCCCAGATGATGGGCCTGCGCACGCAGTTTGTGCACTTATGGGTGTGCGACCAGACCGAAAAATCTAACGACACCTTTGAGGACTACGGACTGTTTACGCAGGTCGAGCAGCTCAACAAGACGGCGCTCAAGGCCCACGGTTTGGATAAGAGCGGGCATCTCTATAAGGTGAACAGCTTCGATTTCCATCGCTTCGAAGACACCATTAAGCTCACCGATGACCCCGACTATAACCAGACGGCGTTTGAGGGCATGCTCGAGATTAAGGGCGATTCGGACCATACCAAGTTGATCGAGATGCTCGATGCGCTCAACGACGATACGCAAAAGATCGACGATGTGCTCGACACCTACTTCGATACCGAGAACCTGGTCTATTGGATGGCGTTTCAGATCTTGACGGGCAATTGCGATACGCAGAACCGTAACTGCTATCTGTACAGCCCGCTTAACTCCAAGGTCTGGTACATCCTGGATTGGGACAACGACGGCATGCTGCGCAAGTTCGAGTTGAGCCTGACAGGGTTCTCGGATTATGCGAGCTGGGAGCGCGGCGTGAGCAACTACTGGGGCAACGTGCTATTTAACCGCGCGTTGCGCAGCAAGTCGTTCCGCAGCGAACTCGATAGCGCCGTCAAGGACCTGCGCTCGTATTTGACCGAAGAGCGTCTGAGCAAGATGGTCGAGCATTATCGTGAGGTCACGGAGCCGCTCGTCTTTGCTGCGCCCGACCTCGATAACCTGCCCGTGACCAAGGACGAATACGAGCAGATTGCCGCGGCGATTCCTTCCGAGATCAAGGAGAACTATAAGAGCTTTCGCGAGAGCTATAAAAAGCCCATGCCGTTCTACATTGGCGTGCCGCAGATCGATAACGGTAAGTTGCGCATCAACTGGGATGCGTCCTACGACTTTAAGGCGCGTGACATTCGCTATACCGTGGAGCTTGCGCGCGACTATGCCATAAGCGACGTGATCTTTAAGGCCGAGGACGTGCTGCTGCCGGAGGTGACGTGCGATGCGCCCGATGCCGGCCAGTACTTTGTGCGCGTGCGTGCCACCAACTCCGACGGCTATACGCAAGATGCGTTTGACTACTATGTGACCGACGGCGGCAAACAGTACGGCATGAAGTGTTTTTACGTGCAAGACGGCGGTAAGGTCGTGGAGGACACGTATGAGGAGGGCTAGCGCGCTGCTCGAGCGCCTGGCGGCACCTCCCATGCATACCACGCAGGAGCGTTACCGCCACGAGCTCAAATACCTCATCAACGAGGGAGAGCATGCCGCGCTTGCCTGTCGCATGGCGCCGGTGTTTAAGCTGGATAAACATGCGCAGGCGGGCGGATACACCATCCGCAGTCTGTACTTTGACGACTACTGCAACTCGGCCTACGAAGAAAAAGACGCCGGTATTCTCATGCGCAAAAAGTATCGCGTGCGCATCTATAACGGCAGCGACAAGGTGATTAAGCTCGAGCGCAAAAAGAAGTACGGCAGCTGGATCTATAAGGAGGACGCGCCGCTTACGCGTGGCGAGTTTGAGCAGATCCTAGCCGGCGACTACGACTTTTTGCTGCGGAGTCCACACCAGCTCTGCCGTGAGTTCTACATCGAGTGCATCTGCAATATGATGCGCCCGCGGACCATCGTGGATTACGAGCGCGAGCCGTGGGTGATGGACGAGGGCACCGTGCGCATCACGTTTGACATGAACGTGCGCGCGGCTGTGGGAAGTTTCGATATCTTTGACGCGACCTTGCCCGCGCTGCCCGTGCTGGAGCCCGGCAAGCTGGTGATGGAGGTTAAGTTTACCGAGTTTTGCCCGCAGCTGGTGCGCGATATGGTACCGCCGGGCGCGGCGGAGCTCACGGCGGTCTCCAAGTACTGCCTGTGCTACGAAAAGACCGCCTACTTGCGCGGCTTTAACTACTGGGAATCGGATTATGAGAACCGAGGGGATATTTAGACCATGAGCACCAGGGACTTTTTTAAGAACTCCGTCTTGGAGGCGTTTGGCCAGGTCGACCCTGCCAAGATCGGTCTGTCGCTGCTCGTGGCGCTCGCCATGGGCATCCTGATCTATTGCGTGTACAAGCGTTTCTTTACCGGTGTGGTGTACTCGCGCAGCTTTGCCGTGACGCTCGTGGGCATGTGCGTGCTTACCTGCATGGTCACGCTCGCGATTTCGACCAACGTGGTCATCTCGCTCGGTATGGTCGGTGCTCTGTCAATCGTCCGCTATCGTACGGCGGTTAAGGACCCGCTCGACCTGCTGTATCTTTTTTGGGCCATTACCACAGGCATTACGGCAGGCGCCGGCATGTACGCGCTCGTGGGGCTTACGGCAGTGGTGATTGTGGCGATGATTGCCGGCTTTGCAAGCCACCAGGACAAGGCGCGCGTGTACATGATGGTTATCCACTACACGGGCCAGACCACTGGCGACGACATCGTGCGTGCATTTGGTCGCACCAAGTTCACCGTTAAGTCCAAGACCATGCGCGGTGACAAGGTCGAGATGGCTGTCGAGGTGTTCTCGGACGGCGTGGATATGCCCTATGCCGACGCCATCCGCGCGCTCGAAGGCGTGGAAGACCTGACGTTAATCCAATACAACGGCGAATACCACGGGTAGCTTTTAGTTCCGGCGTTCTAACGAACGCCGGACCGCTCGACGCTGCTTGCGCTGACGTTTTCTCGACCTGGGTGGGCTGGTCTTGGTTTGGTTTTATGTAAGGGACGGTGCCGTATGGGCGTACAGCAGCTAGAAGAGGCCTGGGCTTTGAGGGCCGACGCGCGTGAGGCGCGTCTTGTTGCGGCCCCGCATGTGCCGGCAGCGCTGTCGCAGCTGGGGATTGTGCGTCCCGGTGACCGCCTGGTGGCCTTTGCGGATGACTTTACCGAAGCATTTGCGCACGGCTTTGATGGCCGCGATGTTGCGCTGGCGGGCTCGCCGTCCGCCGATGCGTTTACCGCCGCGTCCGAGGTCTTTGATGCTTCGTTTGATGCCGAGGGGCCGCACCTGTGGTGGTTCGTCAACTCCATCGGCGGGTTTGGACTGCGCGTGCCCGATCTGCGTACGCTGGGTCGAGCGGCTCGCGAGGCCCATGCGCTGCTGGTTGTGGACAACACCGTGGCGTCGGCTTTTGGCTGCGATCCGTTGCGCTTGGGTGCCGTGCTGTCGCTCGAGGCGCTCGACCGCGTGTGTGCTGGTAAGGCGCCGCGCAAGCTCGTTGCCGCTTCGGTGGCGCGCTCGCAGCTCAAGCGCCATCGTGTGGATGCTGCTGCCGAGTGCGCGCATGCGTTGTTTACGGGCTGCGGTGCTTTATCACTCGACCTTTCTACTGAGGAGGCCGACGTGCTCGAGCACGGGTTGCCCTCGCTTAACGTCCGCATGCAGGCGCATTTCGACCGCGCCCGTGCGCTGGCCGAGTATCTGGCCGCCAACGAGATGGTGCGCAACGTGCGCTATCCCGGTCTGAGCTCGTATCCCGATCATGCGGTTGCCACGGGAATCCTCGAGCATGGCTTTGGCCCGGCAGTTGAATTCGACCTTATCGAGCGTAGTGCAGATGATCTTTTCGATGTTTTGCCGGGGGAGTTCCGCACATCGCCGGCCGGCGGCGCAACGACGCGCCTTTCGGCCCCACGCGGCAAGCAGGGGAGCACCGTCCGCCTCTTCGCCGGCACCGACAATCCCCTGGTCGTAGCGTCCGCCCTAGACAACGCCCTTCGTAAATTAGCTACTCTTTAATGCTGGCGATGAGGTCGTTTGCTTTGTTGGCAATGACGTTGTTGATGTCGGCCTGCAGCTCCTCGTAGACCGCTATGGCTCGCTCGCCGGCGGGGGTGAGGGTGGATCCGCGGGCGCCGTCGCGCTCGATGAGCTTGCAGCCCAGCTGGCCTTCCGCCTCGTTCACAATACGCCACGCTTTGGAATAGGCCATTCCCATGCTCTTGGCGGCGCGGTTGAGCGAGTGCTCGCGGGCGATACCCTGCAGCAGCAAGACGCAGCCGTGGCCGAACACGCCCGGCAGATCTTTGTCGCACGACTGAATGACCAGTTTTGCCGTCGTCTTGTACTCCATGCGCTCCACGTCTCTCCGCTAAAGTGTTTGCTGGGCAAACGCAAAGCCTGCGTCAAACCCTCGTGTGCTCTTCTTAAATCATGCATTGTAGCAGTCAAAGTGCGTTAAGATACTTCCCCAGTATTGGGCGCCCAAGGTTGGGCTGGGTCCTACGAGGCCTGCAGCCGACCGGTCGCATGGAAAAAGGAGAAACATGGCTACGTTCTTTCCCGGTGAGTCCCACACGTTTTCGGAGTATCTGCTGGTCCCTGGTTACTCGTCCTCGCAGTGCATCCCCAACAACGTCTCTCTTAAGACGCCGCTAACCCGCTTTAAGCGCGGTGAGAAGCCGGCAATCACCCTGAACATCCCCATGGTTTCCGCCATCATGCAGTCCGTCTCGGGCGTCGATATGGGTGTCGCGCTCGCTACCGAGGGTGGCCTGTCCTTCATTTACGGTTCCCAGAGCGCCGAGTCCGAGGCCGCTATGGTCAAGGCCGTCAAGGATCACAAGGCCGGTTTCGTTCAGTCCGATTCCACGCTGACCCCCGACATGACCATGGAGCAGGTCATCGAGCTCAAGGAGAAGACCGGTCACTCCACCATGCCGGTTACCGACGACGGCACTCCCAAGGGTAAGCTCCTGGGCATCGTCACCAGCCGTGACTATCGCCCCAGTCGCGATGACCACCAGACGAAGGTCTCCGAGTTCATGACCCCGCGTGAGCAGCTCATCGTGGGCGACAAGAACATCAGCCTCAAGGTTGCCAACGACGTCATCTGGGACAACAAGCTCAACGCCCTGCCCATCGTCGACGACTACGATCACCTGATGGGCATCGTCTTCCGCAAGGACTACGACAGCCACAAGACTAACCCCAACGAGCTGCTCGATAACGACAAGCGCTACATGGTCGGCGCCGGTATCAACACCCGCGATTATGCCGAGCGCGTGCCGCTGCTCATCGAGGCTGGTGCCGACGTTCTGTGCATCGACTCCTCCGAGGGCTTCAGCGAGTGGCAGAAGCGCACCATTGAGTGGATTCGCGCCAACTACGGCGAGGACGTCAAGGTCGGTGCCGGTAACGTCGTCGACGCCGAGGGCTTCCGCTTCCTGGCCGATTGCGGCGCCGACTTCATCAAGGTCGGTATCGGCGGCGGCTCCATCTGCATTACCCGCGAGACCAAGGGTATCGGCCGCGGCCAGGCCACCGCGCTGATCGACGTCTGCCGCGCCCGTGACGAGTACTACGAGGAGACCGGTGTCTACGTGCCCGTGTGCTCTGACGGCGGTATCGTCTACGACTACCACATGACGCTCGCCCTTGCCATGGGTGCCGACTTTATGATGCTGGGCCGCTATTTCGCCCGCTTTGACGAGAGCCCGACCGAGCGCGTCAACGTCAACGGCCAGTACATGAAGGAGTACTGGGGCGAGGGTTCTGCGCGTGCCCGCAACTGGCAGCGCTACGACCTGGGCGGCGCCGCGAAGCTCAGCTTCGTCGAGGGCGTCGACTCCTACGTCCCGTACGCCGGTTCCCTTAAGGACGGCGTGGGCGGTACGCTCTACAAGGTCAAGTCAACGATGTGCAACTGCGGCGCCCTCTCGATCCCCGAGCTCCAGGAAAAGGCACGCCTGACCCTGGTCAGCTCCACCTCCATCGTCGAAGGCGGCGCTCACGACGTAGTCGTGAAGGACTCCCAGCAAAGCGTCAGCTACCGCTAAGCGGCTTTCCCAAGCACCGCACCTTGCCGTTCAAACCGTCGCTCGCGTACCAAAGTACGCGTCGCTCCTCTTTCACGGCAATCTGCGGCACTTGGAAAACCCGACCATGCTTGGGCGGGTAACAATTAGCGGTTGATTCACAACCACGTTATTTAGATAAAGCGAGATGCCCGCAAGTCGCAGGCATCTCGCTTGTCGTATTTGCTATCATCAGTCAAGTTAACCTTAGGGTCGGTCGGCTTAGCTTTGTTTGCTACAAGTTCCGCACGCAAAGAAGAGCACTTAATGTGCTCTTCGTCTTGCGCAGGACTGTCCGCAGTAGCGAATAAAGCTATGCCGACCGACCCCAGCTAAGATTAAAGGAGCTGATATGTGCGATTGCACAGATCATAAGGACGAGATCCCTGCCTACGACGCGCAGGCCATTGAGTCCCGGTGGATGAAGGCCTGGGAGGACTCCAACCTCTTTGCCGTCGACACCGACGACAGCAAGCCCAAGAAGTACGTGCTCGAGATGTTCCCGTATCCGTCGGGCGACCTGCACATGGGCCACGCGCGCAACTATACCATCGGCGATGCCATGGCCCGTCAGGCCCGCATGCGCGGCTACGATGTGCTGCACCCCATCGGCTTTGACGCCTTTGGCCTACCTGCCGAGAACGCCGCCATCAAGCACAACACGCAGGCTGCCGCCTGGACGTATAAGAACATGGACCAGGCGCTCGCCACGATGAAGCGCATGGGCTTCTCCTACGATCTGGATCGCATGGTCAAGACCTGCAGTCCCGATTATTACCGTTGGGGTCAGTGGATCTTTGAGAAGTTGTGGGAAAAGGGCCTGGTCTACCGTAAGAAGAACCCGGTCAACTGGTGTCCCACTTGTAAGACCGTTCTGGCCAACGAGCAGGTCACCGAGGGTAAGTGCTGGCGCTGCGGCACCGAGCCCGAGAAGCGCGACCTGGAGCAGTGGTACTTCAAGATTACCGATTACTCCCAGGAGCTGCTCGACGACCTGGAGAAGCTCCCCGGCTGGCCCGAGCGCGTCAAGCAGATGCAGGCCAACTGGATCGGTCGTTCCGAGGGCGCCGAGGTCGACTTTACCCTGTGCGACCAGGATGGCGAGCCCATCGAGGGCGACGAGGGTAAGATCACCGTCTTCACCACGCGAGCCGACACGCTCTTCGGTGTCTCCTTCTTTGTCCTGGCTCCCGAGTACGCGCGTCTGCACGAGCTCGTCGAGGGTACGGAGTACGAGGAGGCCGTGACCAAGATCGTCGAGGACTCCAAGCATATCTCCGCCGTCGAGCGTGCCCAGGGCACCCTCGAGAAGCACGGTGCCTTTACCGGCCGCTACGTGGTGAACCCGGTCAACGGCGAGAAGGTCCCCGTGTGGGTTGCCGACTACGTCGTGGCCGACTACGGCACCGGCGCCGTCATGGCCGTTCCCTGCGGCGACCAGCGCGACTTTGAGTTCGCCCGCAAGTACGACCTGCCGATCGTGCCGATCATCCTGGACGATGACGACCGTGCTGCCGTCGAGGCCAACGGCGAGACCATCGATACCTTCCATGCCGAGACCGTCGACTGGGATTGCGCCCACGCTGCCGAGGGCACGCTCGTCCAGTCCGGCAAGTACACCGGAATGCGCGGTGGCAAGCACTCCGAGGGCGAAGCTGCAATCGTGGCCGACCTCGAGGCCATGGGCTGCGGTCGTCGCAAGGTCGAGTTCCGTCTGCGCGACTGGCTCATCAGCCGCCAGCGCTATTGGGGCAACCCCATCCCGGCTATCCACTGCGAGCACTGCGGCATCGTGCCCGTGCCCGAGGATCAGCTGCCGGTGACGCTGCCCGAGAACCTGGACCTGGGTGCCGGCGAGACCCTCGCCGAGTGCAAGGAGTTCTACGAGACCACCTGCCCGGTCTGCGGCCGCCCGGCCAAGCGCGAGACCGATACCATGGACACCTTCACCTGCTCCAGCTGGTATTACCTGCGCTATACCGACCCGCACAACACCGAGCTGCCTTTCTCCCGCGAGGCCGCCGACCGTTGGATGCCCGTCGATAACTACATCGGCGGCATCGAGCACGCCATTCTGCATCTGCTCTACAGCCGCTTCTTTACCAAGGCGCTGCGCGACCTGGGTCTGCTGAGCGTGGACGAGCCCTTCACCAACCTGCTGTGCCAGGGCATGGTCAAGGACGAGAACGGCGATACCATGTCCAAGTCAAAGGGCAATGTCGTGCCCCCGAGCTCGGTCATCGAGCCCTACGGCGCCGACACCATGCGTTTGGCGATCCTGTTTATCGCCCCGCCCGAGAAGGACTTCGACTGGGATCCCAAGGCTGTTGAGGGCGCCAACCGCTTCATCAAGCGCGCCTGGCGTATCGTGTGGCAGCTCGTCCAGTCCGGCGACGCCAGCGTGGCCTTCGACAAGTCCACGCTCGACGAGGTTGCGATGAAGCTCTATCGCGAGCGTCACCGCACCATCGCCAAGTGCACCGAGGACTTCGACCGCGGCCAGTTCAACACCGCCATCTCGGCCGTCATGGAGCTCGTTAACGCGGCGAGCGCCTACCTCAACGCCACTGAGGGCACTGACCGCGACAAGGCGCTGTGCTACGGCGTGGCCAAGGATATCGTGAGCGTCCTTGCCCCCATCTGCCCGTTCTGGGCCGACGAGCTGTGGCACGAGGCTCTCGGCTGCGAGGGCAACGCCTACACCGCCGCCTGGCCCGAGTTCGACCTGGCCGAGTCCATCGAGGACACGGTGCAGATCGTCGTCCAGGTGCTCGGCAAGGTCCGCGGCCGCATTGACGTGGCCCGCGATGCCTCCAACGAGGAGATGCAGGCTGCCGCCGAGGCCGCCGTCGCCAAGTGGCTCGAGGGCAAGACGGTCGTCAAGGCCATCTGCGTGCCCGGCAAGCTGGTCAACCTGGTGGTCAAGTAAGCGCTGCGCGCATAGCTGACGCATAAAAGACGAGGGGCGATCCGGTTGGTTCGTCCCTCGTTTTGCATGTACCTGCCTAGGTGCCTTCGGTCAATTGTCCTATTCTTGTGGAGAAGCTGTGCGCACGCTGACCTGGAGATTCGTACTGTGCTTGCACGTTTCCGCAGCCATTGGTATAGTTTGCTTGCAAATGAAGTTGTAATTGAAAGAAGTGGGGTTTCGGCCCCGCTTCTTTTTTGTATGGATGGAGGTGCCGCAATGGTCAAGACCAAGACCGAGCAGGCGATCATCGACGCGCTCGAGGCCGTCGCTCCCCAGCACGATGTCGATATCGTCGACGTCGAGCTCGTGGGTGCCACCAAGGCCCCCTGCGTGCGCGTGCGTATCGAGGGTGCCGAGGGTCAGAGCCTGTCGCTCAACGACGTCACGGCCAACACCAAGTGGGTCGGCGATGTGATTGAGGAGCTCGACCCCATCTCTTCGAGCTATACGCTCGAGGTGTCGAGCCCGGGTATGGCGCGCCCGCTGCGCCGCCCGTGCGACTTTGCCCGCTTTGTGGGCGAGAACTGCGAGCTCACCTCCACCGCCACCGAGGGCCGTCGCAAGTACGCCGGCAAGATTGCCTCCACCACCGAGACGAACGTGACCCTCGAGCTCGAGGACGGCGAGTCCGTCACCCTCGATTTCTCTGATGTTAAAAAGTGCAAGTTGAAGCCCACCTACGACTTCAAGCCCGCGAAGGAAGGAAAGTAAGATGGCAGCATCCGACATGATGTCCGCCCTGATGGAGCTTTGCCAGGAGAAGCACATCGACCAGCTCTACCTGATCGACCGCCTGGAGCAGTCGCTCGCCAAGAGCTATGCCGAGATCCTGCATCTTGAGTGGGGCGCCAAGGTGACCATCGACCGCACCACCGGCAAGATCTACGTCTACCGCCTGGAGCCGATCGACGATTCCATGGACGAGGAGGGCAACTTCACCGAGTTCGAGGAGATCGACGTCACCCCCAAGAACACGAGCCGCATCGCTGCCCAGCACGCCAAGGCCGAGATCAACGCCATCGTGCGCAACTCCGCCCGCGAGCAGATCTACGAGGAGTTCTCCGGCCGCATCGGTGACCTCATCAGCGGTACCGTGCTGCAGTCCACGCCCGACTTCACGATCGTCAAGATCCGCGAGGGCGTCGAGGCCGAGCTGCCGCACTTCGACCAGCGCCGTTACGAGAACGAGCGCAACGAGCGCCCGATGGGCGAGCGCTACCTGCACAACCAGCACATCAAGGCCGTGATCATCGACGTACGCGACCCCAACTCCAACCTGCAACCGGTTCGCGGCGAGCACAGCCGTCCGCCGATTGTCATCTCCCGCACCCACCCCGAGCTCATGCGTCGTCTGTTTGAGCAGGAGGTGCCCGAGATCTATGAGGGCACCGTCCAGATCAAGTCGATCGCCCGCGAGCCCGGCCAGCGTTCCAAGGTAGCCGTCCACTCGCTCGACGACCGTCTGGATCCCGTGGGCGCCTGCGTCGGCCCCAAGGGCAGCCGTGTTCGCGCTGTCGTGGGCGAGCTCCGTGGCGAGCGCGTCGACGTCATCCTGTGGGATGCCGATCCTGCCGTCTACGTCGCCAACGCCCTGTCGCCTGCCAAGGTCACCCGCGTCCTCATCGACGAGGAGAAGGCCTACGCCGGCGTCATCGTGCCCGACGACCAGCTGTCCCTCGCCATCGGCAAGGAGGGCCAGAACGCCCGCCTCGCCGCGCGCCTGACCGGCTGGCACATCGACATCAAGTCCGAGACGCTTGCCGCCGACATCCTCAAGAACGTTCCCGTTCACGAGGAGCCCGCCGCCGACCTGATCGGTGACGAGGAGGACGAGGACGTCCGCCGCTGCGAGTACGTGTCCGAGGACGGCGTCCAGTGCCGCAACCAGGCTCGTCCCGGCTCCCGTTTCTGCGGTGTCCACGACACCGACGCCTTCGATGATGCGGAGGACCTGATCTAGCGCGCGGTCGCGCCGGGCGGGTCCCGGCGCGTCTCCCACGCTCGTTCAGTCTCTAGGCACCCAAGGTGCCAGAAAGGGTAGGTGAAGTCATATGGCAAAAGTCCGTGTGTCCACCCTGGCCAAAGAGTTCGGCATGACCTCCAAGGAACTGATGGGTCATCTCGCCGAAATGAAGATTCCCGCTAAGTCCGCGTCCTCCACTTTGGAGGACGCCTATGTCGTCATGGTCCGCAAGCAGCTCGCCTCGGTGATCGAGGCCCGCGCTCAGGAAGTCGAGGCCGCCAAGCAGGCCGAGGAGCAGGCAGCTGCCGCCGAGGAGGCCGCTCGCGCCGCCGAGGCCGAGCGCGAGCGCATCGCCGCCGAGAAGGCACGCGAGGAGGAACGCCGCCAGTTTGCCGCAGCCCAGGCTGCCGAGGAGGCTGCCCGCGCCGAGGCCGAGGCCAAGAAGAAGGCCGAGCAGGAGCGCCTTGCTCGCGAGAAGGAGGAGGCTGCCCGCGAGGCCCAGCGCCGCGCCGTTCCCGCTTCCGACTCCGGTTCGCGCTTCCGTTCGCTGCTCGACCAGATCGCCGCACAGGAGACCGTGCTCAAGGAGAAGAAGGACGCCGAGGACAAGGCCAAGGCCGAGCGCGCCGCCGAGCGCGGTAACCGTCGTGGCGGCAACAATGACCGCCGCGGTGGCCGCCGTAACGATCGTAACGCTTCCGACAACAACTCCGAGCCTGTCTCTTATACACATCTCCGAG
>URBM01000021.1 GCA_900545995.1 uncultured Collinsella sp. | reverse complement strand
TGCGAACCTCCAGTCCGGACCGCTTCACGGTCCAACTTTCTGTCCGCACCCCCAATAGAGGCCCCCAAACAGGAACTATTCCACCGCAACTTATGAGGACATCGAGCTGTTAGGCCGCTCTATCCCCTAGTAGTCCAGCTTCCACATGTAGCGGCGCGTCATGTAGTCCTTGTGGGTGACGGCAGAGAGGGCACGCATGTACACGTTGTTGAGGATCGGCGCAAAGATCAGGTGGTTGAAGTACTCGCTCACGCTGTCCTTGATGTCGTTGAGGCCGAGCTCCTTGGCGTCGAGCTGATAGACGCGCTCGCCACCGTACTGGTTGACGAAGCGGATGCCGCGCTCGTCGTTGCAGCGGCTGCGGCCGACGCTGATGAGCTGGAACAGCGAGGTGCGCTTGTCCAGGATCTCGAAGGGGCCATGGAAGAAATCGCAGGTGTTGATGGTGCAGGAGTCGATCTGCAGCATCTCCTGCACGTTGCAGATGCTAAAGACGTAGGCGGCACCAAAGAGCGGGCCCTGGGCCATGACGTTGATGCAGGGCTTGTCGGCGTTCTGCTCGGCCCACTTGGCAGCAAGCGGACGGGTGTACTCGACGGCCTTGCGATAGATGGGGTCGACCAAGTCGAAGGCGGCCATAGCGGTCTCGTACTCGGCATAGCCCTCGGTCTGCTGCGTGAGCTCCATGGCGATCATGGTCACGACGGCGGAGTTGGTGCGGCCCATGCAGGACTCGTCGACGGCCAAGCTGTCGTACTGGATCTTGTAGTCGCAGACCTCGGTGAGGCCGGACTCGTCAACATAGATTGCGATGGTGCTGGCGCCGTGGTCCTTGGCGACCTGGGCGGCGACGATGGTCTCCTTGGTGCCGCGCATGGACACGGCGACGGCCAGGGTGTTCTCGTTGACGTAGGCAGGGGTTGCGTGCACGAACTCGTTGCTGGTGTAGCTGGAGCTCACGACCTGCGTGGCCTCGTGCTCCATAAAGTACTGGGCAGGATAGTTGCCGCCGTTGGATCCACCAGCGCCAATCCACACGACGCGCTTGATGCCGCCCTTGTCTGCCTTGTCAGCCAAAACCTGGGAGACGACATCCTTAACCTGTTCCTGAGTAGTCATCGTGCATCAGCCTTTCTTCTCGTTTGATGCTCTCGATGGCATACAAGTTACATACATGTTTTGGTTATGTCGACTAGTTGTATGCTATATTTATCTTAGAAATTATGCTGATGCGGTTTTCGATAGCTAGCTACCAGCGGTTTTGTTGTTGTATTGAATACATACTTGATTAGATACGCATACAAGTTAGATACAGGTTGATCGCATGAACGCTTCGTCTAAAAAGAAACTGGCCCAATACGAGCGCTTGGCGGGTACGCTTCGCGACCGCATCGCCGCCGGCATCTACGCACGCGGAGACAAGCTGCCGTCCGAGATGGAGCTCATGGACGAATCGGGGCTGTCGCGCAGCACCGTGCGCCACGCCCTTAAGGTGCTCGTTGATGAGGGCCTGGTGCGCACCGAGCGCGGGCGTGGCGCCTTTGTGGCCGACACGCCCGCGCTCCACGAGAACAACCTGGTGTTTTCGAGCTATACCAAGCAGGTCGAAGGCCAGGGCATGAAGCCCACCACGCGCACCGTGGATTCGGGCTTTGCCAAGGCGGCCGGCAGCATAGCTAAGTTCTTTGACGCCGCCGTGGGCAGCAAGCTCGTCAAACTTGTCCGCCTGCGTTATCTGGACGATGCGCCGCTGTGCCTGGAGACCACTTATCTGCCGCCAAGCTTCGAGGCACTCATCGATCGCGATATCAACGGTTCGCTCTACGCCACGCTGCGACAGGAGTTCCATCGCGCGCCGGCACAGGGGCATAAGACCTTTGAGGTGTGCTACGCCTCGCAAAACGAGGCGTTTTTGCTCAACGTTGAGCGCGGGCAGGCGCTGATCCTGATTACCGACTACGTCTACGACACCGACGGCCGCCCGCTCCACGTCTCCAAGCGCATCCAGCGCACCGACCGCGCCAAATACACCGAGCCCATCGGCTAACCTGCCAAAATAAACCTGTCCCTAAATGGTAGGTTTGGGAAGGTCGGGGAACCAGGTTGGTTTGGGTTGATTGGGTGTGCGCTCGGCCAGGACCAGCTCCATCCAGCACATGTCGTACCAGCGGCCGAACTTTTGGGCGCAGCGGTCGAAGGCGCCCACCAGGCGATACCCCATATGGGCATGGAAATCCTGACTGTTGTGCGTCAGATACTCGTCGTCCTTATCGTGCGGCACGGCAATGAGCGCGCACATGTTGGTGATGCCCATCGCGACCAGGCATTGCTTGAGCGCGTCGTGCAGCTTGCGACCCAGCCCGCCATGGCGCACATCGCGTGCCAGGTAGATCGACGTCTCGACCGACCAGTCGTATGCCTCGCGGCTGTTAAGCGGACTCACGTAGGCATAGCCTACCGGACGCCCGTCCAACTCCATCACCAGATACGGATAGCGCTTGAGCGTACGCTCAATACGCCCGGCGAACTCCTCAACGCTCGGCACCTCGTATTCGCAGGTAATCGCCGTCTGGCGCACATACGGCTCATAGATGGCAAGCAACGCCGGCGCATCATCGGGCGTCGCCAGGCGAATCGTCGGCTCGGACATCTCGGTCATACAACCCTTCTCCCTCAAAAACAAAGGCCGCCTTGCGCTAAACCCAGCGCAAGGCGGCCCCTCGTCATTACATCAGGCTACAGAACCGCCGCCAGCGCGTCGATATCCTCCTGCGTCGTGGCCCAGCTGGTGCAAAAGCGCACCACCGTGTGGGTCTCATCGTACTTTTCCCAGTACTCGATCGAGGCATGCTCGCGAATGCGCGCCATGTCCTCGTTGGGCAGAATCACAAACTGCTGGTTGGTCGGCGTCTCCAAGAAGAACTGGTAGCCGCGCTCATGCAGCACGCGACGCAGCGCCTGAGCGGTCTCGATCGCCTGGCGACCAATCTCAAAATACAGGCCGTCGGCAAAAAGAGACTCAAACTGCACGCCCGTCAGGCGGCCCTTGGCCAGCAACGCGCCATGCTGTTTAATACGCGGAATGGGATGCGCCGGAGCGTGCATGCCGCTAAACACCACAGCCTCGCCGCAGAGCGCGCCGCACTTGGTGCCGCCGATGTAGAACACGTCGCACAGCTGCGCCAGCTCGGGCAGGGTAATGTCGCACTCATCGGCCGCCAGCGCATAGGCCAGGCGGGCGCCATCCACAAACAGCGGAATCTCACGCTTCTGGCACACTGAGTGAATCGCCGCGAGCTCGGCCTTGGAGTACAGCGTGCCGTACTCAGTCGACAGGCTCACGTACACGGCGCCCGGGAACACCGTGTGCTCGTAGCTCTCGTTTTCGTAGAACACCTGGATATAGCTCTCGAGGTCCTCGGCGTGTATCTTGCCCTCGTAGCCGGGGATGGTGAGCACCTTGTGGCCGCCAAACTCGATGGCGCCCGCCTCGTGGCAGGCGACGTGGCCAGTCTCAACAGCAACGACGCCCTCGTACGGCGCAAGCAACATGTCGATCACCGTCGCGTTGGCCTGCGTGCCGCCCACCAGAAAAAACACGTCGGCGTCGGGCGCCTGACAGGCCTCGCGGATAAGCTGCTTGGCACGCTCGGTATGCGCATCGGTACCGTAGCCGGGCTGCGGCTCCATATTGGTGTCGACAAGCGCCTGCAGCACTGCCGGATGTGCGCCGTGGGAATAGTCGTTGTTAAACGCGAGCATGGCAATCCTCTCTTACCGGATATCGGCCAGATGATTCAAACGGAGCTATTGTACGCCGTTGGGATAGGCAATGCGCGCGGCGAGGCACTCAAGTGCCAGCACCAGGGCAAAGCCGCAGCTCACGTCAGTCAAAAAGTGTGCACCGATCACGATGCGCCCAAAGGCGACGAGCGCAGCGACCACAGCTGCCGCCCAAAAGATCACGCGACAACGCGAAGGTTTTTCCTTAAAGGCTATCGCGGGAAGCCCGGCGAGCATAAGGCCGATCGCCGCATGCGCCGTGTGTCCACTCGCAAACGACTTGAACCCGTCCTTGATCACGCCGGCGGCGATATAGGTCCACTTGTCGGGATTGCCGATCACCCACCACGGCTGAAAATTGAGCCCCGGCGTGACCTCGATCACGCGCATGCGCGGACGCGACCACAACGGCTTAACAATGACGTTGAGGATAATGGCCTGAGCGACCCACACGGCAAGCACCATCAACGCCCAGCGCGTAAGCTCGCCGGGCTCGGTCGTGCGCGTGAGGCGGTAGGCAATGAGGTTGGCTGCGATGACCAACGCAAACGTCAGAACCAGCTGAAACGCAATAAGCTTGCCGCCGACGCGCAGCGATCCGATAATCTCGTAGCCGACCAGCCCTACGTTGATCAGAACGCCCAGCGCAGCGAGCCACTTGCTCGCCTTGGAATTGGGGCGTGCCGAGCGCACGAGCATAACGCCCGCGATGCTCGCCGTCAGCTCGAACGGCAGCTCACCGGCCGCCTCGACAAAGCGACCGTACATGCTGCCGATGTTGAACAGCGCACTCGAGATTTGATAATCAAAGAAGCTGCCCACGCCCAGACAAAGGCACAGAACAACTGCGATAATGGCGACATCTTTCTTATAGATGTATCCGGACATGCTTTCCTTTCGATGGAACCAGAGTGCCCAAATAGGGTGTTTGCAGCGTCGACTCGCTAGTCATCATCACTAGCGCCCAGCTGCTGCAGCAGCATGAGTGCCGCGGCCACCGGGCCGGTGCCGTCGTTGGCGTCGAGGCCGCGGCCCAGGCCGCTGCCCGCACCGGCGCCCGCCTTGTAGGGCACCGACAGCTTGCGGCTCTTGGGAAAGTTCACCGCGCCATAGCGGGTCTTAAGCTCAAAGGCCACCTTCTTGGGCACGTCGACGCCCAAAAACGTGATGCGTCCGCCGCTGAGCGTGACGCTCTCGAGCCCCAGACGCTCGCCGCGAATACGGATGCGCGCGCGGTTGAACAGGTTGAGTCCCGCCAACGGAAGCTCACCGTGCGCGGCCTCGGTCTCCTCCTGCACCTCGTCGACACTCTCCAGGTCCTCAGCCGCCGCGAGCTTGCGGTACACGAGCACGCGCTGGTCCACCGCCGGCAGGTACTCCTCGGACAAGAAGTAGTCGGCCGGCAGGTTAATGCCCACGCTCGCCGCCTCCACGCCGGCATCGTCATCGCCGCGCGCCTCGGCCACGGCCTGGCCCAGCATCTGCGTAAACAGGTCGAAGCCCACGCTCGACAGGTTGCCGTGCTGCTCGGCGCCCATAAGCGAGCCGGCGCCGCGAATCTCCAGGTCGCGCATGGCGATACGCATGCCGCTGCCCAGGTCCTGGAACTCGGACAGTGCGGTCAGACGCGCCGTGGCCTCCTCGGTGAGCGGCAGCTCGCCCGGGAACATAAAGTACGCGTAGGCCTGCGTGGCAGAGCGGCCCACACGGCCCTTGAGCTGGTAGAGCTGCGCCAGGCCCAGGCGCTGCGAATCCTCGATGATGAGCGTGTTGGCGGTCGCGTTGTCGATGCCGCTCTCCACGATGGTCGTGGCAATGAGCACGTCGATCTTTTTGGTCGCGAACTCGATCATCACGTCCTCGACCTCGCGCGGGCTCATCTTGCCGTGTGCCACGCCCACACGAGCCTCGGGCGCGGCCTCGTGCACGCGTGCCACGGCGTCGTCGATGGTCTTGACGCGGTTGGACACGTAGTACACCTGGCCGCCGCGACCCACCTCCAGGCGAATCGCCGCGCTCACCACGTCGGGGTCGTACTCCCCCACGTGCACGATCACGGGGCGGCGCCCAGTCGGCGGCGTGGTGATCAGGCTCATGTCGCGCACGCCGCTCGTGGCCATCTGCATGGTTCGCGGAATCGGCGTTGCCGAGAGCGTGAGCACGTCGATTTGCTCGCGCAGATTCTTGAGCTGCTCCTTGTGCTGCACGCCAAAGCGCTGCTCTTCGTCGATGATCACCAGGCCCAGGTTCTTGGGGTTCACGTCGGCCGAAAGCAGACGGTGCGTGCCGATGAGCACATCAATCGTGCCCTCGGCAAACGCCTTGAGCGCGCGCTTTTGCTGCGCCGGCGTGCGGAAGCGGCTGAGTACCTCGACCTCCAAGCCAAACGGGGCAAAACGCTCAAAGAATGTCTCGTAGTGCTGTTGGGCCAGAATGGTCGTGGGGCAGAGCACCATGACCTGGCGGCCGGAGTCCACGCACTTAAACGCCGCGCGCAGAGCGACCTCGGTCTTGCCGAAACCCACGTCGCCGCACAGCAGGCGATCCATGGGCTTGGGCGCCTCCATGTCGGCCTTGATGTCGGCGATGGCCTCCAGCTGGTCGCGCGTCTCGTCGTAAGGGAAGCTCTGCTCCATCTCGATCTGCTCGGGCGTGTCGGGCGGGCAGGCGATACCGGTAATCGACGAGCGGCGCGTATACAGGTCGACCAGGTCAAACGCCAGCTTTTTGGCGTTCTTGCGCGCCTTGTTGGTGGCACGCGTCCAGTCGGCGGTGTTGAGTCTGGTCAGACGCGGTTTATCGCCGTCGGGGCCAACGTAGCGCGTAATGCGGTCAACCTGCTCGAGCGGCACGTAGAGCTTGTCGCCATCGGCGTATTCCAGCAAAAAGTAGTCGCGTTCCTTGCCGCCCACTTCCTGGCGCGCGATCTCGCTAAAGAGCGCGATGCCGTGAGTGGCGTGCACCACGTAGTCGCCCGGCTTAAACGGGAACGTGATCTGCGTAATGTCCACCTTGCGGCGGCTGCGCGCGCGGTTGGCGTCCATGCGGGCGTTGAGGTCGGCGATCGAGAACACGGCCAGGTTGGCATCGGGCACCACTACGCCCTGCGGCAGGGCGGCATCGACAAAGGTTACGCGTCCGCGCGAGATGGTGGGCACGGCAGCACCGGCGGCAGCCTGGGCGGCACCCGCCTCGAGTGAGCGGGCGTTGAGCGCATCTGCCTTGCGCTCGCGAATGGAAGCATGGGCCTCCTGGCGGGCGGCACGGTCGGCAGAATCCGCCGCTGCCACGCGCACGCGGTCGCCGATAGCGCCGGTATTTTCGGGCGCCGCGGTCAGCGACTCCTCAAAGGTAATGCCCTCGTCGCCAAAGGTAAGCTCCATCGACTCGCGCGCACCGCGGTCGGGGATGGCAAACACGCAGGCACAGCGCTTACCCACGACCTCCTGGATGCGCGTCATAAAACGGTTGTCCGAGCCTGCGATGGCCGGCTGCTCAATCTTGAGCTCGGCCGTCACCGCACCGCCGGCACGGATGAGGCTCACGTAGTTCAGGCGCTGCTGGGCACCAAAGTCGAGCTGTTGGGCGCGCACGTACAAGCCGTCCAGGCGATCGACCCCCGCCTCGCCGGCACGGGCCTCGATATCCTCGTAGGCGCGCAGGCAATCGTCGAACAGCGAGCGCGGCTCGGACAGCACCACGAGCGCCTTGCCGCTCACGTGCGACAGCGGGCTTACGGTCTGGCCGTACATCACCGGCAAAAAGCGATCGAGCTCAGGCGTGACGATGCGCGCATCCACCATCTCGAGCAATGCGGCCAGTTTGCTGTCGTCCTGGCTGGCACGATAGAGCGCCACATGCATGTTGTGGACGGCCTCGTCGGTAAGCGCCAGCTCACGGCAGGGGAAGATCTCGATGCTGTCTTCGTTGCCGATGGTCTGGCCCGTTGAGCTCACCATACGGCGGATGCGATCGATCTCGTCGCCGAAAAACTCAATGCGCACGGGCGCTTTTTCCTGCGCGGGGAACACCTCGACGGTGTCGCCGTGCACACGGAACAGGCCGGGCGCGTCGGCGGCACCGGCATTGGTGTAGCCCATGCCCACCAAGCGCTGTGGCACCTCGTCAAAAGGAATCTCCTCGCCCACCGCAAAAGTAGTGGACTCCCAGTAGCGGCTCTCGACTGGCGGCACGCAACGCAGCAGCGCACGGGCCGAGGCGACCATGATGCAGTTGTCCCCGCGCACGATGCGCCCGAGCGCCTCGCAGCGCTGGGCAACCACGGCATCGTCAGGCGCCTGCTCGCGCCACGGATAGTCCTTGCGCTCGGGAAAACGGCACACGTGCGCCAGGCCCACATAAGCAGCAAGGCTGCGCGCGGCGCGATCGGCCGCGTCCTCGCCGCTCACAATGTAGACCGTGGGGCGCGGACGGCGCGCAAACTGGGCTGCCGCCATAAGCGTGCGACCCGATTGCGACACGGCCAGCGTCACGTCCTCGCCGGCATCGAGTCCGGCCTCGACGGTCTGCAGCGCCTCGGCAGTGTAGAGCTGCGCGGCTATACGGTGAATGAGCATGCTGTTCCTCCGGCATTGCAACGCCAAAAGCCCGCCGAGGCAAGCTCGGCGGGTCGTTCGTCAAATTCGTTGCCTGTCATGGTAGCGCATGAAGAGGACTCCAGCTCAAGCGTACGCCCAGCCCCGCAACAAAAACGCCAGATAGAACTGGACTCGCCGGCTTCGCCAAAATCTCCCCATCACGTCGAACGCCGCAACCACGGAAGGCTCCCCAAGAAACGGCTATTCCTCAAAAAAGCTCGCAACGTTCAAACGGCTCGTCCACTCTCCTATGGTGTTGGCAAAGCCGACGCGTGTGTACACGCCCGCAAAACGGCCGCGATACAGGTACAGGCCTTCCATATTAGAAGCGGGCGCAAAACCGAGATCATCCACAAGTCCTTTGGGTGCCTCTCCTCGATGCGGCCCATCGACAAGCGTTCCGCGCAAGCAGGGAGTCTGATACTGCTGAGCATACTCCTGCACAATCGCCCCAGCGGCCGCAGCACGAGCAAGCACCTGGGACCATTCCTGTTCCGTGGCATCCAAACCAGCGACAACGCCAACCGCATTGTAGCCGCCGCACGGCTTGACGATCCATCGGTCCTTTTCGGCAAATCTCGACAACTGGGTGCTTTCGTCCATAATCTCGGTATAGGGCACATGCTCCCGTACAAACGATTGCTCCTCCGGGCTCAACAAGGACTGACCGGCCCGAGACCACAAAAACGCAAATACGGTCTTAGTCGCACACGGCCACGTTCTAAAACCACCGACGATGCATGCAAGCCCTTCTTGGGCAGCCTCGATTAAGGCCGAGCGTCCGTCGCACGGCTTATCCCACAGTTCGCCGGTCACCGCGCGCCGCCAGACGCAATCAATAGGACCAGCGGCATCGCACAGGCACCTAGCACCGCTCTCGCCTTCGCCAATCCGCAGGTCGCGCACATCCGCAAAGCGTGCGGCTACACCCCGCTGCCTCATAAGGTCGACAAAATGAGCCGCATCTTCCGAGTCGATGCTTTCCGAATAGTCGACGATTGCCACCGAGGCGGGACATTTCTTTGATTGCGGTGCATAGAGCCCCTCGTCAACGCGGGCCCCGTCGTCCGATCGTGCACTATCCTCGGTGCGGCGAGGATGGGCCAGCTTCCACTCTGCATAGGTCTCAAACAATGCATCTATCCAGCTACCGCACAAATCGTACTGCCGAAAGCCGGGGTGGTCGGATGCAAACTCCTCAAAGGAAGGCGTCATTCGCACTGCCTGGCAGACCTCATCGGTTACTACCATTCCAGCACTGCCGTCGGTATTGAGCTCGCAAAACGTATACGAACCGGTGTCCTCGTCAAGAAAGATATCAACGCGCGCAAGGGGGATCTGGCAATCATAGCCGGCATCCATAGCGCACAGGTCAGCAAAAGCCGGATCTATGCGAAACCACGCGCGCACGGAGGCATCAGTACAAAACGCCCGCGTCACCTTGTCCATAATGCCGTACATGCGCTCGGCCGCCTCCTTAAGAAGCGCCGTCATATCCTTATCGAATATCTTTGGCGTTAAAGCCCAGGGCGCAGGATCTCCGTGGTAGAGCGCATGGGTTTGAGACAAGTATTCGTCGCCTTTGCGACGACCAGGTAGGTCACCTTCGCGCGTGCGTACGATGCGTTCAAAATAATCTTCGAGCTCTCGCGTCTTCAATGTTGCCACATTACCCTCCATTGCTTGATTTTTTGCTCATGCTACGCCAGCACGCACGACTTCGGCGCGCTTGAATAGGCTTCTAAATTAGCAACACATTTTTGCATGAGGCGGCAGGAGGCGACAAATACTCCAGCTCAAGCGCACGCCCAGCCCCGCAACAAAAACGCCAGACGGGCAAGTCGCCTGGCGCTATCAGAGTGAGCTATACGCCGAGTCTAATCGTAGACGCCCATTTTAAGCAGTGTGAAGGTCGGAGCGCCGTCGCCCTGCGCGACGCGGACCGTGCAAGTCTCGGTACGGCCCATGGATGCGTCCGCTTGAATTGCGGCGATGAACTGGTTCTTTGGCAGGCCGTAGGTGCTCTCGGGGATGTCGGAAGGGAGTAACATGCCGCCAGCACTGTAAACCTCATAGGTGAGCTCGTAGATGTTGTCGCCAAGGTCAGCCGCGCCCGTAACGATGGCACACGATGGGTTGTAATTTCCCTGGCCGTATTCCTGTTTCAGATACAGGTACCCGTCATGCGCTTCGGCCGAATCAGGAATCGCCTGCCCCTCCGGCGTTCTGTCATAAGTCATATCGGCATCGGAAAGCGTCAGGCCCGCCAAGCGGTTGAGTTCCCTATTGACCGCATCAGTCGCCACGCGCTGGCGATTGCCGTTGTCATAGTCACCCTTCTCGATTCGATACGGCGCGTTGTCAATAAAATGGCACCAGATAAACTTAACCAGCTTGTATTTCTCGTCATCAGAAAGTCCGTCAGTCGAATCGAAGTCGCCCGCCTGATACCAGTCCCGATCGAAGTGTTCCTCCGTAAAGTTCGACAGGAACAGATTCGCGGCGGCATAGGTTGCCTGGTCGTTGAGGTCGACCTTTACACTGCTGCCCGTCTGCTCGGGCTCTTCCGACTCTTCTTGCTCTTCAGCAGGCTCCTCCTTGGCGCCTCCCTTGTCCTTGTGCTCGGCCGAACCCTCGTCGGACCCCAGTACCGTAATCTGCGATGAATTGCCCTGCCCAAGCGGACCCAGCACGCCGGTCAGCGCCAGCGCAGCGCCGCCGGCCACCAGCACGCCCGCTGCACATATGCCGATAATCACCGCTCGCTTATGCGACTTCTTCTGCACGGGAGGCATCCCTGCCGCCGGCATCGATGCGGGCTCAGCAGGCGCGGCCGCCGGAGAGGCAGCGCCCATGCGCGCCCCGCAGTTCGTGCAAAAATCGGTTCCATCGGGCATCTCGGAGCCACACTTGGTGCAAAACATATTCGGGCATCCCCTCACAACAAACGGCATCTGTCGCCATCATATTGAGCCCTCGCGGCTCAAATGTGTTGCACAACATTGACCACAGCCTTCGGACGCCGGCAAAGCGTGCCGGACCCTACCCCGTCACCCGTACGCTGGGGCAAAGGTCTGCCAGTGGGCACTCGTCGCACTTGGGTTTGCGGGCGTCGCAGATTTCGCGGCCAAAGGTGATCCACTGGTGATTGACCGACTCCCAATACTCGTGCGGCAAGATCTTGAGCAGATCCTGCTCGGTCTTGAGCGGCTCTTTGGCGTGCGTCTTGGGACTCAGCATCAGGCGATGCGCGATACGGTTGACGTGCGTATCCACCGCGATGCCTTCCACGATGCCATACCCCACGTTGAGCACGATGTTCGCCGTCTTGCGCCCCACACCCGGCAGTTTGACAAGCTCCTTCATATCCGCCGGCACTACACCGCCGTAATCGGCAACGATCATCTGCGCCGCTTCCACGGCGTGTTTGGCCTTGCTCTTGTAGAAGCCAAGCGACTTGATCGTGTCCGCCACGTCGGCAACACTCGCCCCGGCCATGGCCTCGGGCGTGGGCCACTGGGCAAACAGCCGCGGCGTCACCTTGTTGACTTGCGCGTCGGTCGTTTGCGCCGAGAGCAGCACCGCGATGAGCAGCCTAAAGGGATTCTCGTGGTCCAAGAAGCACTCGACCGGGCCATAGCGACGGTTAAGGCGCTCGCACACCTCGATGGCGCGCTCGCGTTTGGCGGCATTGGTCTCGCGTGGCATAACGACTCCTCGGCTCGGCAGAAACATAACTTCACGGAAACGATTGTCCCACGTATGGGGGCCTTAAGCCTCCAAAAATGCGCCGGTCTGGCGGCTCCACAGGCTTGCGTATTCGCCGCCTGCCTCGACGAGCTGTGCATGCGTGCCGTCCTCGACAATCTCGCCGTCGGCCAACACCACGATGCGGTCGAGCGCTGCCACGGTGGACAGGCGATGTGCCACCACAATGGAGGTGCGGCCGCGCATCAGGTTCTCGAGCGCCTCCTGCACCAGCGCCTCGGACTCGCTGTCGAGGGCAGAGGTCGCCTCGTCGAGCACCAGAATCGGCGCGTCGGTTAGGATGGCGCGGGCGATAGCCACGCGCTGACGCTGGCCGCCCGAGAGCTTGACGCCGCGTTCGCCCACCATGGTGTCAAAGCCACGGGGCAGGCGGTCGATAAACTCGGTCGCATTAGCCAAGCGAGCCGCCTCGCGGATCTGCTCGTCGGTGGCATCGGGGCGGCCATAGGCGATATTCTCGCGAATGGAGCGATGGAAGAGCAGCGCCTCCTGCGGCACGTAGGCCACCTGGCGGCGCAGGCTCTGCTGCGTGCAGCGCGAAACGTCCTGGCCGTCCACGAGCACGCGGCCGCCCTGCACGTCGTCCAGGCGCAGCAACAGCTTGGTGAGCGTCGTCTTGCCCGAGCCCGATTTGCCCACCAGGCCCACACGCTGGCCCGCCGCCACATGGAGCGTCAAGTCGTCAAACACGCTCTCGCCCGCAGCGGCATCACGGTATGCAAAGCTCAAATGCTCAAAATCGATTGCGCCCTCGCCCACCTTAAGCTCGGGGGCATTCGGGTCGTCTGCCACCAGGCGCGGCTCGTCAAGCACACGCGTCATCTCGGCGGCATCGCCCAGCGCGCGATTGATGCGCTGCATCATGGAGCTCACGTAGTTGAGCCGCATGGTGAGGTTGTACGTGTAGGTAAAGATCATGACGAGCGAGCCGGCCGAGATGCCAAACCACGCGTTGCCGCCCGCCACGAACACGCTCACCACCGCCATGGTGACGACGATAAGGCCCGAAGTCGTAAAGTTGCGCTGCATCATGGCGTGCATCGAGACCGTCTCGGCATCGCGCGCGGCACGATCGGCGGCGTCGAACAGATCGCGTTCAAAGTCCTCGCGCCCGCAAGTCTTGACGGCCAAGATGTTCGTGACCGCGTCGGAGAGTACGCCCGAGAGCTTGTTTTGCGCGGCGGACGTCGCGGCCGAAAGCGGCATGATGCGCTTGTACATAAGCCAGACAAACGCGATGTAGACGACCATGATGCACACTAGGATCACGGTAAACGTCGGCACCACCGGGGCGAGTGCGGCCACGGTGCAGATGACCGAGGTGATGGTGGGGATGAGCGAATACACCGTCACGTCGACCAGCCCCGTATAGCCGCTCATAAAACGGCTCGTCTGGCTCACGAGCGATCCGCCAAAGCGGCTGGTGTGAAATGTCATGGATTGATTGGAGAGCGTGTCGAAGCACAGGCGCGCCAGGTGATAGTTGCCCGCAATCTCGAGCTTGTAGACGGTGTAGTCCTGCAGCTTGGAGAGGATTTGGCCCACCAGGTTAACGAGTACGAGCGCCAGGATATAGGGGCCGAAGACCTCAAACACCTGATCACCCGCCACGGGACCGGCTTGAACGCGGTCGACAATGAGGGCCATCACATAGGTATTGGCAAACGTCAGCAAAAAGATGTAGCCCGCCGACGAGAACACCGAGAGAAAGACAATCAGCGGCTGCGTGCGCGTGACACCCCAAAACCGCTGCAGCGTGCGGCGCACGGTGGAGCGTTTCAGCGGACTGGTGTTTCTCTGAGACATGGGCTTCCTTTCGCGTCTGATAGGGCGAAACGCCATTGTTGCACACTAAAGCGCACTTCAGGCAAGCGCGATGTGAAAGGCAGCGGGGTGCCCGCGTTTGCGCCGGTGCCCCGCTGCCTTGTTGCAATTAGTCCTCGTCTTCTTGGTCTGTGGAAAGGCCCGCGGGCGTGAGTCCCAAGATCTCATCGGCTTGGTCGGCGTCTTCCAGCGCGTCGATATCCTTGAGTTTGCGCTCCATGACGTTGGTGCGCGTGGTGATAATGCCCTCGACCGTTTTACCCGCGGTCTCGATCTGCTGCTGGGCGCGGCGCAGCGCCTTTTGATAGCGCGGCAGCTCGGCCTTGACGGCGGAGAGCACTCGCAGTACATCGTCGGTGCGTTTTTGCAGCCTAAACGTCTGGTAGCTCATCTGCAGGCTGTTGAGAATGGCCGCCATGGTGCTGGGGCCGGCAACGTTGACGTGATAGTCGCGGCCCAGGGTCTCGATAAGCCCGGAGCGGCTGACGACCTCGGCGTACAGCCCTTCAAACGGCACGAACATGATGCCAAAGTTGGTCGTTGCCGGCACACTCAGGTACTTTTCGCAAATGTCCTTTGCCTCGCGCTTGACCATGGTGTCGAGCGTCTTGCGCGCAGCCGCCACGGTCTCCGCATCGCCCGACTCCTGCGCGTCGAGCAAGTGCTCGTACGCGTCGCCCGGGAATTTGGAGTCGATCGGCAGCAGCACGGGATCGCCCTCGTCCACCGGCAGCTTGACGGCAAACTCAACGCGCTCCGAGGCGCCGGGCTTGGTGGCGACGTTTTCCAGATACTGGTCGGGCGTAAGGATGTCCGCCAGAATTGCACCCAGCTGCACCTCGCCCAAAATGCCACGCGCCTTCACGTTGCCCAGCACGCGCTTAAGGTCGCCCACGCCGGTGGCGATGGACTGCATGTCGCCCAGGCCCTTGTACACGGCCTCGAGCTGGTCGCTCACCTGCTTAAACGATGCCGACAGTCGGTCGTTGAGCGTGCGGGAGAGCTTCTCGTCCACCGTCGCACGCATTTGATCGAGCTGCACGTTGTTGTCTTTGCGGATGGCGCCCAGCTGAGCATCGACCGTTTCGCGCACCTTGTCCAGGCGATGCTCGATACCCTCGCGGTTGGCACCGAGCTGTTGGGCCGTCTCGCGGCGCAGGTCATCCATCCGGTCACCAGCTTGCGAAAACTCACGTGCGATGGTCAGGTAACGTTGCTGCTCCACGGCCGCATCTGTCGTCTGCTGCTGCGCGATGGCATTGGCCGTGCGGCGAGTTTCGGCCAGCGCGACGTTCAGGGCATCGAGCGCGTTGTTGGCCTGCTCGAGTGCTGCCAGCGTTTCCGCGCTACTGTCGCCACGCTCCCGCAACTCGGCACGCAGGCTCTTGAGCTGGAGGGCGCAAGCCACAGCAACCCCCACCGCCACCAAGGCGATCACAACAAGCACAATATCAATAGCAGACATAAACTCCGCCCAACAAACCCAATCGAGCACCGATCAAAACCGCGATCAATCTTACCCCGTCACACACACGGATCACTCACTGCCTTGCAGACAAATTTCTCTTAGAGCCGCGGACGCTAAAACGCTAGCTCTCCCAGCCGGCACGAATGGTTGTTACGACATCGCCTAGGCGCTGGCCGAGGGCTGACAGATGTTGGAGCACCTCGTTGGGCGATGCGCCGTTGAGGATGCACGTGAGCGCATACGAGACCAAGAAAATCGCCGCAAGTCCTAGCGGAATGAGCACGATCATCGCCAACGTGCGCAGGCGCTGGCCCATGCGGCGGCGACGCGTGCGACTTTTGTCGAACGCGAGCTCCTGCGCATATGAATCTTGCTGTACGGAATAGGCCTCTGGTGCCGATTCGCCCGCAGGCGAAACCGCAGGCGTGGCATTTTGCGCAGGGGGCTGGGCTGCCGCCCCCTGCATTTGCATCTCCATGAGTCGTTGCTGCTGACGCAGCATGCGCTCAGCTTGTTGCTGCGGAGTCTCAAGAAACAGATCCATGCTGGCCTCCAAAATCGGAGCATTCGACGCTTACGACCAGCATCCCGCACCGTCATGACCGCGACAACGCAATCGCCGGCAATAGCCACAAAGTTTCTTTTGCTCAAAAGCTGTCGAAAAGCTCAACAACTCCCCTACCAGCACTTTCTCTGAGCTTTTTTCGCCAGCAATCTTTTGGCCTTCCACCCTTACGCCAACTGACCAAAATCTAACCAAAAGCTTGACGAAAATTGTGGAGACCGGGACCTCAAGTAAAACGTACCGCCCTAAGGGGCGGCACGCAAACTTCTTATCAGCTTTACATTCCCGCAAGGCCTCGGGCGGCGGTGGCGCACATAAATGCCAAGACGAGAATCACGAGCGACCCGGCGATGTCGACCAGCACGCCCATTGCACGGCGCTCAAACAACCAGCTCTCAAAGTGCGGAGCGACGTTGCGCCAAACACGCCACAGCAAGATGCCCATACCGATGACGCCCGGAATATTGAGCAGTAGGATCTCGGAGCACAAAAGACCGATCAGGTTGCCGGCGGCAAAACCAGCGTCGCCCTCGCAGTATTTGCGATAAATCATGTACAACATGTACGCCACAAACGGCTGCAGGCACGCAGAGATAAACGTAACCACCATCGAGGGGTCCTGAGAAAAGACATCGGTGAGCTTATCCACGCTCGTGGCATCCTTAGAGGCCAGGAACAGGCCAATGACCACCACGGGCACCACGCCCAAGATGACCTCGACCAGAGTAAATAACTTGGCAGTCAAATCCTCACTAGCCGAATTCAAATAAGGCGCCCACTCAGGATGAGCATGCGCGCCGACCTTCTTGTCTTTCTCGGCACGATCGGCCTTTTTACCCTCGGCAACCCGACGGCCAGGATCCTTGCGAGTCCCCGCCGCAGCATCCCGAGCCCGAGACTTCTTACCCATAACCAACACCTCACAAGAGGAAACGAATAGCCAACGCTACCCAGTGTACCCTCTAAGCAACGTCACCGCCCCAACCGGCCCCCACAAAAACGTGCCGCCCCATAAGGGGCAGCACGCAAACTTTTTTATCAACTTTTCTGTAGCGAGCACGCGACGACCCAAAGCGGGCCGGGAGGGCCGGACTACCTTCCCTCAACGCGACCCTGCGAAGCCGTGAGCGAGGAGGGAGGGTAGTCCGGCCCTCCCGGCCCAGCTCACGCTAGCGCCACGCGCTAGTAGTTCACCACCTGCTCCTCAAAGTACGCCTTGGGGTGGTTACACACCGGGCACACCTCAGGCGCCTCGGCACCCACATGCAGGTGCCCGCAGTTCAGGCACTTCCACACCTTCACGCCCTCACGCTCAAACACCTCGCCCGACTCGATGCGCTCGACGAGCTTGTTGTAGCGCTCCTCATGGGCCTTCTCGACTGCGGCGACACCACGGAACTTTGCGGCAATCTCGGCAAAGCCCTCTTCCTCGGCGGTCTTGGCAAACTCGTCGTACATCGTGGTCCACTCGTAGTTCTCACCCGCGGCGGCATCGCGCAGATTGTCCAGGGTATCGGGGACGGCGCCATCGTGCAGATACTTAAACCACAGTTTGGCGTGCTCGGACTCGTTGCCAGCCGTCTCGGCAAAGATGTTCGAGATCTGAACGTAGCCGTCCTTCTTGGCCTTGGAGGCATAGTAGCGATACTTGGTGTGTGCCTGGGACTCACCGGCAAAAGCAGTCTCGAGGTTCTTCTTGGTTTGGGAGTTCTCAAAGTCCATAGGTGTACTTCCCTTCAACGCATGCCGCCCGTAGGCTTCGAGCGGCCTCATCTTTAGGATGCCCTCATGCCAAGAATCTAAACCTTACAATCTTGTTCTTCAGATTTGCGCAGGCTACACGCTCAGCCAACGATCGCCCTCGGAGCCGCAAAAGCCCTCGCGCTCCAGATCGGCAAGAATGCTTGCGACCAGCTCGCGCTCGACCGGCTCTCGGCCGGCTGCCGTCTCCATCTCGTTAACGCCCACCACGGCATCAGCAAGCGTAATCCCCGCCGGCTGGCCATCGCGCGCTGCCAGCAACATGCGCACGATATGCGCGCGTTTTTGGCGACGCGAGCCCTCGAACTTGGACTGCTGTCTCTTATACACATCTGACGCTGCCGACGATAAGGCTCGTGTAGATC
>URBM01000020.1 GCA_900545995.1 uncultured Collinsella sp. | reverse complement strand
GCCCGTCGAGTTCGGAACCATCATCTCCACATCGCCCGAGCCCACACTCACGTCCATCGACTTCGCGGGGGCCTGGTAGAGCTCGAACGTCACATCGCCCGAACCGACCTCAGCACTGAGCGCATCAGTCACGCTGCCCGCAAACTCTACATCTCCCGCACCCAGGAAAAGGTCGAAACCATCACAGGTGACACCGGCAATCTGCAGATCACCCGAGCCCACGTGCGCGTTGACTCCCTTCAGATGTTCGGCAACACGGCGCGGCAGCTCGACCGTAACTGAGCGATCGATTGCCTTACCGTCATCACTTCCAAACTGGGAAACCTTGAGCGTCGAGTCCTCGACGGATGCGATGTTCTGCGTCGCGGCCTTGGAGGCATCCATACCATTGGCAACGCGTCCCCGCTCGATAACGCGAGCCTTGTTACCATCAATAACCTTGACGTCCACCGTAGCCGCATCGATATCGAAATCGAGGTAGCGAAACTCATCGGCATCAAAGGTCGTACACGAAAGCTGCTGAGGCCGAGCGGAATAGTTACCGCCATCGTTCATAAAATCGTCGTCATCAACCACATCGTCCATACCGGACAAGCCGGGTATAACATCGTCGAGATCCCACGGGCCATCAAAATGAATCAAAGTCCGCGAAACGCCAAAAACAAGCCCGATAATCAGTACAAACGCTCCGATGCCGACGCCCAGGCGCAGCTTGGATTCATGCGAAAGCTTCATCATTCGTCACCTTCTTTGGCACATGGCTCAGCGGTGGCCGCGGTAGCCACGTCAGCATCAGGTTCCGCAGAAGTATCCTTCCCCTGTGCCTTGACCGCCACCGGTGCCGGACCAACCTGAATATCCCCGCGTGCCCAATCACCATCGAGCGCACGCGCCACCCAGTGATAGATGGGAATCGTAAAGAAGATCAGCGCGGCAAAGGGGCCGGCGCCAAACAGGAACATCAGCAAAAAGAACAGCAGCCAGCACACAGCCCAATACGGGAACGACTGGAACGGACCTTTCACCGGAGTCACGCTGGTCGCACCGGCACCCGTCACCTGAGCCGTCGCCGCATTGGCAGCCTGCGCGCTCCAACTCGCCGCCTGCGCCGCCTTGGCCGCGGCATCACTCGCCTGTGTTGCCGCCTCGGTGGCGCGCGCTGCCGCCTCATGGGTGCGAGCACGCTCTGCCGCCTCGGCCTCGCGCTGACGGGCGCGGTCCTCGTTCTCAAACTCGATATCGTCCTCGATCTCGTCGCTCGGATTAAGCAGCTCGTCCAGGCTCACGCCATAGAGTTTGGCGAGCGAGATCAGGTTCTCGGTATCGGGCGAGCTCTCCGCGCGCTCCCATTTACTGACCGCCTGGCGCGACAGCCCCAGCTTTCGCGCCAGCCCTTCTTGGCTAAAGCCCTTGCTGCGACGAAGGTCGGCGAGCCGCTGCGCAGTTTCTACATTCATGGTTCCTCCTATGTGATGCCAGCCGTGCCGCCGGACCGTTTTTGTTCTTAAGGCGCCTTGCACAGTTAAAAATCTATCCGCCACCGCCAAAAGCATGCCACCTATTCTAGTGAGATTTTTGACAACCGGCGGTTGCGGGCACATATGAGCTGCGGAAATGTGTCCAAACAAAGCAATGACCCACGGCTCGGTTGTCCCCGTTGCGGCGTTAACGGTAGTATGGTCGTACTGTTTATTCCGCACCGCCAACGGAGGGAGTTCCGCGCCGTGAACCGCGATTTCGCCTCATCGCTCATCCAGCTCAACAACACGTTCTATCGCGAGCACTCCGCCTCCTTCTCCGATACGCGCCAGGCCCCGTGGCCCGGCTGGGTGCGCACCATGGATATCGCGCTCGGGCAGCTCGACGTCGCCACGATCGAGCATCCCGTCCGTGTCTTCGATCTTGCCTGCGGCAATATGCGATTCGAGAACTTTGCCGCCGGCGGCGCACTTGCCGCCAAGGGCGTCGACGGCACAAACCCCTCGGCAGACGCCAGCTGCCCCTTCGAGTTCTATGGTGTCGACTCGTGCCAGGACCTGGCCATCGATGCACGCGGCCACGCCCTGCGCATTCCCAACCTGCACTTCCAGGAACTCGACGTACTCGACGCCCTTATGAAGCTCAACCCCGCCGAGACACCCGACGTGCTTTTCGACGCCCCGCTCGCCGACATCTCGGTCTGCTTTGGCTTTATGCACCATGTGCCGTCGTGCGAGTACCGTGTACGCGTACTTGATGCCTTGGTGCGCCAAACGCGCCCGGGTGGCATCATCGCCATCAGTTTTTGGGAGTTTATGAACGACGAGCGCATGGCGCGCAAGGCCGTTCGCGCCGAAGCCCGCGCCGAGCTCACCCCACCGTTTGAGGGTTACGATTCCGCGCAGTTTGAAGCCGGTGACCACCTCATTGGCTGGCAAAACGACCGCCACGCCTACCGCTATTGTCATCACTTTGACGATCAGCAGATCACCGACCTGGTGCGCGGCGTCCGTACGTTCTACAAGAGCGGCGAGGTCCCCGTGCGCGAGCTTGAGCGCTTCCATGCCGACGGCCGCAGCGGCGATCTCAACCGCTATGTGATTCTCAAGCGCCTGTAGGCATCGACGACTCGTCGCCGAGCCGCACCGCAACTTTCGGGCACATTGCGCCCACCCTTTTTCAACCCATTGACGGAACGTGCAGCTATACGTTCCATACTTATGACCAAGGAGCCCCATGGGAGCCGTCCACGTTCGCACGCCTAAAAACTTTGTGCTCGAGGAGCGCTTGGAGCGCTACGCCGATGCGATTGAGACGAACCCCGAAATCTATGCCGGAGATTGGCGCAAGGCCTGTGCGCCAGCTGGCAGCAAGCCCTTCGAACACCTTCACCTTGATCTTGGCTGTGGCAAGGGAACGTACCTTGTAGAGCGCGCGGCCCACGAGCCAAACACGCTCTTTATCGGCATGGACCAGGAGCCCATCTGCATCGCCTATGCCGCACAGAAAATCTGCGAGCAGGAGCTATCCAACGCGCTCGTCCTGCCCCGAGGCGCCGCATCGCTGCCGCAGTTATTTGCCGCCGGCGAGCTCGACGCCATCACCATCAACTTTCCCACGCCGCAGCCCAAGGCAAAGTACGCCAAAAAACGACTCGTCCATGTCGACCATCTAATGCTCTATCGCCCGCTCTTTGCAGCCGGCGCCACCGTAACGCTGCGAACCGACAGCAAGCCACTGCGCGACTACGCCCTGGGGCAGTTTGCCGCGGCAGGCTACGACACGCTTTGGAAAAGTGACGACGTCCGCCGCGACCATCCCGAGCATCCCGAGACCGAATATGAGTGCCGCACGCGCGAGATGGGCGCCGCCGTCTATGGCATATGCGCCACACCCGGAGCACAGCCAACCGACGAACAACTCACAGTAGGCCGCATGCAGGAGCAAAGCCTTGCGTGCTACCTGCCCGATAACCTCGATGAACTCACCTATGTGCCTCTGGGTATGGAAGAGGCCGTCGAGAACTTTAGAAACCGTGCCCGCAAAGGCAAGAAGCGCCTGCCGCAAGAGTCCTAGGGGCTTCTTATGGTCGTGGCGTCGGCAAACAAGCGCGAATAGGCGCCAACGAACGACCCTCAAGCCTAAGTGAGTAGACTTTTTTGCAATAGCCAAGCACAACCCGCATAACGAAAACTAAAACCGCAGGTAAATCCCTTACGCAAAAGTCATGTGCTCGCGATATTGCAAAAAGTCTACTCACTTAGCCGGCAACTGCACCAAACGGCTGGGCAGAACGCCCATTTCCTGCATTTTCTCGCGCGCTGGCACCCCGCGCCGCCGCTACGCCATAATAGTTGGCGGATAATCGCGAGAGAAAGCAACCACATGGCACAAACCACGACAGATACCGCCGCCAGCACCGTCTCCGTCGCCGGCGCTGCCAGCTCATTCTCGGGCGGCACGGGAACCGAAGCCGAGTTCGGCTCGCTCGGCGCGCTCTCCCCCACCTGGTGGGAGCCCGAGGACGGCAGTGAGCCCGAACCATGGCTCACGCCCGATCAGGCCTTCGAACGCTTCTTTGAATGGACGGGCGATCGCGGCATTGAGCTGTGGGATCACCAAGAAGAAGCCCTCATGGACCTGGCTGCCGGCGATCACGTCATTTTGGGCACACCGACCGGATCGGGTAAATCGCTCGTCGCGCTGGGCATGCTCTTTATGGGCATGGCGCAGGGCAAGCGCTGCTACTACACGGCTCCTATCAAGGCTCTGGTCAGCGAGAAGTTTTTCGACCTTGTGCAGGTGCTCGGCCGCGACAACGTCGGCATGATCACCGGCGACACGCATATCAACACCAAGGCACCCGTCATCTGCTGCACGGCCGAAATCCTTGCCAACGATGCGCTGCGCGAGGGCGAGGACGCCGATGTGGGCTGCGTGGCCATGGATGAGTTCCACTACTTTGCCGACCCCGACCGCGGTTGGGCCTGGCAGGTACCGCTGCTCACCCTGCCCCACACGCAGTTTATGCTCATGAGCGCCACGCTCGGCGATGTCACTGCCATCGCCGCCTCGCTCGAGGAACACACCGGCGCTGCTTGCGACTTGGTTGTCGACGCCCCGCGTCCTGTTCCGCTGAGCTACGACTATGTGACGACCTCCCTCGAGGGCACGGTCGAGCTCGCCATGCGCCGTGGCGAGGCCCCACTCTATATCGTGCACTTTAGCCAGGATGCCGCCCTTGCGACGGCACAGTCGCTCGCCAATTTTGGCATCGCTAGCAAGGAGCAGCGCGAGGCCATTAAGGAAGCGGCAAAGGGGACGAGCTTCTCCACGGCCTTTGGCAAGATTCTCAAGCGCCTGCTTGGATGCGGCGTCGGCGTGCACCATGCTGGCATGTTGCCGCGCTATCGCCTGCTGGTCGAGCGCTTGGCGCAACAGGGCCTGCTGCCCGTCATCTGCGGTACCGACACACTCGGCGTCGGCATTAACGTACCCATCCACACTGTGGTGCTCACCGCGCTCACCAAGTTCGATGGCTACAAGATGCGTCGTCTGCGCGCCCGCGAGTTCCATCAGATTGCTGGTCGCGCCGGCCGCTCGGGCTTCGATACCGAGGGCATGGTCATCGCCGAGGCCCCGGAGCACGAGATCGAGAACGCCAAGCTCATGGCCAAGGCGGGCAACGACCCCAAAAAGCTCCGTAAGATTAAAAAGAAAAAGGCCCCCGAGGGCTTTGTCACCTGGAACAAGCAGACCTTTGAGCGCCTGATCGAGACGCAGCCCGAGACACTCAAGCCGCGCCTGCGCATCACGCACTCCATGGTGATTAGCGTGGTCGAGCAGGGCGGCGATGCCCGAGCCCGCGTACACGACCTCATCGAGACGAGCCTGCAGACCCCCGAGGAAAAGGCAAAGCTCGAGGTTCGCGCCGACGAAATCTTCGCGACGCTCATCGATTCCGGCGTCGTCGTTCGCACCGAGGTGCCGCCCGCGCCTGACGCTCCGGCTGACGCCGCACCAGACATCGACTATGCGCTGACGGTCGATCTGCCCGAGGACTTCGCGCTCGATCAGCCGCTCTCGCCGTTCTTGCTTGCCGCGTTGGAGCTGCTCGACCCCGAGAGTGAGACCTATACCATGGATCTGATCTCGATGGTCGAGGCTACGCTCGAGGACCCCAAGCAGGTATTGCGCGCACAGGAGCGCGCCGCACGCGATCGCGCCATGGCCGAGATGAAGGCCGACGGCATCGAGTATGAGGAGCGCTTGGAGCGCATTCAGGACGTCACGTACGAAAAGCCGCTCGAGGATTTGCTCGACGCCGCTTTTGACAAGTACTGCCAGGAAGTGCCCTGGGCCAACGACTATCAGCTCTCTCCCAAGAGCGTTCTGCGCGATATGCTCGAAAGCGCGAGCGATTTTAAGGGCTACATTCAAAAGCTCGGCATCGCCCGCTCCGAGGGCATTTTGCTACGCTACCTGGCAGAGGCTTACCGTTCGCTCGACCGCACCGTACCCATCGAGAAGCGCGACGAGCGCCTGCGCGATATTATCTCGTGGCTGGGCTTTGTGGTGCGCTCGGTGGACTCGAGCCTGGTGGACGAGTGGGAGAACGCCGGCAACCCGGCAGCCCTCGATGCCGCGCCGCCACAGGGCATTGACGAGGTCGTGGCGGACCGCCGCGGCTGCACGCTGTTGGTGCGCAATGCGCTCTTCCGCCGCGTGACCCTTGCCGCCCGCGAGCACGTTCGCAACCTGGGCGAGCTCGACGACGGCTGGGGCATGAGCGAAATTCGCTGGCAAAAGGCGCTCGATGCCTACCACGAGCAGCACGAGGAAATCCTCACCGGCGGAGATGCCCGCAGCGCCGCGATGTTTTCCATCGACGAGTCCGACGAGAAGACCGCGCACGTATGGCACGTGCACCAGATCTTTGCCGACGAGGATGGCGACCACGATTTTGGCATCATGGGCGATGTCGATCTGGACGCCACGCAAGACGGCGGCGAGGTCATCTTCAAAAACTACCGCGTCGGCTTTATCGAGGACCTGCTCGAGGACTAGCCGGGCACAATGGAACGAAACGAAGCGGGGTCGCTGGCAACATCGCCAGCGACCCCGCTTTTGCGCGATACGCTATCCCCTACTCGGTATCCTCGACCTCATACGAATCCGCCTCGGCTGGCTCATCGTTTGTCTCTGGCGCAGCCCCGCGTGCCGCGTCAAAGGCGGCCTTCATGGTCTTGTTGCCCCATGTGAGCTTGCGAATGGTAAGATCGTCGGCCTTCTTGTTGGCAAGGCGCAGATTGTTCTCGGAGGACAGCAACGCCTCCTTGGTTTTCTGCAGATGGCTAATCGTCTTGTCGATCTCATCGATTGCCGTTTGGAACTTGCGGCTCGCGATCTCGTAGTTGCGGCCGAAGTCGTTCTTGAACTTTTCCATCTTGGCTTCGAAGTTCGTGACGTCGATATTCTGCTGTTTGTACTCCGCCAGCTCCTGCTTATAGCGCAGCGAACCCATGGCGGCGTTGCGAAGAAGTGTAATCATGGGAATGAAAAACTGTGGGCGAATCACGTACATCTTCTCGTAGCGATAGCTCACGTCCACGATTCCCGCGTTATAGAGCTCGCTCTCAGGCTCGAGTAGCGTGCAGAGCACCGCGTACTCACAGCCTTTCTGGCGACGATCGTGATCGAGCTTCTTAAAGAAGTCCTCGTTTTTGTGCTTGGTCGCGGTCTCGTCGTTCTCGTTTTTCATCTCGAACATAATCGAAATGACCTCGTTGCCGCTCGCATCGCACTCGCGGAAGATAAAGTCGCCCTTGGTACCCTCGGACGCATCGTTGTCTTTCTCGAAGTACGCGTTGGGAAACGCCGTCATGCGTAGGCGGTTAAACTCGGTCTCGCAGTGCTGCTCGAGCGACTCGCCCACCATCTTGGTGGACAGGCGCACCTTCATGTCCTTAAGGCGCTCAATCTCTTCATCCTTGTAGCGAATCAGGTCATCACTCGCGCGCTTGGCCTGCGCAAGCTCGAGCTCGTGTGCCGCCTTGGCCTGTTCCTCGCGAGAATCGCGCACCGCCAGCTCGCTCGTCAGCTTGGCACGTGCCTCATCGCGCTCTCGCTCCGCCGCGGCGACCGCCTCCGAGAGCTCCATTTTGGCAGCCAGTTCTTGCTCGCGCAACCGGGCGCGCAGGCCCTCGGCCTCGCGCTCGGACTGTACCTTAGCGTTCGAGAACTTCTCGCGCACTTCTGTCTGGTAATCGGAAAGCCTGCGATCCGCTTCATTGTGAGCAGCATCAAGCTTACGCTGCGCCTCGGCCGCAGCAGTTGCGAGTGCCATTTCTTGAGCCCTATCTGCTGCAGCAAGCTTGGCCTGCAATTCTGCAATCTGAGCATCGCGCGCGGCGAGATCATGTTGAGTTGCATTGCGAACCGCCGCCTCGGCGATTTTAGCTTCGTCGGCCTTGTGATTGAGCTCCGCCTTCAGAGCATCGATCTCGCGCTGAAGCTCAGCATTCTCTTTTTGAGCATTGGCTCGTGCCTCAACCGCCGCGCGCTGGCTTGCACTCTCGCGCTCTGCGGCAGCGCCCTCGAGCTTGGCGCGCAGCTCGGCAAGCTCAGCGTCGCGCTTGGCAACCTCTTGTGCCAGCTTCTGCTCCGCAGTGTTCTTCTGCTCGGCAAGCTGAGCGTTGCGCTGAGACTCTGCCTTTTGCAAGGCAGCCGTCGAACGCGAGCGCTCAAGCTCCAGCGCCTGCTCGCCCTCGCGCTGGACTGCCCTCACACGCTCATCCAGATCGCGCGAAAACTCGGCATCGCGTACTTGCTTGACGATATCCGCATAGCCAGACGCATCGACCTTAAAGACTTCGCCACAATGCGGACACTTGATCTCATTCATAGCAGCTCCTCGATGGACGCAAATTTCAACCGCTTACACTCTACCGCGCCGCACGGACAAAAAAGGCGCCGCCACCATAATGGCAACGGCGCCAGAACCACCGCAGAGTTACCAGCTCCCTTTGTGGTGGTTCGAGAATTACAGTCCAAAGAAACCAAGGATTTGATCTCGGCTTACGGGCTTGTACTCGTTGGCGTCGAGGCCGACATCGTAGCGAAAGACAGGGCGCTCGCGATCGCGGTTGCGCACGTTGGTGCGGTCTCCTCTGCTGTGGATATGCCCGTGTAGCATGATGGCGCCACGCGCCTTACCATTCCAGCTGAGCATGGGGTAATGGCTCATCACCAGACGATGGCCCTTGGCATAGCCGGGAGTAATCTCCAGGTAATCGCGCACGTCTTCCCAAATCTGCGGTGCGTCGGGATCTTCCCAATCGACGTCATGGTTGCCCCGTATGAGCGTCACGTTTTGGCATTCGATACGCTCGCGCAGGCGCACAGCATCCGCCAGGGGCAAACGATAGGTAAAGTCACCCAGAATATAGAGGCGGTCATCCGCAGCCACGCACTCATTGATGGCATCGATGACCTTACGATTCATCTCCTCGACCGAACCAAACGGTCGATCCATGTCGTGCAAGATATTCGTATCGCCCAGGTGCAGGTCGGCGGTAAACCACATCATCGTCCATGTCCTCATTTCGCAACGCGTCAAACTCGTGCTAAGTATACAGACGCAGCGATGTGGCGGTTATCCAAAGAGCCCGCCGAACAGTCCGCGGCGGCGTTTGTCTTGCTTTTTCGAAGCGTCACCCTGGGCATTCTTGTCCTTTTGCTTTTTGCGATCCTGCTCCAACTCATCGTCATCGAGTAGCATATCCCACTCAAACGGATCGTCTGCCAGATCGAACTGGTCGTCGTCATCAAACATGGCAGTCCCCTTTACCGACTAGCGAGCATCCACCACGTAGAGTCCAACGCGCACCTGATGCCACGGGCTGCGTTCGGGAGCGACCTGTTGCACGCGGGCCTCAAATACGCCATCGTGGCCGTAATACATCATCAAGGACAGCGGGCCGACCTCGTTTCCCGGAACATAGCCAAGTTTGGTCTTGCCATAGTAGATTGCAACCGCCTCGGAGTCATGGGGATTATCGCGCTCGGCGCACAGCGTCAGTTTATCGCCCGCTTTAAGATCGCCCAAGACCAAGGCGCCATCGGCATACTGAAATCCCGCAATATGAAACGACAGAAGAACACGTGAAGGCTCGTACATAGCAACTCCCCTAACGGCCGGATAAACCGGCGTTTAACCTTATAGAGAAGTCTACGAACTCGCGCGGACACAAATTCGCCCCACCTCGTGTCTTTTCGACCGTTTGTCGCTACACCATCTGATTCTAATGCACAAACATGCGCACGAACTTGTGCTTCCAGCTTGCGTAGGGCGCATAGCGGAATGGCACGTCCAGCCAGGTTGCCTTGTTCACGATGCTCTTCTTGTGGCTAAACGTATCGAAGCTTTCGCGGCCATGGTACTGCCCCATGCCGCTCGCGCCCATGCCGCCAAAGCCCATATGGCTCGTAGCCAAGTGCATGATGGTGTCGTTAACGCAGCCGCCGCCAAAAGGCACGTAGCGCACAAAGCGCTGCTGAACCTCGCGATCCCGACTAAAGATATACAGGGCCAGCGGCGTCGGACGATCCGTAATAAACGTCTCGGCCTCGTCTAGGCTCTCAAACGTCAGTACCGGTAAGATGGGGCCGAAAATCTCCTCCTGCATTACGGCGTCCTCAGGCGCCACACCGTCTAAAATCGTCGGCTCAATCTTGAGCGACGACTCGCGCGCCATGCCCCCCAGCACAACCTTATCGGGGTCGATCAGCCCGCGCACGCGCGCGAAATGCTTGGCGTTGACGATATGCCCGTAATCCTCGTTATCGAGCGGGTGCTCGCCAAACATGCGACGGACCTCTTCCTTGATGAGGCCCAGCAACTCGTCGTGCACGCGCATATCGACCAGCAGATAGTCGGGCGCTACACAGGTCTGGCCCACGTTGAGCCATTTACCAAAGGCGATGCGGCGTGCCGCGACCTTCAAGTTTGCCGTCGCATCCACGATGCAGGGACTCTTTCCGCCCAGCTCAAGCGTCACAGGCGTGAGGTTTTTGCTCGCGCGCTCCATGACGAGCTTGCCGACCGGAACGCTACCGGTAAAGAAAATCTTGTCCCAGCACTCGTCGAGCAACGCTTCGTTCTCGGCACGCCCGCCTTCGACGACCGTCACCAGGCGCGGATCAAATGCTTCCTCGCAAATCTGCCTGAGCACCGCGCTCGAAGCCGGCGCATAGGCGCTCGGCTTGATGACGACGGTATTGCCTGCGGCAAGGGCGCCAGCGAGCGGCTCGAGCGTCAGCAAAAACGGATAGTTCCAGGGCGCCATGATGAGCGTGACGCCATAGGGCACGGCTTGCGTCTTGCACACGCTCACGGCGTTAGCGAGGTCGCACGGACGCAGGCGCGGACGACTCCATCGAGCCACATGCGCAATCTGATGGCGAATCTCGGAAAGCGACGTGCCAATCTCGCACATGTAGGCCTCGTCATGCGACTTACCCAAATCGGTCTTGAGCGCATGGGCAATATCGGCCTCGTGGGCCCGCACCGTATCGCGTAAGCTCGCGAGCGCGCGACGTCGAGCATCGACATCAAACGTGGCGTGCGTCTTAAAGTAGGCGCGCTGATCGCCGACGATGCGCGCAATTTCCCCGGTGTTCATGGACCCTCCTAGTTCTCGCCCTCAAACATACCACCTGCAACGACTTCGTACATATGCTCGAGCTCCAAGCGGTCCATCAAAAGCGGAACGGGGTACAGGGGATTGGCCTCGGCATCGGCATGCGCCGCCATTTCAGGAATGTCGGAGCGGCGAATACCTGAGACATATTTGGGGATTCCCAGGGCCCCGTTCATGCGGTCGACCCAATCGATAAAGGCCTCGGCCGCAAGACCATCCTGTGCGGTAGCCGACGCAATGCCCGCCATGCGAGCGAGGTCGGCAAGCTTGGGGGCGGCGGCGTCACCATAAGCGCGAAGCATATGCGGCAGGATGATGGCGTTAGCCAAGCCGTGCGGAATCCCGTAACGCCCGCCCAAGCTGTGTGCGATGGCATGAACGTATCCAACATAGGAGCGCGTAAAGGCAACACCCGCCTTATACGCCGCCGAAAGCATATTGCGGCGCGCACGCATGTTGTCGCCATGCTCATAGGCCTCGAGCAAATTGTCGTAGATGAGCTGAACCGCCTGTCGCGCCATCTTGCGCGTATAGGGCGTGGTGCTTCGCCCGATAAAGGCCTCGACGGCATGCGTCAGGGCGTCCATGCCCGTCTGCCCCGTAATGGAGGCGGGCAGGCCGCGCGTAAGCTCGGGGTCGTGCACCGCAAGGCGCGGGATAAGCACAAAGTCGTTAATGGGGTACTTGTAGTGCGTCTCGTCATCGGTAATTACCGCTGCAAGTGTGACCTCGCTTCCCGTGCCTGCCGTGGTGGGAACGGCGATGAGCAGCGGCAGGCGACGATGAATCCGCAGCAGCCCGCGCATCTTGTTGATGGGCTTGTTTGGCTGCGCGATGCGTGCTCCCACGCCCTTGGCACAGTCCATGGCCGAGCCACCGCCAAAGCCGATAATGGCCCGGCAGTCGTTCTCGCGATACAGCGCCGCCGCTTCCTCCACGTTTGAGACCGTGGGGTTCGCACGCGTTTCGGCATAGACCGTAACGCCAATTCCCCTGGATGCGAGCGCCGTCTCGAGCGGCGCCGTGAGCCCCAGACGGGCAATGCCGGGATCCGTTACCATAAGAACCCGCTGTATCGAGCGCTTTTGAAGCACCGCGGGCATATACTCGGCATGCTCCAGAATGCGTGGCTCGGTATAGGGCAGCACCGGCAATGCGATGCGAAAAATCGTTTGATACGTTCGGCACCAGGCGCGGCGGGCTAGATGCATAAAGGAAACTCCTTCATTTGTTGATTCGTCAACATTTGCTCGACCGATTGTACTCAGCGGTGGTCAAAGACGGCCTGCCAATCGTTAATCAATCAACATCTTCATATCTCAAAATTATTTTATTAAAAATCATTCCTAATAGGCTTCACTTTCAGTCTCATTTATGGATAATAGAACTCGTCAAGACGCACGTCCGGAGAGGGCCCTTATGGGACCGGGCGAGCGCACCATCGCCATCGATCGAAAGGATCGAATCATGAAGTTTGTTTGCCCCGTTTGCGGTTATGTGGAAGAGTTCGACGGCGACCAGCTGCCCGAGGACTTCAAGTGCCCCCAGTGCGGCGTTCCCGGTTCTCGTTTCCTGAAGCAGGAGGAGGGTCAGCTCGAGTGGGCTGCCGAGCACGTCGTGGGCGTCGCCAAGATGGAGGGCGTCTCCGAGGACATCGTTGCCGACCTGCGCGCCAACTTTGAGGGCGAGTGCTCTGAGGTCGGTATGTACCTGGCCATGGCTCGTGTCGCTCATCGCGAGGGCTATCCCGAGATCGGCCTGTACTGGGAGAAGGCTGCCCACGAGGAGGCCGAGCACGCCGCCAAGTTCGCTGAGCTCCTGGGCGAGGTCGTGACCGACTCCACCAAGAAGAACCTCGAGATGCGCGTTGAGGCCGAGAACGGCGCCACCGCCGGCAAGACCGATCTCGCCAAGCGCGCCAAGGCCGCTGGTCTCGATGCCATCCACGACACCGTGCACGAGATGGCTCGCGACGAGGCTCGCCACGGCAAGGCTTTCGCCGGCCTGCTCAAGCGTTACTTTGGCTAAGCCAACCGCCTGAGAGACATTCTCTAGCTTTTATAAGGCCCGGACCGTATTGGTTCGGGCCTTTTTGTGTCTCGAGGACTCGTTAACGCCCTGAAATAGAACTATCTTCGGCATCGGTTTCTCGTCAAAAACTAAGTGAGTAGACTTTTTGGAACTTGCCGAGCAGACCATCCGTACTGCTTTATAAAGTCGCAGGTAAATGACTTGTTGCAAAAACAGCTTGGTCGCCATCAAGCCAAAAGTCTACTCACTTAGTTCCGCAGTCGTCCACGATCGAGCTGTTTTGTGTCTAACGGGCATCTTTCCGTCGATTACTCCCAATTTTGTCCAGTCAACAAATAGTTCAGACCGGAGTAATGCCTCGGCCCTTTGCTCATCCGAACTTTTATCACGATATTCAGCATCGAGCATCCTGCATACGGCCTTAACGATCGCGCGGAATCTATCCTCATCGGATATCTGTCTGTGTGTCAGGAGAAGTACATCGTAGCCCATGGCCTGAAGGGCTGTCATGCGGTCTGCGTCGCGCAAGCCATCCCCTGCGCGTCCGTGCGAGGCCTTTCCCTGACATTCAATGGCCACCTGTCGCTTGCCGTCCGGCGAAGAAAGAAGTAGGTCGATATATACACGGGACTTTCCCACAATCGCTCGAGCACTTGTGCTTAGCGTCACTTCGACATTGAGCTCTATGCCGCAAAACCCTTCGCCTCCCAGGGATCGCGGCAGTGCAAGTAGCAAATACGCCTCGACCTCAAAAGGCGACGCGGCACCCAATGGAACGAGTTGCGATACCGCCATAAATCTATTGCCGTAACGCATCCCACAAACATCTGAACAAAAACGGTCAAGGTCTCCGCCCAAAACCAAAGCGTCTCGACGCCATAAATTTGAGGCATAAATTTGAGGCGGTGCCGTCCTCGGACGGGCAGCGCGCCCAACCGAACGTTGTCGAAATCGCACCCGAATCAATTGCACGCGAAAGCTCCGTCTCAAGTAACGCCGGCAGGGCACACACCGCAAACAAGCCACACATCTCCGCCAATACCAAAAGAAGCTGAAGATCCGTCAGATGCCGTGACATGATGAATGCCGTCAGTAGAGGAGGCGTAATCAAAAATCCATGCTCCGTTTCCAGCACGGATTCCCTGGGGAGCTCACCAAGAAACAGCCGCTGCCTAATGCTGGCAGGACAAGTCCGTTTGTTTCTCGTCCGAACCAATGTATGCAACGGAAAACCGAGCGCGACCGCAGCCGTCGGGTTGCGGTCGAGATCATATCGCTGCCGGTCTTCTTCCGGTCGTGGAAGCGGCGGACACAAAGCGCGGACTTGAGGAGGCAAACGCCAGTACCTAAAAGCCGATATGTCACAAAGTAGATCCTTCATAGGCACAGGAGAACACGAATTTCAACCCAGTCAGTCACGCATTGGCGCGAACGCACCAAAAATGGCGCCGAACGGACTGCCAAGTTTTCAACAGCCCTCCCCAACTGGCCAAAAGCTTGTCGAGAGCTGGACGAAGCCCTGTTGAAAACCCCATTTTTTTCTCATGCAGAAGCTTTACGCGGCAAGTGAGTAGACTTTTTTGAACATTCCGAGCAGCCCGGTCATCCTGCTTTTCAAAACCGCAGGTAGATAGCTTGTTACAAAACTGCCTGGTCGCCAAAGTTCCAAATGCCTACTCACTTAGATTGCAGAGCGCTCCCATTAGCTGCGATTCCAAGGTATTTAGCGCTTTTGGACTCAAATCGTCATACTGAACAAGAATTTGACTTGAGTTTTCAGGGGCAGATGCGCCATCGGCACACCAAAAACAGTCACCGATATCGATAAAAGGGATGCTCGAGCGCGTGAGGGCCCGTGCAATAGTGCTTCCGCCCGTTCCACGCTCCGCAACCACGGTGCAGTAAAGGCCCGCGTCTGCGTGTTCGATCGAGACTTCCCCTGCCGGAAATGCCTTCCGTACAAGCGCCGCCAGGCCATCACGCGCCTCGCGAGCACGAACGCGCACGCGGTTCACATGTCGCTCGTAATCACCCGATTCCAGCAAACGAGCCAAAGCGACCTGGTCAACAGAACTCACCGACGAGGCGTAAAAACCAAGGTTGCGCCTAAACCGCTCCATTAGCTCATCGGGCAGCACCATGTACGCTAGACGCAACGCCGATGACAGGCTCTTCGAAAACGTGTTGGTGTAGATAACCGACTGGGAGGCATCGATCGACGCGAGCGCGGGAATTGGCTTGCCGGCAAGGCGAAACTCACAATCAAAGTCATCTTCGATGAGGTACCGACCTGGTCGCTCGGCGGCCCAGCTCAGCAGCGCATAGCGACGCGCAATGCTCGTCACAAGACCGGTGGGATACTGATGGGACGGCATAAGGTGAAGGACATCGGTCCCAGTTTTCTGCAGAGCGCTCAGGTCCACGCCGTCGTCATCCAACGGGATATGTCGTACTTGGCAGCCCATAGCCTGATAGATGCGCGTCAGACGCAAATAGCCCGGGTCCTCAACAGCATACACCTTGTCAGCGCCAAGCAACTGAACCAACATGGTATCGAGCAGCTGGGCGCCTGCACCGATAACAATGTTGTTGGGGTCGACATTCATGCCCCTTGTCCCACGCAGATGGTGAGCAATTGCGCGTCGCAGCCGAGCGGTGCCCTGCGCCGGTGCGGGCGAAAAGATTTCGCGCTCATCTTCGGATGCCAGCGTCGCCCGTAGTGCGCTTTGCCAAAGCCGCGCCGCCTCCAAAGCGGAAGGAGAAAGTGCATCGAACAGCTCGACCTGTCCGTTGACATCATGCGCGCTGAGGCCCACAGAGACGGTATCTCGGTCGATGCCCTGCGAAGCCAAAGGCAAAACCGGTGCATCCGGAAGCTTGCAAGCGTAGTAGCCACGACGCGGCATTGAGCAAATATAGCCCTCGGCAAGTAACTGGCTATATGCATTCTCGATGGTAATGACACTGATTCCCAGATGACTGGCAAAGGCGCGCTTAGACGGAAGATGCTCCCCCGCCACAATACGTCCAGCAACAATATCATCTCGAATTTGCTGGTAAACATACTCATAAAGCGATGCTTCGCCGCGTTTTTCCAAATTGTAGTCAAGCATGAGTTTGCCACCTGACCTTATCGAGCTGTTCAATCTGGTATTAGGCTGACATTATTATTATCTCGAAAACTGAGTATTTCGCCATACCCAGCTCCCCGATAGGATGTTCCGTCAAGCAATGCACATGCCAACCAAGGGAGCAACCATGGCAGAACAGACCAGCAAGGCCGATCGCGTCAAACTCAATCGCGAACTCGCGCAGATGCTCAAGGGCGGCGTCATCATGGACGTCACCACACCCGAGCAGGCGCGCATCGCCGAGGAGGCGGGCGCCTGCGCCGTCATGGCACTCGAGCGCATTCCGGCCGACATCCGCGCCGCTGGCGGCGTCTCGCGCATGAGCGACCCCAAGATGATCGAGGGCATCCAAGAGGCCGTCTCCATCCCTGTTATGGCCAAGTGCCGCATCGGTCACATTGTCGAGGCGCAGGTCCTGCAGGCCATCGAGATCGATTACATCGACGAGTCCGAGGTTCTCTCCCCTGCCGATGACGTCTATCACATCGACAAGACCCAGTTTGACGTGCCGTTTGTCTGCGGCGCCCGCGATCTGGGCGAGGCGCTGCGCCGTGTTGCCGAGGGCGCCACGATGATCCGCACCAAGGGCGAGCCGGGCACGGGCGACGTCGTCCAGGCTGTACGTCACATGCGCAAGATCCAAAAGCAGATCCGTGACGTTGTTGCCCTGCGCGACGACGAGCTCTTTGAGGCAGCCAAGCAACTGCAGGTTCCGGTTGAGCTGGTGCGCGAGGTCCATGCCACGGGTAAGCTTCCCGTCGTGAACTTTGCCGCCGGCGGCGTAGCGACCCCCGCCGATGCCGCGCTGATGATGCAGCTGGGTGCCGAGGGCGTCTTTGTCGGCTCGGGCATCTTTAAGAGCGGCGACCCCGCCAAGCGCGCCGCCGCCATCGTCAAGGCCGTGGCAAACTTCACCGATGCCAAACTCATCGCCGAGCTTTCGGAGGACCTGGGCGAGGCCATGGTGGGCATCAACGCCGACGAGATCGAGATTATCATGGAGGAGCGCGGGCGCTAGTCCAGCAGAAAGGATCGCACATGAGCGATTATGCAGACCAAACGGTCGCCGTGCTGGCGGTCCAAGGCGCTTTTGCCGAGCACGAGGCAAGGCTATCCGAACTGGGCGCACGTTGTATTGAGCTGAGACAGGCGGCTGATTTGAAGCAGGACTTTGACCGTCTGGTACTTCCCGGCGGCGAGTCTACCGTTCAAGGGAAGCTGCTTGATGAGTTGGGCATGCTCGAGGAGCTTCGTGCCCGTATCGCTGAAGGCATGCCCGTCCTGGGCACCTGCGCCGGCCTGATTCTACTGGCTCACGACCTTGCCGCCCACGACGATAAGGGCACGCCGCGCCTGGCAACCATGGATGTACTTGTCGAGCGCAATGCCTACGGCAGGCAGCTCGGCAGCTTTCGAACCAAGGGGCAGGTAGCCGGCATCGACGGTGAAGTGCCATTAACATTTATCCGTGCACCCCGCATTGTCGAGGTGCACGGCAATGCCAAGGCCCTGGCCGAAGTCGACGGCCGCATCGTCGCCGCCCGTCAAGACAATCAGCTCGGTGTCACCTTCCACCCCGAGCTCGACGACGACACCCGCCTCCACGAACTGTTCCTACAAATGTAGGCATCGACATTAACAAACGAAACGAGAGTGGATAATCTCCCACTTTAAGCTTGAATGCAGGCTCAAACCGGGAGATTATCCACTCTCATGCTATGTAGTCATTTAAGAACGTCCCCAATGACTACAAGGAGTGTCCCAAGGTGCCGGCACAGACGATATGAGCAGGACATAAAAACATTGAGAGCCCCTGCTGCATGAAAGACCG
>URBM01000019.1 GCA_900545995.1 uncultured Collinsella sp. | reverse complement strand
GCCAGACCGGAGGGGCGCCGGGGGCGGGAATCTGGGCGTACACATTTCCTACACATCTTGGAATCCGACTAACGTTTGCCAGCCGTTACCTACCGCTCGCCGAGCATCTCTTTATATAAGGCAGTCTCATGGTTAGAGCGGATACGTCCCCCTAGCTAAAGCACAGCCAGCATCGAGCAACTCATCACGTTCTTCCACCGAGAACCCCTCGGCGTAGACGCGCACCACTGGTTCGGTCCCGCTAGGACGGACCAGCAGCCACGTGTCATCCTCGAATGCCAAACGCAAGCCATCCATATGACTAACGTTTTGCGGCACCTTGCCACAAATCGACTTGGGGTTTACGCCCGGCAGCAGGGTTCGCAACGTTTCGGCATCTTCGGCCTCAAGGCGTAAATCGCGTCGACCGTAACTCGTCTTACCAAAACTGTCCTCGAGTTGGTCGACCAGAACGCCCAAAGGCGCGTCCGTCTTTGCCATAAGCTCACACAGAATCAGACAGGCGAGGATTCCATCGCGCTCGGGCATATGCGCGGCGATGCCGATACCACCGGCTTCTTCGCCGCCTATGAGGACGCCGCCCTTCTTCATCTCCGCCGCTATATATTTGAAACCGACTGGTTTGACGGTCACGCGGCAGCCAAGCGCCTCGGCAATGCGACGCACGAGCGTCGAGCACGAAAGATTGACGACGACGCGCCCCTCCAAATTACGAAATTGAACCAAGTCGCCCAAAACGAGCGCCATGATCTGATGCGGATGTATATATCTGCCGCGCTCGTCAACCGCGCCGATGCGGTCGGCGTCGCCGTCGGTCACCAGGCCAGCGCAAGCTCCGTCCTCGATAACCGTGCGCTCGCAAGCGTCCACCCAAGGCTCAACGGGGTCGGGGCAGATATCTTCTTGGTCAGACGCCTGCCCGGCGTGAATCTCGTGCACCTCAACGCCAAGCTCGCGCAGCAAGTCGGCTAGATAGCCCTGGGCTGCGCCGCCCATGGGATCGACAACCACGCGCAAGTGCGCGGCGCGGATGGCTTCGGCATCGACAAACGATGCCACCGCCTGCATATAGTCAGGAATGATATCCGCGGTGCGATATTGCTCCTCGATCCCCATTGGCTCGGGAGCCATGGTCTCTTCGAGCTCTTCGATAACATCCTGGTTGGCGGTTGAGCCGTCACCCATGCGAATCTTGAGGCACAGATAACCCTGCGGATGATGGGACCCCGTCACCATGAGCGCGCCGCACGCCTCACCGTCATAAGCCGCCGCCCACGTAAGGGCAGGGGTCGGGACAGGTCGCGAAGCGAGCACGGCGTCTAGCCCGTGCGCTGCTAGCACACCCGCCGCAAGCTCAGCGAACTCGCGCGCCAGGGGCCGGGTGTCGAACCCTATATATACCGTTTTGCCCGGATTGGTCTTTTGCCACAACTCGCCGACGGCATCGGCGATACGGGCAACGTTATCGGCAGTGAAGTCCTCATCGACGCGAGCGCGCCAACCGTCAGTTCCAAAATGAATTATCGCGCACACGCGCAGACACCTCACAGTGTTTGGATCATGGTACGCGTGAGGTATACCCGCAACACGCACTCGGCAACCTGCTGACACCAGCATTCACCATTTGGGCAAATGCCGCCGAGGACATGCAAGCAATAAAAAAACCGCCCCGTATGGAGCGGTTTTGCCCTTTATATATCGAGCGCCTCGGCCATCGCTGCCGTAGTGATTGCCGTGGTTCCACAGCAACTGCCCACCATTGCGGCACCGGCATGTCTCCATTCGATGCATGCGCGCGCGAAAGCTTCGGGGTTCTCGTGCCATACGGGGCCATCCTGAGTCTGGACCGGATCGCCTACGTTGGGACGCACCGTGACGGGAGTAGTCGCCGATGCAACCATCCTGGGCACCGCCGCGTTCGCGGCCGCAAGCGAACAGCAATTAACACCAACCGAGTTTGCGCCGTGTTTTTCGGCGTACAAAACGGCTGCCTCGATGTTGAGGCCATCGCCCAACAGGTCGCCTTTATCGTCAACGACAAAACTCACCAGAACAGGCATGCCGTCGGCGGCATCTCGAGCGCCGGCAAGCATGGGCTGCAGATTACGGATAGACGTCACCGTCTCGATCAGCAGACCGTCAACACCAGCATTGAGCAAGGCGTGCGCCTGTTCGCGCGCAACGCCTCGGATTTCACGATACTCGGCAGAGTCCTCAGCAAACCACTCAATACCGATCGGGCCCATCGAGCCCAGCAGCAGCTGAGGATGCGCCTGGCGGGCATCGTCGACGGCCCCGCGATTGACCTCCGCCACGGACGGCGCAATCTGGTCGTGCTTGAGGGCATAGCTCGATGCCTGAAAGGTGTTGGTAATGAGCACCTGCGCGCCGGCGGCGACATACAAGCGATGGATACGAGAAACGGTCTGCGGCTCTGCCAGATTCCAAAACGCCGGTGGAATGTCGGCGGCATCGTACTCACTCAACAAAACACTGCCCATGGGGCCCTGCGCCAACAAGGTCTCGCTCGACAAGCGGCGCGCAAGCTCCTCGGCACCAAAGCGGTTGTAATAACTCGTATCCATATATATCCCGCTATTCCTCGACGCTGATTCCCTGCTTTTCGAGATAGGCGAGCCAGCGGCTCATCGTGTCCTCGGATAGCGCATGCTCCATCATGCAGGCCTCGGAATCGGCTCGCTCAAATTCGACACCGAGCTCCTGAACCAAAAACGTACGGATGAGGCGATGACGGTACCAGATAGCCGTGCCAACCTCGCGGCCGCGATCGGTCAGGATTACCTTGCCGTAGTGCGATTGCTCGACAAGCTCGGATGCCTTGAGCGCCGAAACCGCTTTATTGACCGATGCCTTGGAGACGCCAAGGCGCTGCGCGATGTCGACCGATCGCACGCCGTTGGTTTCCCCCTCTTCGCTTTCAATGCGAACCATGCACTCCAAGTAGTCTTCGTTCGCCACCGTCAGATGTAGTTCGCGCGAGCTAATTGTCGTATCCATGATCTTCCGTCCCTTCTGCATTCAATGGCTGATTCTACCCCATCCAAGCGTCGCGGTATGCCGTGGCATACCGTGCTAGAGTTCTTGTTGCACACGACGACCAAGATTGGAGCGGTCTTTATGGAAAACACCACCACGAACCCCGATGTCCTCGAGCGCTTTTTGCGCTACGTCCAGATCAACACGCAGTCCGAGGATGCAAACTGCGACCAGGTACCCTCGAGCGCCGTTCAGTTTGACCTTGCCAACGTGCTGGCTGAAGAGCTGCGCGAGCTTGGTGCGGAAGATGCCCACGTGACCGAGCACGCCTATGTCTGCGCGCATATCCCCGCAAGTGCGGGCGCTGAGGACAAGCCCGCCCTGGGCCTGATCGCCCATCTCGACACCACCGAAGTTGCACCGGGCGCCGGCGTGAAGCCGCACATCGTACACTACGAAGGCGGCGACCTGGTCTGCGGCACGGTTGACGGTAAGCCCGTTGCCATGAGTACCGCCAAGCTTCCCGCCCTGAACGACCTCGCGGGTGAGGACCTGGTCTGCAGCGATGGCACCACGCTGCTGGGCGCGGACGACAAGGCAGGCGTCGCCGAGATCATGTCGCTTGTCGCGCGTATCGCTCAGGACCCTTCTCTGCCCCATCCCGCACTCGGCATTTGCTTCTGCCCTGACGAGGAGATCGGCCACGGAGCCGAGCTGTTGGATATCGATACCTTTGGCTGCAAGTACGCCTACACGGTCGACGGCGGCCCCATCGGCGAGCTGGAGTGGGAGTGCTTTAACGCCGCCGAGGTGACCGTCCGCTTTGAGGGCCAGTCCATCCACCCGGGCGACGCTAAAGGCCGTATGGTCAACGCAGGCAATCTGTTCTGCGACTTCAACGCGTTGCTCCCCTACGTGCAGCGCCCGGAGTATACGGAAGGCTACGAGGGCTTTTATCACCTTGAGGGTGTATCTGCAACCGTCGATCACGCCACAGCGCGCTATATCGTCCGCGACCATGACGCCGCCAAGTTCCAGCAGAAACTCGACCTTATTGATGCCGCCGCCTCGATGCTCAACCAGCGTCTGGGTGTGGAGCGTGTGACGGTCGAGATTAAGCAGCAGTATCGAAATATGGCCGAGATCGTTCGTGACTATCCCGAGCTTATTGATGTTGCCAAGGAAGCCTACCTTGCCTGCGGCGTTGAGCCCCAAGTGCTGCCAATTCGTGGCGGCACCGACGGCGCCCAGCTGTCGTTCCGCGGTCTGCCCTGCCCCAACCTTTCCACCGGCGGCTATTGCTACCACGGCGTCAACGAGTTCGTCCCGGTCAGTTCGCTCGTCAAGATGACCGACGTGCTCCAGGAGCTCGTCGCCCGCTTTGCATAGGGAACTCGAACAATCTAGGTAAGCAAAACCGCCCCGTCCTCAAAACCGAGAACGGGGCGGTTTTTGGTGCAAGGGGAGTAGTCAGCACCGCAGGTTGAGCCAACGTCAGCGAGCGACGTCCAAGGCGAACAAGTTGGCATGAAAAAGGCAGGGCATTGACCTTCTGGTCATGCCCTGCCTTTTGAATGACAAATTGTCGCCTTGGGCGGCGCGCAGCGTCGAGCCGTTACGGCGTTTGGTAAAACGCCGTAACTTAGTAGTTGGCCTCGTAGCCGTTACCGTCGCCGGTGGGCTCTTCGTAGTAGTCCGAATCGCTCGAATCGCCTGAGTCATCGGAATCGTCAGAGCTGACCGATGAAGTTGCGGTACCGTTTGCGTAGTCGTCAGACGTGTTGTTGTTCAGGTCGCCGATCGTAGAACTGGAACCGTCGGAAAGACCCATGGTGTTGGGACCCTTGGGATCCTTGCCGGCATCGACGCGCTCCATCATTTCCTTGAGCTCGTCCTCGTAGACAAAGACGTAGCTCACACCGTCGATCATGGTGCTGTCGTCGGCGTACGAGGGCAGGTTGGCCGAGTAGATACCGTCGACATCCATACCGCGCATGGCGTTGACCGTAGCCACGATATCCTGAACGCTCATATCGGTTACGAGCATATCGGACAGCGAATTAACCAGGCCAAAAATCTTCGTGGCATCGAAGTTATTGAGAATCTGGTTGGCAAGGGCGCCAAGCACCTGACGCTGGTGGCGCATGCGCGTGTAATCGCCGTCGGCATAGGTGTAGCGGCAGCGGGCATAGGTAAGGGCGGTGGCACCGTCCATATGCTGCTGGCCAGCGGTAATCTTAATATCCAGGTGCTCGGGGTCGTCAACATCATCGGTTGCGTTAATGTCGATACCGCCAACCGAATCAATCAGCGCCTGCATACCGTCGAAGCTGACCTCGGCATAGTGGGAAATCTGAACACCGCACAGCTCGTTGACCGCCTCGACCATGGCCTCGGCGCCGCCAACGGTATGGCAGGCGTTGATCTTCATGGTCTCGCCCTTGTACTCGACCTTGGTGTCGCGCGGAACGGAAATGAGCGTCGCCTGCTTTTGCGTGGGGTCGATGCGTGCCAGGATAATCGAGTCGGCACGATACGTATCCTCGCCCGGACGGCCGTCGGTGCCAAGAAGCAGCACGTAGAACGGATCCTTTGCCTCATCGGTGTCAACCAGAACCCGACGCAGATTATCGGTAATGACATTAGAATCGCCGAGCTTGCCCATAATGGTAGCAAACCACAGGCCGGCAGCGGTAGTGGCACTCAGCAGCACACCAAGCACGACAATGAGCGCGACGTGACGAATCGTGTGGCTACGACGACGTTGACGAGCGCGCTCGGAATAGCGAGCCACGTTATCGCGACTGTAGATCTTGGCCTGCGCACCAGTTGAGGGTCTTCGGGCGGTGGTATCCGCGAGGGGCTTTTTATTAAACATAGGCAACCTGTATTAGTAGATGACGGGATCGGGGACGGAAGCATGCTCGACATGCGCGCCGAGCGCCTGCAGCTTTTCGACAAACTGCTCGTAGCCGCGCTTGATGTGATGGATGGCCGAAACCTCGGTCGTCCCGTCGGCGATCAAGCCCGCTACGACGAGGGCCGCTCCGCCACGCAGATCGGGCGAGGTAACCTGTGCACCCGAGAAGCCCTTGACGCCATGAATCATGGCATGATGGCTCTCGATACGAATGTCGGCACCCATGCGCACCAGCTCAGAGGCAAACATAAAGCGATTCTCGAAGATGTTCTCGGTAATAACGGAACTGCCGTCGGCAAGGGCGGAGAGCACCATAATCTGCGCCTGCATGTCCGTCGGGAAGCCGGGGAACGGAAGCGTCTGGATGTCGACCGGCTTGATACGCTCGGCACGGTTTACATGGACGCCATCCTCGACGCGCTCGCAGTCGATACCCATGAGCTCCATCTTCTTGAGCACCATGCCCAAGTGAATGGGGCAAAAGCCCGTGACATCGACACCGCGATCGTCGGCCATCAACGCACCGGCAACGATAAAGGTACCGGCCTCGATGCGGTCGCCCACCACGCGATGGGTAACGGGATGCAGCTCTTCCACGCCCTCGATGGTCACGACGGGCGTACCCGCGCCGACAATCTTGGCGCCCATCTCGTTGAGCATGTTGGCGAGATCGACGATCTCGGGCTCGCGGGCGGCATTGTCGATAACCGTGGTGCCCTGCGCGCGCACGGATGCCATGATGAGGTTCTCGGTCGCACCGACGCTGGCGAACTCGAGCGTGACGGTGGTACCGCGCAGACCTTGGGGCGCATTAGCGTTGATGTAGCCGTGGGCGGTATCGAACTCAACGCCCAGGGCCTCAAGACCAAGAATGTGCATATCGATCTTGCGAGCACCCAGGTTGCAGCCGCCCGGCATGGCGATCTTGGCGCGATGGAAGCGACCCAGCAGGGGTCCCATCACGGCGGTGGAAGCACGCATCTTGGCAACGAGCTCGTAGGGGGCCTCCCAAGAATCGACCTGAGAGGTATCAATCTCGAGCGTGTGCTCGTCAAGGACATCGATTGTGGCGCCCATACCCTTGAGCACCTTGCCCATCACGTGGACATCGGAAATATCGGGCACGTTCTGCAGCGTCATCTTGCCCGGCGCCAGAAGCGTTGCCGCCATGAGTTTGAGCGCGGAGTTCTTGGCGCCCGAAACGGGCACAGAGCCTCCGATGGCGTGGCCACCCTCAACGCGGATAATATCCAAGGTCTACCCTTTCAAAAAGCATGCCCGGGATGGCTGGGCCATCCCGGGCATGATGTGTTCGCAAATGGTCGAACGCTAAATCGTTTGACTATTGGGCAAGCTTGAGCTTACACCATGCGATTTCATTATAGAGGTAGGCGCGGCGTGCATCATCCTCCGACAAATTACCCAGCTTCTCTTCAAAACCTTGAATATCAGCTTTAAGCTTGTCGGCATCGACGGTCGCCAAATCGCAAGCGCGCTCGGCGAGAACGGTCACGACATCGTCCGCAACCTGGGCATAGCCGCCGGCCACGGCAAACGTGTGGTCGACAGTGCCCATGGCCTTATCGGAAACGCGAACGTAACCGCGGTCGATCGTGCAGATCTCGCTGGAGTGAGCAGGCAGAACGCCAAACTCGCCATCCGTGGACGGAATCGACACAAACGCAGCGTCGCCCTCATAGGCGCAGCTCACGGGGCACACGATGCGGATACGCATAACCTACTTCTCCCCCATCTTGCGGGCGCGCTCGCGCACGTCCTCAATCGTGGAAGCATAGCGGAAAGCCTGCTCGGGCAGGTCATCGGCCTTGCCGTCGACAATCTCGGCGAAGGAGCGGACGGTATCCTCGACGCGGACGTAGACACCGGGGTTGCCGGTGAACTTCTCGGCGACGTGGAAGGACTGCGAGAGGAACTGCTGGATCTTACGGGCACGGTTGACCGTAAGGCGCTGCTCCTCGGACAGCTCGTCCATACCCAGGATGGCGATGATGTCCTGAAGGTCGGAGTACTCCTGCAGGAGCTCCTGGACCTTGACGGCGACACGGTAGTGCTCCTCGCCGACGATCGAGGGATCGAGAGCGTCGGAGGAAGACGCGAGCGGGTCGATAGCCGGGAACAGGCCGAGCGACGAAATACTACGCGAAAGAACCGTGGTGGCATCGAGGTGCGTAAACGTCGTGGCAGGCGCCGGGTCGGTCAGGTCGTCTGCGGGGACGTAGACAGCCTGGACGGAGGTAATGGAGCCCGTCTTGGTCGAGGTAATGCGCTCCTGGAGGTCGCCCATCTCGGTTGCCAGCGTGGGCTGGTAACCAACGGCGGACGGCATACGGCCCAGCAGTGCGGAAACCTCGGAACCTGCCTGGGAGAAGCGGAAGATGTTGTCGATGAACAGCAGAACGTCCTGGCCACGATCACGGAAATACTCAGCGGTGGTAAGGCCGGCCAGACCGATGCGCAGACGCGCTCCGGGCGGCTCGTTCATCTGACCATAGACCAAGCAGGTCTTGTCGATAACGCCAGACTCGCTCATCTCGAGGAACAGGTCGGTGCCCTCGCGGGTACGCTCGCCGACGCCGGTGAACACCGAGGTGCCGCCGTGCTCCTGGGCGAGGTTGTTGATGAGCTCCTGGATCAGAACGGTCTTGCCGACGCCGGCGCCGCCGAACAGGCCTGTCTTGCCGCCACGGATGTAGGGCTCGAGCAGGTCGACGGCCTTGATGCCGGTCTCGAAGATCTCGGTCTTGGTGGTGAGCTCGTCGAAACGGGGCGCTGCATGGTGGATGGGGTAGAACTCCTCCACCTCGGGCATGGGCTTGCCGTCGACGGGCTTGCCCATGACGTTCCAAATACGGCCGAGCGTCTTGGGGCCAACGGGCATCTTCATGGGCTCACCGGTATCGGTGGCGATGAGGCCGCGCTGCAGGCCGTCGGTCGAGGACATGGCGACCGTGCGGACGACGCCGCCCGGAAGCTGGCTCTCGACCTCGAGGATCGTGCTCAGATGACCGATCGGGGTCTCGGCCTCGACCGTGAGCGCGTTGTAGATCGGGGGCACCGCACCGTCAAACTTGACGTCGACGACAGGACCGATGATTCGCACGATGCGACCATCACCGGCAGTCGTCTTCTTGGTGGCTTCCTCGACCGCAAGCTTTACGGTGTTATTAGCCATTACTGTTCCTCCAATGCTGAGGCTCCGCCGACGATCTCGTTAATCTCGGTCGTAATCGAAGCCTGGCGCACGCGACTATACGTGCGGGTAAGGGTCGAGATGATCGCGGTGGCGTTTTCCGTCGCGGAGTGCATGGCCTTGCGGCGTGCACCCTGCTCGGCAGCCGCCGAATCGATCAGGGCCTGGTAGATGACCGTCAGGATATAAGACGGCACAAGCTTGCCGAGAACATGCTCGGGAGAGGGCACGAACTCGAACGTGGACGAGATGCGCTTAGGGGCGTCGGTCTCGTTCTTACGCGGACCGTGGGCCATAGCGATCATCTCGGGGTCGAGCGGCAACAGATGCTCGACGCGAAGCTCCTGATCCACGCGGTTCTTGGCGTGGTGGTAGACAAGCTCGACACGGTCAAGCTCACCGGCACGATACGCATCGCAGATATGAGAGGAGATCATGCGGGCCTGATTGAAATCGGGCTCAGAGGAGTTGCCCTCAAAGTGCATGACGACGTTTTCGCGGTCACGGAAATACGTGGCCGGTTTGCGCCCACACGCGATGATCTCGCACTCGATGCCGTCGTTCGCCCAAGAAGCGGCGAGCTTTTCGGCCGTGCGCTCCACCGTCGTATTGAAACCGCCGGCAAGGCCGCGGTCCGAGGCAATAACGACAATCAGGCCATGCTTGACGCTCTCATGCTTCTGCAGCATGGGATCGGTGCCCGAACAGGAGGCGTCGCCGGCGACCGTCAACATGACGTCGGTCAGCGCCTCCTTATAGGGCTCGGCCTGCTTGGAGCGATCGAGGGCACGACGGATCTTGGCCGTAGAGACCATCTCCATCGTGCGCGTGATCTGCTTGGTCGTGGTAACCGAGGAGATTCGCTTCTTAATGTCGCGAAGGTTGGCCATGGGGCTTAGTTCTCCTCTGATCCAGAAACATCCGAATGGTGCTTGGCCATGAACTGCTGCTTGAAGTCGCCGATGACGCGCAAGAGCTCAGCCTTGGTGTCATCATCGATCTTCTTGGCGCGAACCTTGTCGAGCAGCGAGCCAAAGCCATTGTCCATGTACTCGATGAGCTCGGCACGGAAAGGCAGCACGTCGGCAGTCTCCAGGTCATCCAGGAAGCCCTCGTTGCCAGCGAACAGCGTAACGATCTGCTCGCCAACCTCAAACGGCTTGTAGCGCGGCTGCTTAAGGAGCTCGGTCATGCGGGCACCATGGGTCAGCTGCTTCTGAGTAGCCTCGTCAAGGTCGGAGCCAAACTGCGTAAAGCCAGCGAGCTCCTGATAGGAAGCGAGGTCCAGACGGAGGTTGCCGGCGACCTGCTTCATGGCCTTGGTCTGCGCATCGCCACCGACGCGGGACACGGAAATGCCCACGTCGACTGCCGGGCGCTGGCCCTGGAAGAAGAGCTCGGACTGCAGGTAGATCTGACCATCGGTAATGGAAATGACGTTGGTCGGAATGTAGGCCGAGACGTCGCCGTCCTGGGTCTCGATGATCGGCAGAGCTGTCATGGAGCCGTAACCGTTCTTCTTGGACATCTTGACAGCACGCTCGAGCAGACGAGAGTGCAGGTAGAAGATGTCACCAGGATAGGCCTCGCGTCCGGGCGGACGATGCAGCGTCAGCGACATCTGACGGTAGGCCACAGCCTGCTTGGACAGGTCATCGTAGATGACGAGCACGTGACCGCCGGGGTTGGTCTCGCTGGCGGGCTTGCCGTCCTCGCCGTTGTACATGAAGAACTCGCCGATAGCGGCACCGGCCATAGGCGCGATGTACTGCATAGGGGCGGAATCGGCAGCGGTGGCCGAAACGATGATGGTGTAGTCGAGCGCACCGTGCTGAGCGAGGGTCTCGCGGATGTTGGCAACCGTGGAGGCCTTCTGGCCGATGGCGACATAGATGCAGACCATGCCCTTGCCGCGCTGGTTGAGGATAGCGTCGATGGCAATGGCGGTCTTACCGGTCTTACGGTCGCCGATGATGAGCTCTCGCTGACCGCGGCCAATAGGCACCATGGAGTCGATGGCCAACAGGCCGGTCTGAACCGGCTCGCACACCGGGGTACGGTCGATGACGCCGGGGGCCTTGAACTCAATGGGACGACGGTGCGTGGCGACGATGTCGCCCAGGCCGTCGATGGGCTGGCCGAGCGGATTGACGACGCGGCCGAGCATGGCGCGGCTCACAGGGATATCCATAATGCGGCCAGTGGTGCGGCACTCGTCGCCTTCCTTGATGGAGTCGACGGCACCAAACAGAACGGCGCCGACCTCGTCACGGTCAAGGTTCTGGGCAAGGCCGAAGACGGTCTCACCGGTATCGGAGCTCTTGAACTCCAGAAGCTCGCCTGCCATGGCGCTCTTGAGGCCGGAGACGCGCGCGATGCCGTCGCCTACCTCGTCGACCGTTGAAACCTCATGCGTATCGACCGTCGCGGAGAGGCTCGTGAGCTGCTCCTGCAGTTTCTTGGCGATATCCTGGGCATTGAGGGTTTCGGACATTAGGCTTCACCTCCGTACGAATTAGCAGAGTTTGCGAGGGTCTCCTGCGCGATGCGCAGCTGCGTCTTGACGGTAATGTCACGACGCTCGCCGCGGGCCTCGAGCACCAGGCCGCCCACGATAGACGGGTCGACCTGCTCGATAAGGAATACTTTGCGGCCGAAGTCCTGCTCGCATTTCTTAGTGATGGTTTGACGCAGCTCGTCGTCGAGCGGGATCGCCGTGGTGACGGTCACGCCCACTACATCCTCGTCTTCCTCGGCAACATACTTAAAGGCAGCTGCCACCTTGGGAAGAAGGTCGAGCTGGTCGCGCTTGGACATGGTGTCGAGCACGGCGATGATCTCGGGGTTGGCAGAAGCCAAGCGCTCGATCATCTCGAGGTCCTCGAACACATGGTTCTCGGCCTTGGCGGCTTCCAGAAGGGAGCGCGCGTAGGTCTCGAGCACTTTGTCCTGATAGCGGCTAGTCGGCATTCAGGCTACCTGCTTCCTGGATGTAGCGCTCGATGAGCTTCTTCTGCTCGGCCTCGTTCTCGAGTGCCTCGCCCACGATCTTGGTGGCGACGGCAACGGACAGGTCGGCGATGGAGTTCGCGGCACCGGCGTAGATGGACTTGCGCTCGTCCTCGACGGTCGTATGGGCCTTGGCGATGATCTCCTCGGCCTCCTTGTGAGCAGCCTCGATGATACGGGCGCGCTCGGACTCGGCGTCCTTACGGGCCTCGAGAACGATGTCGGCAGCCTGACGACGGGCGTCGGTGACGATCGAGTCGGACTCAGCGCGCTTGGCGATAGCCTCCTGCTTGGTCTTCTCGGCCTCGTCGAGGCTCTCCTCGATCTTCTTGCCGCGCTCCTCCATGGTTTTCATGATGCCCGGCAGGGCGACCTTGGCCAGCACGATCCAGATAATCAGGAAGGCGATAAGCGCCGGGATGAACTCCGCCATCTTAGGGATGAGGATGTCCGCACCGGCGGCGCCGTCCTCGGCGAACGCGGAAACCGGCATGAGCAGCGCGGCCGCGGACGCGGAGAGTGCGATCGCGCTCTTCTGGGATGAAAGATTCATACTTGACGCTCCGTGCTATTTAACGATCAGCGCGACAACGAAGCCGATCAGAGCCAGAGCCTCGCCGAAGGCGGAGCCCATGATGAAGACGGTGAACACGCGGCCCTGGACCTCAGGCTGACGGGCCATAGCACCCGTAGCACCCAGAGCAGACAGGCCGATAGCAAGACCAGCGCCGATAACACCGAGACCGTAACCGATAACTCCCACGATTCCTCCTTTGTCGTGCGTGTCTTATTTCACGCAGGATAACCTTTTTATAACTGCCGGGCTCCATGGGTACGGGCACCGGCGGTTTAACGAATTGCCTTACCTTTAAGGCGCGAACGGAAGACTACTCCTCCTCCGCGACCTCCTCTGCCTCGGAGACATACACGGCGGTAAGGACCGTGAAGACGTAAGCCTGGATGGCGCCGACCACAAGCTCGATCGCATAGATCAGGATGAGGATGGCAAGCCAGGCCAGCGAAGGCAGGGCGCCGACGGCGTGGGCCGCGGAAACCTGCTGAAGCAGCGGCTGCATGAACATGCTCGCCATGATGGCGAACGAGCCCATGACCACGTGTCCTGCGAACATGTTGCAGAACAGACGGACGGCGAGCGTGATGAGGCGCAGGAAGGTCGAGAAAAGCTCGACGACCCACACGAGCACGTTCATCGGGAAGCTCACGCCCTGCGGGGCGAGGCTCTTGATGTAGCCGATCACGCCGTGAGCCTTGCATCCGTAGTAGATGAAGTACACGAAGGCGAAGATGGCGAGCGCGGCGGTGGAGCCGATTGCACCGGTGCCGGGCTTCATTCCCGGGATCAGGCCGATCATGTTATTGATCAGGATGAACAGGAAAAGCGAGCACAGGAACGGGAAGTGCTTCTTCCAGTTCTCACCCACGACGCCCTTGCCGATATCGTTCTCGACGTACTCGATGATGTACTCGAAACCGTTGACGAAGAAGCCCTTGGGAACCAGGGCCTGCTTCTTCTTGAACACGGCCAGGACGATCAGGAGCACGATCGTGGAGACGATCAGCCAAAACGAGTACTGCGTGATGCCGCAGCTCAGATCGCCCACGACAGGGGTGGAGCTGAACTCGCTGACCAGATGATTAATCTCATCAGGCAGCTTTTCAAAAATTTCCACGACTTACCTTTCGACCTCATGAGGATCTCGCAGCGCCTTGGCGACGCGAACCGTGCAGGCGGCCATAAAGGCCACGAAGCCGATCGCCTCGCCCAGGAGGAACATGCGAAATGCCTCTCCGAACAACACAAACACAACCAAGGTAAAGACGAGCAGGGCGATTGCCGAGACCGCCAGACTCACCATACCCTTGAGCATGTCCGCATTCTGTTTATCGTCAAGAACCGGCTTGAGCGTAAAGACAAAGGGAAGGAAGGCAATTGCGCCCGCGATGGCGCCTGCAACGATAGCGAGCAGATCGGCTATCTGAAACATTGGCGTCCTCACTTTCCTTTTTTAACGCCTCACAGAACAGTTCCCGCCAAACATTGGTGACTATTGTACGAGCCAATCGCTAAAGTACAACCGAAAAAGCATCGGTTAATACGCACCTGTTCGTTTTCTTAAGACCTTCTTTATGCCGCAGGTACGGTAATACGTTTTTCTCGAACCCTGCAGGGCAAAACGTCCGTTAACAGGAGTGCGCGTGGACGTCTTTTGCTCGCCCGCGCGCACCATTTCTTCGTATTTTCGACGTTAGCCGGTATGGCCCAGAGATTACAGCGTGCCGTAGATGCGGTCGCCGGCGTCGCCCAGGCCGGGAACGATGTAGGCAGCCTCGTTGAGATGGTCGTCGATAGCGCAGGTATAGATATGCACATCTGGGTCCTTCTCGGTCAGCGACTTGAGGCCCTCGGGGGCAGCAACGATGCACAGCATGCGGATGTCCTTGACACCGCGCTCGCGCAGGTAGCTGATGGCCATCTCGGCCGAACCGCCCGTGGCGAGCATGGGGTCGACGACCAGGCAGATGCGCTGGTCGATATCCTTGGGCATCTTGCAGTAATACTCATGCGGCTCATGGGTAACCTCGTCGCGTTCCATACCGATGTGGCCTACGCGAGCGGAGGGCACCAGGTCGAGAATGCCGTCGACCATGCCAAGGCCCGCACGCAGGATGGGCACGATGGCGAGTTTCTTGCCGGCGAGCTGTTTGAACGTGGCGGTAGTGATGGGGGTCTCGACTTCGACGTCTTCCATAGGCAGGTCGCGCATGGCCTCGTAGCCGTCAAAAAGCGCGAGTTCGCGCACGAGCTGGCGGAACTGGTTGGTGCCGGTGTTTTTGTCGCGCAGGATCGACAGCTTGTGCTGGACGAGCGGATGATCGACAAGCGTCACACGGGACGCATCGTAGGTGACGGTCATGGGTTGATTGCCCCTTTCGTTGCGGCCGCAAAACGGCCTTGCTGACAAGGCGCGCAGCAATGTTGCCGCCGCACGCCATGCATAAGTTTAGCGGTTTGTTGTATCGAGCAGCCCATCGCAGCCCTACTGTGCGGTACTGAGCGAGCGCTTGACTGCATCACGCCAGCCCGCAAGGTTTTGCTCGCGACGCTCGGCGGACATATGGGGAAGGAAGGTCCTAACGATCTGGGCATTTTGCTCCAGCTCTTCAAGGTCTTCCCAATAGCCGACGGCAAGACCCGCCAAGTACGCGGCACCGATTGCCGTGGTCTCCACCGTCTCGCATTGCAGCACGGGGATATCCAGCAGGTCGGCCTGGAATTGCATGATGAACTCGTTGCGTGAGGCGCCGCCATCGACGGACAGGCGCTCAATCGAAAGTCCCACGTCCTGCTCCATGGCGCGCAGCACGTCATAACTCTGGTAGGCCATGGACTCGCAGGCCGCACGCACAATGGTCGCGCGACTCGAGGCACCGGTCAGGCCGCACACGATACCGCGGGCATGCGGATCCCACCAGGGAGCGCCCAAACCCGCAAAGGCGGGAACGAAGTAGCAGCCCTCGTTGTCGTTGATTGAAACGGCGAGTTGCGCGGACTCGCTCACACTCGAGATGATGCCCATGTTGTTGCGCAGCCAGTTCATGGTTGAGCCGGCGGCAAAGATAGAACCCTCGAGCGCATAGCTGATCTTGCCGTCCGCGGCGATACCGATCGTGGAGACCAGACCGTTCTTGGATTCGACGACCTCGTCGCCGGTGTTCATGAGCATAAAGCAACCCGTGCCATAGGTGTTTTTGGTCTGGCCGGGATGGAAGCAGCAGTGGCCGAACAGCGACGCCTGCTGATCGCCCGCCACGCCCATGATGGGCGGCATGTTGGTCATGATGTCGCTCGCGACGCGGCCGTAGTCGCCCGAGCTCCAACGAACCTCGGGCATCATGGAACGTGGAACGTCAAAGAGCGCCAGCAGGTCGTCGTCCCAATCGAGCGTATGGATATTAAAGAGCGCCGTGCGGCTGGCATTGGTGTAGTCGGTGGCAAAGACCTGACTGCCGGTGAGGTTGTAGATGAGCCAGGTGTCGATGGTGCCGAACATGAGGTCGCCCGCCGCCGCGCTCTCACGCGCACCGTCGACGTTGTCGAGGATCCACTGCACCTTGGAAGCCGAGAAATACGGATCGAGCGTGAGTCCCGTGCGGGAGCGCACCAGCTCTTCTGCGCCTCGCTCGACCAGCTCGTCGATCAGAGGTGCGGTGCGACGGCATTGCCACACGATGGCGTTATAGATGGGTTGGCCGCTTATGCGGTCCCACACCACCGTGGTCTCGCGCTGGTTGGAGATACCGATGGCGGCGATGCGGTCAGAATGGATGCCGCTCTTAAACTGGACCTCCATCATCACGCCGATCTGGCTGGCAAGCACCTCCATGGGGTCTTGCTCTATCCAACCGGGACGCGGGAAGCTGGTTTTGACGCTACGACGTGCCTGCGCGACGATGCAGCCGTACTCGTCGACGATGGTCGCAAGTACCGAGGTGGTGCCGCAGTCGAGCGCCATGATGTAGGAACCGCCAAAGTTAAACGAGGCATCTTCCATGCCCAGGCTGCCCAGATTCAACGACATCGCTTACACCTTTCTATTGCATCGGGTCGGACAGGACCCGTTCGATCTCTGATGCGGGAAGTGCACCTTGGCGCAGGATCCGGAGCCCGCCGTGCTGGAACGACACGATGGTCGAGGCGTCGCGACACGGGGTCTCGCCGGCGTCGACGGCAACATCGACCCCCTCCAGGATGCGACCTTCGACGGCGGCAAAGCTTGCCGGCGAGGGCGCGCCGTGTGTGTTGGCGCTCGTGCAGGCAAGGGGACTGCCGCAGGCGCGGATGAGCGCTTGGACCACGGGAGAGGCCGAAGCGCGCAGGGCCACGGTGTCGTCGGCAGCACGCATAAAGGTCGGCACGCAGGGAGCCGCCTTGACCACGATAGTCAGGGCTCCCGGCCAGCATCGTCGCGCAAGTACGCGGGCATCTTCCGGGATATCCACGCCATAGCGGTCGAGCGCCTCGACACCATCGACCAGCCAAGCGACGGTTTGCGTGAGTTCACGTTGCTTGAGAGTGAAGATACGGCGGTAGCCGGTACCGAGCGCAGGGACCGCGGCGCCATTGACGGCAGCCTGCGGATCGCGCGGCCACGATGGGAATTCGCCTGTATCTTGGGGCACGGCGTCCGAGAAGGCGTTGACCGCCACGGCGACACCGTAAACCGTCTCGGTCGGGATCAGCGCCAGGCCGCCGCGGCCGAGCACCTCGGCCGCGCGCTCGACGGCAAGCCGATGCGGCTCGCGCGTTCCCTCATATACCCGATAGACCGTCTGCATGTGTATGCCAGCCCCTTACGCTCTGGTGCAAGTTTGTTTACTGTGGGGCATTCTCGCACGAAACGTTCAACCTATTTGCCCAGAGCGCATGTTGGTTTGGTGAGCGGCTCTAGTAGTCGGTGAAAGTGAGGGGGTTATTGGACTGCGACGAACTTCTTTGGCCTGCCGGCGTGGCGTTCTTGGGCGGCGTAGCGCTCGATGCTGTCTATCGTTATCATCCGACGGCCGTCGACAAGTTCAACATCGAGCTTTCCGGCTTTGACCAGCGCGGTAATCCGCGGAGCGGAGACTTTGAGGTCCAGCGCTGCGTCTTTAAATGTTCGGCACGCCGCTTCCCGAGCGTCCTCGTGGTCGATTTCGACTGAAAGGGCCACGACCTCGGCCGAGCGTTCGTACCCTGCCGGAGTCAAACCGTTGTTGAGGTCGTCGGCCAAAAACGCCATCAGTGCCTCGGTGGCATGGGCAATCGCTTCTTCGCGCGTATCGCCATCGGCAAAGGCGCCGGGAATCTGCGGGAAACTGGCGCAGTAACCGTCGTCTTCTTTTATGAGAACGCAGTCATAGGTAAATCGCTGCCTCATTTTGCCTCCAACTACCATTCAGCTTGGCGACGAATACTTGCCCACGTGCCCTTCTTTGGTCGATCACCACCAGAGCCGTTCACGGTGACAACACGGTCACCAGAAACATACTTAGCATGACTACCGACTTGCGCGACCTTCACGAATCCATCGTGCTTGAGTAGGGCAATGATTTCCCGAAAGGTAGGAGGTTGCATGGGCCGACCTCTTTCAGCCGTCCTAATTATAAACTACTTTATAATTTTTGCTAACCAGTTAATAAATATTACTGGCGCTGTTTGGGCTCGGTGACGATGGCTCGGACGATGCGGGGGCGATCGGTGAGGTCACTGTCTCTTATACACATCTGACG
>URBM01000018.1 GCA_900545995.1 uncultured Collinsella sp. | reverse complement strand
CGTCGGCAGCGTCAGATGTGTATAAGAGACAGCGGCGAGCGCGCATCAAGTCCAAATAGTTATCCATTGCTAATCGCCTCCGCTGACAGCCAAACAAGTAGTCCCATGCTAACGCAAGAGCGCGGCCCCGCATGTGCAAGGCCGCGCTCACTTAGGTATTTCAATCTTTCGACGAACGGGGTTACTTACTCCTCGTCGTCCTCGCCATCGTCCTCATCCTCAAGATGATCGAGCAGGTAGCGAAGACCCTCGCTGACCTCGTTAGCGGGCACCTTGGCAACGTAGCGAGCGTCGACGGCGGGCCTCATGATAACACCCTCGCCCGAAGGCACGCGCATGCTCTCGAGCTCATCCTCATCAGTGCGGGCGATATCGCCGGCATTCATGCGCTGACCAGTCAACAGGAAGGTCAGGCGGCAGGCGGCATCGATGGAAATCGAGGCGATGCGATCGAGGTAGCGCGAAACCATGATGGCGCGGCGCAGGTCGTCATAGTTGCTGTCGTCGTCCATAAAATCGCCCGTGTCCATGCGGTTAAAGGTGCGGAAGAACTTCTCGTACGCCGCATGCACCGGCTCGTCCTCGACGGCCAGGCTGCAGATGATGGACATGTCGTTAGTGACGAGCGCAGAAAGCGAAGAGCCCAGCACCTGGTAGACGGCCTCAGCCTCGGCCTCGACCGTACCGACGAGCTCCTGGGGCAGCGAGATGTCGGCCTTGATCATATGACGCGTGGCGCGGCAGATCTGGCGAACCTTATCGGTCATGCGCTGCAGGTTAAAGTCGACGTAGATAATCGTCTGCAGCAAGCGGAAGTCGGAGGCGACCGGTGACTGCGTGGCGATCAGGTTGTAGCACACGGCCTCCAGGTTAGCGCAGCGCGCGTCAATCGAAAGCGTGCGCTTCTTGGTCTTGGTGGCGAGCTTGCGGTCGTCGGTCACATAGGCCTTAACGGCATCGTGGAGGGCCAGATCGACGGCCTCATAGATGCTCAGCATCTCGTGACGGGCCTCGACGAGCTGACGGGAAAACAGTTTGCGCATGGTTCACTCCAATCAGTTGGGTGCGGTCATGCCGCCCGCACAGTGAATATACACCGGACCAGGTCCGATCAGCTTGGGACTAGTCGCACCGATCAGCCAAAGCGGCCGGTGATATAGTCTTCCGTCCGCGAGTCCACCGGACTGGTGAAGATCGCGTCGGTTTGACCATACTCGATGAGCGTGGCGGGCTCGCCGGCAACTTCCTGCAAGAAGAATGCGGTGTAGTCGCTAATACGAGCTGCCTGCTGCATTGAATGCGTGACGATGATGATCGTCATCTCGGGCGCCAGCTCGGCCATCAGATCCTCGACCTTAGAGACGGACGTGGGGTCGATGGCGGAGCAGGGCTCGTCCATCAGGAGGACATCGGGTTGCACCGCAAGCACGCGCGCGATGCACAGACGCTGCTGCTGACCGCCCGAGAGCGCCAAACCATCCTTGTTGAGCTGATTGGATACCTCTTTCCAGAGGTTGGCGCGCTTGAGCGATTCTTCCACGATGTCATCGAGGTCGCTTTTGCTAGTCACGCCCTGCAGACGAGGGCCAAAGGCGACATTCTCGTAGATGGATTTGGGAAACGGGTTGGGCTGCTGAAAGATCATGCCCACGCGACGACGGAGATCGACCGGATCGACACCCTCGGCATAGATATCGTTGCCGTCGAGCGTCATGGTGCCCTCGACGCGCGTGCCCTCAATCAGGTCATTCATGCGGTTGATGCAGCGCAAAAACGTCGACTTGCCGCAGCCCGAAGGGCCAATGAAGGAGGTGATGGCGTTTTTGGCGATGTTGAGGTCAAGCCCCGTCAGCGCATGAAAGTCACCGTACCAAAAGTTGAAATCCTTGGCCGTAATGGCCGCTTGCTCCAACGCGGGAGCGGACTGATAAACGGACATGGGACTCCTTAACTAGCGACGCTTGCGCGACAGGAAGCGCGCAAACAGGTTGAAGGCCAAAATGATCACCATCAGCAAGAGCGCGGTGCCGTAGGCTGCGTTCATGTTGATGCCGTCGTTGGCAAGCAGGTACAGGTGAACGGTCATGGGACGACCGGAATCGAGCGGCGAAATAGGTAGATTGATGGCCTGGCCCATGGTGTAGAGCACCACGGCGGTCTCGCCGATGGCACGGCCGATGGCAAGGACGATGCCCGTGGCAATGCGGCCAAAGGCCGAAGGAAGCACGATCTTGGAGACGACCTGCCACTTGGTAGCGCCCAGGCCGTACGCGCCCCAACGGATATAGCGCGGAACGGCGCGAATGGCTTCTTCGGTGGTGCGCATGACGATGGGAAGCATCAAGAGCGCGAGCGCCAGAGCGGCCGAGACCATCGAAAGGCCCAGGCCCATAGCCTCGACAAAAAAGGCGTAGCCAAAGAGGCCCATAACGATGGAGGGTACCGAGGCCAAGGCATCGGCAGCATAGCGAATGATGTCGACAATCTTGCCCTGCTTGGCATATTCGGCCAGATAGACCGCAGCCAGGACGGCAACCGGCGTGCAGATGAGCATGGCGAGCGCCGTCACGTAGATGGTCGAGACGATCGTGGGCCAAATGCCGCCTTCGGCGTTGACGCCCTGCGGCCAGCCAAAGATAAAGTCGAGCGAGATATGCGGCAGGCCGTTGATGACCACGTAGGCGATGATGGCGATCAGCACCAGCGTGGTGATATAGGCCGCGGCGCGAAACACGCCGAGCATGATCTTGTTGGAGAGGTCCTTGTTGATGCGGCCCTTCTTGCCATGGGAAAGGGCACGCTTGATGCGCTCGCGCGACGAGGTCGTATCGACCGTCGTGTCAACGGAATCGGACATAGCCTACCCCCTCTTCTTGGAAATCAGGCGGACGATACCCACCAGTGCAGCGGAGATGATAAACAGGACAACGCCCATGCCAAACAGAGCCGAGCGGTGCAGGCCCGAGGAATAACTCATATCGAGCGCGATCTGACTCGTGAGCGTTGAGATAGGGCTCGAGATGCTATCCGGAATGACCGGGGCGTTGCCCACGACCATGAGCACGGCCATGGTCTCACCGATGGCGCGACCCATGCCCAAGACAATCGCATCGACGATACCCAACTTGGCTGCAGGCAGCACGACTTTGTAGATGGTCTGCCACTTGGTGGCACCCATGGCATAGGATGCCTCGCGAAAGCCCATGGGAATGGAATTGAGGGCATCGATGGTGAGCGTGGTGATGGTGGGAACAATCATGATGGCGAGCACGAACCACGCCGTCAGCGCGCCAAAGCCAAGACCGCCGGTCAGCTGCGCGATAAACGGACGGATGATGACCATGCCAAAGAAGCCGTAGATGATGGAGGGGATGCCCGCCAGCAGGTCGACGGCGGGGCTGATGAGCCTGCGCACGCGCTTGCTGGCGATCTCGACCAGATACACAGCCGTGCCCACACCCAGGGGCACACCCATGGCGAGCGCACCGACAGTCACCAGACCAGAACCCGCCAGCAGCGACATAATGCCGTAGTGGCCCTCAGAGGGTGCCCATGTAAAGCTAAAGAAGTCCGCCAGGCCGATGTCGGTAAAGACCGGCAGCGCCGAGTACGTGGTAAAGACAAAAATCAGGATGACGGTGACGACCGCCAAGAACGCGCAGGCAAAGAAGATCCACTGCAGCGCCTTCTCCTTAAGATAGGTGCTGCGCGACACCAACGCCAACTCACGCTTTTTGGGCACCCGGGTCTCCTGCTCAATCTGGGGGGTTTCCTGTGCTTCCACGCTACTCACTCCCCTTTCCGTCGTTGGTGACGGGAATAAAGCCCGCCTCGCGAATCTGCTTGTCCATCTTTTCGGACGTCACATAGTCGATGTAATCCTGCGCCTGCTGCGAAGGCGTCCCCTTCACAAAGAAGTAAAGGTCACGCGAGATGGGATAGCCGCCACTTGCGACCGTCTTCTCGGATGCCTCGACATGGTTGACCGAAACGGCCTTGACCGAGGTCTTAGCGTTGAGGCTCTCGACAAAACCCAGCGAGATGTAGCCAATAGCGCCACGCGAGCGGGACACGACATCGCGTACCTGACCCGTACCCGAAAGAACAGCCGAGCGGCGATCGAACGGCGTGCCGTCCATCACGATAGTGCGGAAGGCCTCGCGCGTACCGGACGCCTCGTCGCGGTTGATAACCTGAATCTTCAGGTCCTCTCCGCCGACTTCTTTCCAGTTGGTGATCTTGCCGGCGTAAATATCGCGGAGCTGCTCGGTCGAGAGATTGTCGACAGGGTTGTCGTCGTTCACGATGACTGCAATGCCGTCGTGTGCGATTACGATCGGGGTCAGGCCCAAATCCTGCTCGTCGGCATTGAGGCCACGAGACGAACTAGCGATGTCGGCGGTGCCGGCGCTAACAGCTTCGATGCCAGCAGATGAGCCAAGGCCGGAGACGAGCACGTCGATGCCGGTCTCCTCTTTAAAGCCCTCGGCCGCGATCTCGGCAATGGGAAGGCACGTCGTAGAGCCGGCAACGGTGATGGAAGAGGTAGAAGATCCCGAGGAGCAGGCGCACAGCGTGAGCGTGAGCACTGCTGCACTCAGGACCGATGCGATCTTTCTCATAGCATCACGCCGATCGCAGCATGGCGCCCACAGGTGCCGCCCTCGTTGCGGTAGGAATAAAAGCGGTCGTTCTGACGAACGGTGGAAAGTTTGGTGTCCACAATGCCGTTCACATCGACACCGGCATCCACCAGCGCCTCGCGAATGGCGGCGGAAAGATCGAGCATGCGAGAAGCAGTAGCATCGATGCACGAGAACTCGGCAGCAAAGCGATCCATAAGTTCTTGGGACACCTCATACTCGTCGCCCAGGATATGGGGCCCAATATAGGCAGAGATGTCCTCCGGCGTGCAGTCAGCCGCCTCACAAAGCGCCTGGCAGGCTTTGGCGGAAATACGCGCAATCGTGCCCTTCCAGCCAGAATGCACCACGGCAAAGCCGCCGGGAGCCACCAGCACCACGGGAACACAATCGGCAAAGCAGAGCATCACGGGCACCTCATGGGCCGTACAGACGAGGGCATCACAGCCCTCGGCAATCTGCTCACGAATGTTCTCGAGATCGTCGGCACCGTTCGAGGTCACCGTCACGACGTGGTCACCATGTACTTGATTGGGCACGAGCAGATTATGCTCGCACTCAGCGGCGTCCATGGCTTCGAGCGCTCGACGACGATTTTCTTGAACGGCAAAGGGGTCATCGCCTACATGCGAGCCCAGATTGAGTGAGGAGTACGCATCTTCGGAAACACCGCCGGTGCGCTCGGTAAAGGCAAAACGAACATCGGTCGTCGAACCCTCCACCAACGTAACTCCATCATGGTCGACACGCGAAACGTTGTCCGCACGTGCTGCCATACTAAAGCCTCCTATTACAACAAGTACCGCGGCGTCGCCGCGCAGTCCGTGTTTATACGGCTGTCATACTTCTTTAAAAGGATACCCGCAGCGGTAGGGACCAAACGTAAAGGGAACGTAAGGAGATTGGAGGCTTTCGTTTACAAACGAGAAACAAAAAGGGCGCATCCATACGGACGCGCCCCTGTGCAAAACAATGCGAAGAACGACTTAGAAGCTGCCGCGCTTAAGGAAGTCGGGAAGCTCAAACTGATCGTTGCCAAAGTTGGGCAGCTCGGTACCGCCGACGTTGCGAGTCGGGGCAGCCTGAGCGGGGCTGGCAGCCGGAGCGGTGCGCTGCGGCTCAGCGGAAGCAGCGGCCTTGCTCTGGGACTGCTGAGCAGCGAAGAGCTCGTCCTGACGGTTGACGTTGGAGTCGGAGAAGCCCGTAGCGATAACGGTGATGCGCACCTGGTCGCCCAGGGACTCGTCAACAACGGTACCAAAGATGATGTTGGCCTCGGGGTCGACGGCATTGGCGACAACGTCGGCGGCGTCGCTGATCTCCTGAATGCCCAGGTCCTTGGAGCCGGCGATGGAAAGCAGGACACGCGTGGCGCCATCGATGGAGCTCTCGAGCAGCGGACTGGAGATGGCCTGCTGGGCAGCGTCGACGGCACGGGTATCCCCAGAAGCGGTACCGATACCCATCATGGCGGTACCGGCCTGCTTCATGATGGTCTTAACATCGGCGAAGTCCAGGTTGATGATACCCGGGACGGTGATGAGGTCGGTGATGCCCTGGGTGCCCTGGGAAAGGACGCCATCGGCAATTGCGAAGGCCTCGAGCATCGTGGTCTTCTTCTCGGCGATGTCGAGCAGCTTGTCGTTAGGGATAACGATCATGGTGTCGACGCAATCGGAGAGGGTCTTGATGCCCTCCTCGGCGCTCTTCTTGCGCTTGCGACCCTCGAAGGTGAAGGGCTTGGTCACGACGGCGACGGTCAGCGCGCCGACCTCGTTCATTGCGATATCGGCAACGATGGGAGCGGCGCCGGTACCGGTACCACCGCCCTCGCCGCAGGTGATGAACACCATATCGGCGCCAGCGAGCGCCTCGGCGATATCGTCGCGGGACTCATCGGCAGCCTTGCGACCAACCTCGGGGTTGGCGCCGGCGCCCAGGCCGCGGGTAAGGTCGGTGCCGATGTGCACCTTGATATCGGCATCAGAGATCGCGAGTGCCTGAGCATCGGTGTTGATGGCAACAAACTCGACGCCGCGGATGCCCTCTTCGATCATTCGATTGACCGCGTTGGTACCGCCGCCGCCGACGCCGACCACCTTAATGACGGCAAGGTAGTTGTTGATCTCTGTCTCGTGCATGTCGGTCCTCCGAACAAAGGTTATAGCCATAGCATGGGTTGACCCCTGCGCACATTAACCTTCAGGTTGAAAGTAAATGCAAAGGTAAACCGTATTATGTTTGCACATTATGAACGTATCAGTCAAATAATTGACCGTGAAAACCAAACAAACCAGATAAACGGCGTGGTATGGCCCCTCAACAAAGCCGTTTAGGATGCTAGGCGGTCGGTGCGTTCCTAAACGTGTAGTTGCCTGGAGAGCGCACATTGATATAGGTTACGCCCTCTACCTGCGAAAGCAGCTTGGTCACGATGCGTTCTTTCTTGGCGATATCATCCGAATCGCCCAGCGACACCTCGACGCCGTTGTCGAGATTTGCCGAGATAGCCTCAACGGAAGGCGTGGAAATATCCTTCACCTGGCCCAAGAACTCGCTCGAAAAACCGCGTGCGTAATCCAGACCGGCCTTGACGGCCTTGGAGCTCACCGCCCGACCCGAAACCGGTGCGACATCGGCCGAGACGTCAGTCAACAGCACGGCGCCGTAGTGCTTGGCAAGCGCCAGGGCCGCATCGATGCCGGTCAGGGTGTTGGCACCCTCCCCCGATGTAATGACGTTCCCCTGGTCATCCACCTCGACAGACGTCGACAGCGGAGCGATCCAGGTGTCATCGTCTCCGATAGCCCAGGCAAGGTCGTCGGAGCTGATATACGCAATGGCGGTAACTTTACGCTCCGTCGGCGTGATGATAAGCGTATGGGGAAACTGACGCTGGACATCCACGCCCGAGACCCACGGGTTTTGCTTGAGGCCCTCGGTAATCTGATCGGAATCCACGTTAAAGAGCGACGTGTTCTCGGGAAGACTGATGAGCTGCATGGCGTCGTGCTTGGTCACATGCTCGCTGCCATGAATCTGAATATCGGTGGCGGCGAACAGGCCGGAGTTGATGACGACGATGGCAACAATGGCAAGTACGGCCACGGCTGCCAGGATGCCGCCCGCGATCTTGCCTTTACCCTTCATGGCGGAAGCAGCGTCGGTCGTCTTGCTTGCCATGGCACCCAGCGATGACAGAGGATTGATGCCCCTTTTTGCCGAAGACGCCTTGGCGGCGGGTACCGATGTCAGTGAACGCGGCTTAGCGCCAGCCAACGTACGGCCGGCATGCGGCGCACGAGCTCCCAGCGAAGGCTTGGGCGTCGCCATGGGTCGGGAGGTCTTGGTGCCCATCGCCGGCTTGGGCGTCACCGAAGGACGCGGAGCCGGACGACTCGTCTTTTTAGAAGCGGGGCGTCCCCCCAGCTGCGAGCCGACGACCGGGCGCTTGGCAGGACGAACGGGCCCAACAGACTTGGAGGGCATGGCGGGCTTATGTTGAGGCTGGGCAGGTGCGCCGGAACGCCCTCCGGCGCGGCGGAAGGTTGGTTTCGATGCTCTAGAAGCCGAGGAATTTAACTTCCGGTCTGAGCTCGATGCCATACGCCTCCCTCACCTTTCCGTGCACATGCCTGATAACCGCGGCCACGTCATCGGCCGAGGCGGTTCCGTTATTAACGATAAAATTAGCGTGTACGGGCGAAACTTCCGCACCGCCAACCGAAAAACCCTTTAATCCACAATCCTCAATCAACTTGCCCACGCTTGCACCGGGCGGGTTGCGAAAGACCGATCCGCAGGATGCACGGCCCATGGGCTGCGTGCGCTTGCGGCGCGTCAGGTACCGCTCCATGCGCTCGCGAATGTCGGCCTTGGGCGCGGGCTTGAGTTTAAGCACGCACTCGAGAATGATCTCATTACGCGGCAAGCTGCACTCGCGATACCCCCAAGCGATCTCGGACCCTGCATAGTGCTTAATACCGGACGCCGGATCAAACGTGACCACGTCCTCGATAAGGGAACCGATCCACTCGTTCCGCGTACCTGCGTTCATGGACACGGCGCCGCCGACCGAACCGGGAATACCGACCGCGAACTCAAGGCCCGAAAGCCCGCGCGACAAGGCGTCGTTGACCAAACGCGCGAACATCACGCCCGCACCAACGGTCAGCGTGCAGCCGTCCTCGGCAACAACCGTGCGCTGAAACTCACGTCCCAGCGAAATAACGGCGCCGCGATAACCGGCATCGGCAACCAACAGGTTGGACCCCTTACCGATAATCACCCACGGCACCTGCTCGCGGTCAAGCACCGCCACGGCGCGACGCAGGGCATGGTAGCTATGGCACGTCACAAAGAGGTCGGCCTTGCCGCCGATACGATAGCTTGTATGGCGTGCAAGACGTTCGTCCTCGACCACGTCCGTGTCGATCATGCCCGAAAGCGCCATGACGGCGTTAAACAGACCCATGGAGGTTAAGCGTCTTTCTTGGCAGTCAGATACTCGATGAACTCGGGGCCGACGGTCGTGACGTCACCTGCACCCATGGTGAGTAGCAGGTCGCCCTCGCCCACGAGCTTCTCAAGCTCCTGGTTGAGCTCAAGACGACTGGAGCAGTACACGACCTCCTTGCCGGGGTGCTTGGCGCGAACGGTATCTGCGAGCATCTTGGAGGTAACGCCCGGAATCGGCATCTCGCCGGCGGAGAACACATCGATCAGCAGCAGCTTATCGGCGTTGGCAAAGGCATCGGCAAAGTCATCGCACAGAGCCTGCAGGCGCGAATAGCGGTGCGGCTGGAACACGACGTCGACATGTTTGTAGCCCAGCGAGGAGGCAGCAGCGAGCGTCGCCTTGATCTCGGTGGGATGATGGCCGTAATCGTCAACCACCGTGATGCCGTCGATATCGCCCACGTGGGTAAAGCGACGGCGGACGCCCTCAAAACTCGAAAGTGCCTTAGCGGCGGCGTCGATATCGAGGCCAAGGACATGGGCGACGGTCAAGACGGCCGTGGCGTTGAGCATGTTGTGACGACCGGGGTTGCTCTTGATCTCGACAGCGTGCTCGGTGCCGTCCTCAAAGCGAACGATAAAGTCGCTCTGGATGCCCTTGACATCCGGATGTACGCAGACGATGTCGTTGTTCTCGGCAAAGCCATAGGAAAGCACATGACGGCCCGTCGACTTGGCGAGCTCGACCAGATGCGGGTCCTCGCCGCAAACAATGACGGTGCCGTCCTCGCCCACCAGACCCATAAACTTGGCAAAGGTGGCCTCGATCTCCTCGATACCCGAGTAGTGATCGAGATGGTCGGCCTCGACGTTGGTCACGATGACCACGTTGGGGTTCAGGAACAGGAACGAGCTATCGGACTCGTCGGCCTCGGCGACAAAGTAGTCACCCGAGCCGTTCTTGCCGTTGGTGTCGTAGCCCTCGACGATGCCGCCGATCAAAAAACTGGGGTCCAGACCCATGCGATCGAGCATCGTGGCGCACATCGAAGACGTCGTGGTCTTGCCGTGCGTGCCGGCAACGGCGACGGTGGTGTAGCCGTGGCCCAGAGCCGAGAGCATCTTGGCGCGGGGCCACACGGGAATACCCAGCTCGCGTGCACGCACGAGCTCGGGGTTGGACTCGGGAATAGCGGTGGAGACCACAACCACGTCGGGCTTGACCTCGTCGATCGTCGCAGCCTCATGGCCCACGTGGACCTTCACGCCGGCGCGGGTAAGCTGGCGAATATAGCGCGACGTCTTAAGGTCGGAGCCGGTAACGGTATAACCGCGCTCGTGCAGGACGAGGGCGATGCCGCTCATGCCGGCGCCACCGATACCGATAAAATGGGCGCTCTTGAACTCGGGCGCGGAGGTTGCAGTCTGGGAATCAGCCATGTGCTCGTGTACTCCTTGCGTAAACACTGCCTGTAACCCATTAACTGTACCGCACCTACCGCATCCGCGCGAGGGCGACCGGCGATATCCCGTCTAACTAACGCAATCCCTCTACCACATCGGCCAAAAGTGCGGCGGCACGGTCCTGGGCCAAGCCACGCGCCGCCTGACGCATCGCATCACGCGCCGCAGCGTCATCGATCAGGTGCAGCAGCTCGTCGGCAAAGGCAGGGGCGTCGATATCGGCATCGGCGCATAGCACGCCGGCACCGGCATCGACCAGGTAACGCGCATTCGTGGTCTGGTGGTCGGCCGTGGCGTGCGGGTACGGCACGAGTACCGAGGGCACGGCAAGCGCGGCGATCTCGGCCACGCTCGAGGCACCGGAACGCGAGAGCACCAAATCGGCCGCAGCCAGCATATCGCCCATGTTGTCGATGTAGGGCTGGACTCGATAGCGCTTCGCCTCCTCGGGCGTCAGCGCCAAAGCGCGCTCGGTCTCCTCAAAGCCGTCGGCACCCGTCGAATGCAAAACGTAGAGATTCTCGCGGGTCAGCAGCTCACTCTTGAGCGAGGCAACGCGCTCGTTGAGATGCTGGGCACCGAGCGAACCACCAAAGACGAGCAGAAGCGTCGCGTCCTCGGGCACACCGAGCGTCTTGCGACCGCGGGCGCGATCGCCCTCGATCACCGAACGACGCACAGGATTGCCCGTCATGAGCACATGGTCGGGGTCGCCCTCACGCTCAAAGACCGCGCGGGCCGCAGGTACCGAAATGCACACGCGGGCGGCATGTGAGTTCATCATCTTATTGGCCAGACCCGGAACAGAGTTCTGCTCGTGCAGCAGATACGGAACGCCGGCGCCCTTGCACCAACCCAGCAGCGGGACCTCAACGTAAGCACCAAAGCCGATAGCGGCATCGGGCTTACCGACCTTTGAGAAGTGACTGGCAAGCGCACGCTTCGCCTTGTTGACGCGCCACAGCGAGGTCAGCGCCGTCCAGGGACGGGAGCGATCGAAGCCCGTGACCGTGATGGGCACAAAATCGAATCCGGCCTCGGGAACCAGACGACCCTCGAGCTTGCGCGACTGGCCCACGAACACAACGTGATGACCGCGGTCACGCAGCTCCTCGGCCAAGGCGAGCGCGGGGTTGATATGTCCTGCCGTGCCGCCGGCTGCAATAGCAACGGTCATCTTATCGGTCATGGTAATCCCTTCGTACACGCGGTCCCTGGTCATCGGTGCGCAAACGCGCCGACGGGTCCGAATTCAAATCGATTCGATTATATCCGCCGCCCGCATTGCGAGGAGTGGGGCGCTGCGGACGACCTTGCGGCGCCGTTCGCTGACGCGGACGGGCTACCGGCTCGGTCGCAGAGCCATCCAGAACGGTAAAGCCGTTACGCGAAGATCGCTCGCCGCGCACGTGGGGCACGCCGGCGGTACTCTCATCCATAACGGCAAAGCTCTCGCGGCGACGGTCGTACTCATCGCGACGGGCGCTCTCATACGAAACGCGCAGGATCAGACCGGCGAGCATAAGCGACACAATAATCGACGAGCCACCGTAGCTAATAAACGGCAGCGGCTTGCCCGTCATGGGAAACACATTGAGAATGCCCAGCGCGTTGATCAAAAACTGCACCGCAAGGATGACCGCGGAACCCGATGCCATAAGTGCTCCGCGACGGTCGGTCGCCTGCTCGGCAATACGAAACGCCGAGTAGATCAGCATCGCGAACACCAAGAAGAACAGCACGGTTCCGATAAAGCCAACTTCCTCGCCGATAATAGCCAAGATGTAGTCGTTATGCGCCTCGGGCAAATACGAGTACTTCATGGTGGAGTTACCGATACCGCGACCGAACAGGCCGCCCGAGGCAAACGCCATAATGGCAAGCGTGGCCTGATAGCCATCACCATATTCGTCTGCCCAAGGATTCCAAGCAACCTCGACACGCGTCATACGATACGGCTCGGCGATAAGGGCGATCGCAATGACGGCGATGCCGGCAACGACCGTCCAAACGATATATTTGGGGTCCAATCCCGCAAACAACGCCATGCACATGAGGGTCAGCAAGATGATCAGAACGGTGCCAAAATCGGGCTGAACAAAAATCAGAAAGAGCGAAATGCCCAGGTAGACACCCATCTTGCGAAGAAACTCGTTGATGTTGCCGCCGGGCGAAAAGATGCGGTCGAGCATGATTGCCGAATACGCGATGGCGAACGGCTTTAAAAACTCAGACGGCTGGAACTGAATACCGGCGATGTTGAGCCAACGCGTGGCTCCACGACTGCCGCTACCCATAAAGAACACCAGAACCAGTAGCCCTATCATGCCCATGAGAAAGATCCTGAGCACGTCTTCCCCAAACCAACTGTCCGGCAAGACGCGCACGATGGCAACCATGGCCAGCACGCCAACTCCGGCAAACGCGGCCTGTCGAAACAGGAAAAACGTCGCCGTACCATTCTCGTGCAGCGCCTCGACCGAAGATGCCGAGTACACCATCAGCAAGCCAAAGCAAACCAAGCTAAACAGGCAAGCCATAAATATCAAACGAGGGCGCATGATGCGGGCGGGGACGCCGGCAATATAGCGCTCACCGAACGTCTGCCCGCCGCGTCCGGAACGCGGCGTGCTACGCAGCGAGGAAGCACGGTCCGAGTCGGGCCTCCTCATATCACTTCGGGGGCTCTCCTCTCTCACCGGCAACCCCTATTCCGTTTGCGATTTCGCTGCCGCGGCAAGCTGGGCCACGTAGTCCTTAAACACGCGGCCGCGCTCCTCGTAGCCCGAGAACTCGTCGAACGAAGAGCAAGCGGGCGAAAGCAGGATCACGTCGCCGCGGCTCGAGAGCGAGCGGGCAACGTCAACGGCATCGCGCAGATCATCGGCCTGGGCGATATCCACGTCACCATCGACATCGGCCTCGTCCATAGCGGCGGTAAAGCGCTCGCGCGCATCGCCAAAGCAAACGACCGAGCGCACGTTGTCCATAACGACGCGCGCGAAGTCCGTGAGCGGCGTGCCCTTATCGTGGCCGCCGAGCAGCAAGATCACGTCGTCATCGGGAAATGCCGTCAGGGCCTTTTCGACCGCATCGGTGTTCGTTGCCTTGGAATCGTTGACGTAGCGCACGCCATCGATCTCGCCGCAGGGTTCCACGCGGTGTTCGAGTGGCTGGAACGATGCCAAACCGCGGCAAACGCCCTCGGGATCGGCACCGACGGCCAGAGCAGCCGTGGCGGCACATAGGGCATTAATGACATTGTGATGGCCCGAGATCTTGAGCTCGGACGTGGCGACAAGCTGAGTCTCGACGCCCTTCAGGCGCACGACCATCTTGCCATCGCGCACAAAGGCGGCGTCTGCACCCTCGGGCTCGTCAAAAGCGACCTTGCAGATGCGGCGACCCGGTGTGTAGATGTACTCATCGAACTCATGGATGCCGGCATCCTCAACGTCGATAACCACGAGGTCGTCATCGACCATATTCTCGAACAACTTGATCTTGGCAAGCGCATAGTTCTTGTGGCTCTTGTGCCAGCCCAGGTGGTCGGGCGTGATGTTGAGCAGCACCGCCACGCGAGGATGAAGCTCGGCTGTCGTAGCAATCTGATAACTCGACAGCTCGGCCACAAACCACTCATTGTGTGCGCGGCCGTCGATCTCGTTCACCGGCGGCTCACCGATATTGCCGACGGCCACGCTGGCTTCACCGGCGGCCTTGAGCAGATAATCGGTCAGCGACGTGGTAGTTGTCTTGCCGTTGGTGCCCGTGATGGCGATCCAATTTTGGGGAGACAGGCGATAGGCAAACTCGGGCTCGCCCATAATCTGAGCGGCATGCTCACGCCCGGCCTTAAAGAAAGTCGAGAACTCCGAGATACCCGGGCATGTCACGCACACGTCATAGGCACCCTCGACCTGCTCGGTGCCGTAGACAAACGACGCGCCCTGCGCCTCAAGCGCACGTGTGGCGTCATTGGGCTCGGAGGTACCGCCGCCATACACGGTCGTGGCGCTCACGCGCTCGGGATGAGCCAACGCCCAACGGGCGACATCGAGACCGGATTTACCCTGCCCCAAAACAAGCAGGCTAAAGACATCAGCAAGAGGCATGAAAGACCACTATCCCAACTGGAAGAACAGGGCGAGGCCAACGGCGCCAAAGGCCGCGGCGATAATCCAAAAACGGATAACGACCTTGGTCTCGGCCCAGCCCTTCTTTTCGAAATGATGATGGATGGGCGCCATAAGGAAGACGCGCTTGTGCGTAAAGTGGAAATAGACGACCTGGATCATGACCGACAGAGTCTCGACGATAAACAGGCCGCCGATGATGAGGGAAACGACTTCGGTGTTGGTAATGATGGAGGTGCAGGCAAAAGCGGCACCCAGGGCAAGCGAGCCGGTATCGCCCATAAAGATGCTCGCCGGGTAGCAGTTGAACCACAAAAAGCCCAGGCAGGCACCGGCGCACGCCGTGCAGAAGATGGACAGGTTCACGTCACCGTGCAAAAACGCCATGGCGGCCATGGCGAGCATGGCGATCATGGAAGTGCCGCCGGCAAGGCCGTCCAGACCATCGGTCAGGTTCACGGCATTGGAAAGACCAGCGATCATCAGCCAGCAAAATACAATGTAGAGCCACGGGAACGAAAGGCCGCAGATGGTGGTCGAAAGAACACCGAGGTCAATCGTCAGGCCGCCGGGAAAACGAATCTCGGGGGCGACGCCGCACCAATTGACGGCGAGCACGGTAAAAGTGACGCAGATGATGGTCAGGCCGATCATCTTGGCGTGAGGCGTCAGGCCGAGCGAGCGACCATGCGTGACGGAGGTCAGGTCGTCGATGAGACCCAGAACGCCGGTGGCCAGCGTGGCAAGCAGCACGAGCACGAGCTCGGTGGTGAGCTTGCCCATCAGCAGGCAGGTCAGCGAGATCGCGACAAGGATGATGACACCGCCCATGGTCGGCGTACCCTGTTTAATCAAATGACGCTTGGGGCCGTCGGCTCGGACCTGCTGGCCGATACCCTCGACCTTCAGCAGCTTGATCCACCACGGCATAAGCAGCAACGCAATGGCGGCAGCGATGCCAAGTCCCAAAAAGGCCTGATACGTAGGATACGAGGGATTGCCGAACATGGGCTAGCACACACCTTCCACAAAGCGGTCGAGCTCAACAAAACGGGAACCCTTGACCAGTACAACATCATGATTTTCAAGCGCGCCGCCCATGCGGTCGAGCACCTGCTGATAATCGGAGAATACCTGGATGCGGTCCTCATCCATACCCATCATACGTGCGGCATCGGCCATGAGCTGAGCCAGCTCGCCGCCAACGCACGCGAGCATGTCGAGCTTCTTGGCGGCGGCATAGGCTCCCACGAGCTCATGCATGCGGGGAGCCTCGTCGCCCATCTCGCCCATCTCGCCCAAGATCGCCATGCGCGAACCGTCACAGATGAGCGAGCACAGCAAATCGAGGCCGGCAGCCATAGACTCGGCACTGGCGTTATAGGAGTCGTCGATGATGCGTGCTCCGCTCTTGGCGCGCTTGATCTCCTGACGGTGACCGGTGATCGTAAGGCCCCTAAAGGCAGCATCGATCTGCTCGGGCGTCACGCCAAGACGATAGGCGACCGCGGCGGCCTTGACGGCATTGGGCACGGACTGCACACCGGGAATAGCCAACATGGTATCGACCGTGTCGCCCTGACCAAAGTCGAGCGTAAAGACCGGATGGCCCTCGTCGTCGACGCGAATGTCGCGCGCGCGGACCTCGTCGTCGTCCGAGACACCGGCCAGCATCACGTCAATACCCGCAGGCTGGGCGAACGTATCGCGAATGAACGGCGTAAAGTCGTCCTCGCCGCCCAAAACCAGCAACGGCGAGAAGTCGCCGGCGGCGCACATGCCCTGGACAATCTCGGACTTGGCGCGAGCGATGTTCTCGCGGCTGCCCAGGATACCGATGTGGGAGGTTCCGATCTTGCTCACGATGGCAAGATTGGGGTTGGCAGACTGGGACAGGCGCTCAATCTCATGAAAATGGTTCATGCCCATCTCGAGCACCAGGACCTCGGTATCGGCCGGAGCGGAAAGCACCGTGAGCGGCATGCCGATCAAGTTGTTGAAATTGCCCTTCGTGGCCCAGACGCGATAACGCTTGGCGAGCACGGCGGCGAGCACGTCCTTGGTCGTCGTCTTGCCAATCGAACCGGTAATGCCGACGACCAGGCAGCCAAGCTCCAAGCGATATACGTGCGCCAGGCGCAGCAAGAACTCCACGGGGTCGTCGGTCAGCAAGATGGCGCATCCCTTATCCTGCGCCAACGAAACCAGCTCGGCATCGGGCTCGCGCGTCATCACGACGGCACCGGCACCCGACTCGATGGCACGGGAGGCAAAATCATTGCCGTCGACCTTTTCGCCGGGGAAGGCGACAAAGATCGTCCCCTCCTCGACCTGACGCGAGTCGATAACGCACCCGCGGCATACCCGGTCGACTTCTTCCGTCACGGTTCGGGCCCCCGTTGAGGCCGCGAGGTTGTTGACGGCGATCTCTATCATTGCAGCTCCCCTGTAAACCTAATAATGCTATCGGCGTATTGTATCCCAGTGCCATGCGCGCGTGGTGCAGGGCATGTGAACACCCTTCAGATCAAACGGCAGACCACGCTCAAGATTGTAACCCCCTACTTCGTGCGCGGGATACCCAGCACGTCGAGCGCGTTGGCCATAATGGACTGGAATGGCACCGCGGCGGCATCCGAGCCGCTCGGCGTTCCATCGAGTGTGATATAGCACAGCACCTTGGGCGATTGTGCCGGCGCAAAGCCCATAAAGGACGACATGTAGTTCTCCTTGAGGTAACCGCCGTTCTCGTCAGCACGCTCGGCCGTACCGGTCTTGCCCGCCACGTCATAGCCATCGACCGCACCGCCAACGCCCGTGCCTTCGGACACGACCGTCTGCATGCACGATGTCACCTGGGCGGCAGCGTCCTCCGAAATCGCGCGCTCGCCTTCGCCCCAGTCCTTCTCATCGCCCTTGCTGGACTTATAGAAGTGCGGAGTCATCATCACGCCGCCGTTCGCGATGCCGCCCACGGCACGTGCGACCTCAATCGGCGAGACGGACAGCGCCTGGCCAAAGCTCATCGAGCCCAGCGTGGCGCCGTCGTACTGGTCGCGCTCCTTGACGATGCCCAGGCTCTCACCCGGAAAATCGACACCGGAGCTATGACCGATACCCCACTTGTCCACATAGGTGGCAAAATCATCGGCACCGATCTTGCGTCCCACCAGGACAAAGCCCACATTGGACGAACGGCGCATCATCTCGCGCACGTCCATGGTCATGGTGTAGTCGCGCTTATCGGCGTCGGTAACGGTGTCGTCGCCAACCTTAATGCTCGCCGGCACCTCAAACGACGTGCTCGAACGCACGGCACCCAAGTCGAAGCCGGCACCGGCCACGAGCGTCTTAAAGACCGAGCCGGGCTCGTAGGCATCGGTAACCAGGCGCAAGTTCATGTCCTCGGTCTTGGCGTTTTCCAGATCGGTCTGGTCATATGTCGGATACGAGCATGCCGCCAGAATCTCGCCCGTCGTGGGATCGGTGACCAGGGCCGAGCCATTCTTGGCCTTGGTCTTTTCGACCGCCTCGGCCAGGGCGTCCTCGGCGGCACGCTGGATATTGACATCGAGCGTCGTCACGATGTCCACGCCGTCAACCGCCGCCACCTTTTTATAGGCGCCGCCCGCGATATAGCTACCGTCCCTCGCCCGCTCGCGCACCAGCGAACCGTTGGTTCCGGTCAAAAGCTTGTTGTACTGTTTTTCGAGGCCCGTCAGACCGTCGTTGTCCACGTTTACCACGCCAAGCACCTGCGATGCCAGGTTGCCGTAGGGGTACACGCGCTTCATGGCCTGCTCAAAGAGCACGCCTGGCAGGTTCTTCTTCTCCAGCGCCGCGACATCGTCCTCGTCCACCTGGCGTTTGATATACACCCAGGTGCCATCCGACTCAACGAGCTCGCGACAGGTCTTTTTATCGATTCCCGTAGCTTTGACCAGCGCTGACACCGTCTTGTCAACGTCCTCGATAAGCTGAGGATTCACGGCGATGTTGCGACATTCGACCGACGACGTCAGCACGTTGCCGTTACGGTCGTAGATGGTACCGCGCTTGGCATATAGCGTCTGCGCGAGCAAGCGACGTGCATCGGCGCGGTCGCGTAGCTTATCGGCTTCCACGATTTGATAGTCGGCAAGGCGAAGGACGCCCAAACCCAAGCCAAACCCGATGAAGCCCATGACGGCTTTGCGACGGGGCAGCGGCGTGCCCGTGAGCCATTCGGTCGACGAGCTCTTGCGCGGTCTGGTGTTATGCATTTGAGGACCACTCGAG
>URBM01000017.1 GCA_900545995.1 uncultured Collinsella sp. | reverse complement strand
AGCGACTTTACCGCGCGATTGAGCCGGCCGGCTCAATCGCGCGGTAAAGTCGCTGCATATTGGCAACGGCAGCACCGTACTCCCCCGCCGGAATGTCAATGCCGTACACGCGTCCGGCAACATAGCTCATCAGCACGCCGGCCACGCGATTGATGCGATCGGTAGTGACGATCTCGCCCGCCGGCGGGTAATCGTCAACCGTAGCGCCATCGCGTTTAAGCTGCAGCATCAGTACATCCAGGTCGCTCTCGATCACGGCATGGACCTGACTGCTCGAATCCTCAAGCTCTGAATCGGACTCCACGATGCCAAACTGCTGCTCATAGACAAAGGGGTGGGCGTTGCGGTCGAGCACGTAATGAGACAGCAGGCCCAGCGCAAAGGCACGACCCAAGCTGGCGTCGCGCGGCAGCAGATGCGACACGCCGTCGCGTAGGCACGCGAACTGGCGAGACATGCGCGACCGATGCATGACCTGCGCCAGCAGCGTGCAGTCGGAAACACGCGGTGTCAGAATGTGAAAGAAAAACGGGTCGGGGCCTTGGTTGCCCAAGATAAAGGCAATGCGCTCTTCATCGGACGTGATGACGCCCTGCGGAAGACGGTCGATGCTTTCCTCGCCAAACAGATGATGGGTGATAAGCGCGGGCATAATGATCCTTTCGATTTCATTCGATGCCACCCATTATGCCCACCGCGCGCCCATGCCAAACCTGCGATGGTAAACGACGGCACGCAAGCCTCTTACGCAAGCCCCAGGTGCGACTTGACCTCGGCGGCACGACGACGGGACACCGGTACCGTCGAGTTCACGCGGTCGAGCCTGAGCTCCATCAACCCCGTGGAGCCAATCTCAACATTGTGCACGTCTTCCAAATTGACCAGGTAGCTGCGATGAACGCGAATAAAGCCCTCGGAGTCCAAGCGACGCTCGAGCGAAGAGATCGACTCATTGATCAGGTACGTTCCCTCGGCGCAGATGGCGTTGCAAAAATCGGCGCGCGCCTCAAAGTAGCAGACGTCTGCGGCGGGAATGAACACCTTTTTGCCCCCGCGGTCCACCGTCAGACGCAAAGGCTGGCGCGGAGCGTGGATAACACGACGGGCACCCAAGGCTGCCTCGATCTTGTCGAGTGCCTTTGACAGGCGTGCGTCCTCGACCGGCTTGACGACATAGTCGACCGCATCGAGGTTATACGCATCAGCGGCAAATTCGGCAAACGCCGTCACAAACACAACCACCGGCGGCGTCTTTAGGTTCTGCAGCGTCTCGGCAAGCTCAATTCCCGAGCGACCGGGCATGGTAATGTCTAAAAACAACACGTCGGGCTTGTTCGACAGAATCGACTCCACGGCTTCGGTGACATTGCCCGCCTCGGCAATCTGACCCACACGCGTATCCTTTTCCAACAGATAGCGTAGCTCAGCCCTAATGGGAGGCTCGTCATCAACCACCAAGATGTTCCAGCCTTCGGACATATGTGCTTCCCCTCTTTTTCTCTCAATCCAACCGCGTGCTACGCCGTCAACGGCGCAGGCTCATGCGGCTCGCCGTTCAGCTCGACGATGACCTGCGTTCCCACGCCCTCCTGGGACTTCACGCGCATGCCGGAATCTTCTCCGTAAAAGAAATGGATGCGCTGAAGCACGTTGAAGAGCGCCAGGCCGCAACCTCGCTTGACGGAGCCGTCGGCGGTAATGCTCTCGGGCTCCTCCAGGCGATGTTGCTCAAACAGATGCGCGCAGACCTCTTCGCTCATACCGATGCCATCGTCCTCGACGATGATCTCCAAACCGTCATCGGTCTCGAAAGCCCTAACATGAATAGAAAGCGGCTCGGTCTCGCGCTGCGCGTGCTTGATGCAGTTTTCGAGCAACGGCTGCAAGATAAACGGCGGCACCATGCAATCGCGCACCTCAAAGTCGATATCGACCGAGACGCGCAGACGGCCGTCGCCATAACGAGCCTGCATAAGATTGATATAGCGAGTGCCCTGTTCCACCTCGTGCTCGAGCGTTGTGAGGGTATCGGAATCAGAAAGCGTCTGACGGTAGTAGTTGGAGAAGTCGATCAGCAGCGACCTGGCCTTGTCCGGCTCGGTACGCACGAGCGACACGATGGTGCTGATGGTGTTAAACAGAAAATGAGGATCGACCTGCGATTGCAAGGCGCGCAGCTCCACGCGGGCCGTAAGCTCGTCCTGGCGCTCGAGCTCAAAGCTCGCAAGCTGCGTGGAAATGAGGTCGGCAAAGCCCGAGGCAAGCGCCGTCTGGCGCATATCGATGCTGCTCAGACGGGGATAATACAGCTCGAGCGTGCCCACGCAATGCCCGCGCACGGTAAGCGGTGCGACAATACCGGCGCGCAGGCGCGGAAAGTAGCCACCTGTCTCGGTCGAGGCATCGCGCGAGAACACGCTTTGCTCACCGCTGTTGATCACGTTGAGCGTAGTCCGCAGCACCACCGGGGTGCCCGCGGGGCATTTTGCCGAGCCCTCGCCCCAGCTTGCCAACACCTGCTTGCCGTCGGTAAAGCAGATGGCAGAGGCGATAGTTTCGGACAGGATGATCTTAGAGGCGCCTAGGGCAGCTTCGGGCGTAAGGCCGCGCGACGTGTAGGCGAATATTTTTGAAGCGATGGCGAGCGTGCGGTCGGTTGCGCTCGATGTGAGGTCGTCGGGAACGACAAAGACGTACGAGAAGAAGAAGCACAGCATGACCAAGCCGGCAATGACGACAACGGCCGGAACGGGATTGGGATTATCGGTTAGATCCCAGATGAGCAGCAGGATAAGCAGCGGAACGACAATACCGAGCAAGATGGCTTGAACCACATGCTGAGCGGTACGAAAGACCTTGGTAGAGTTGTAGCTCTTGCCCAGAATCAGCCTATTGAGATCCACCGTCATCTCCTTCTTACCGACGCACCCCATAGCAATAAAGAGGGCCGCAAGCGACCCTCTCCATTGCATTATGCAATCAAATACTGTGTTTTACATCAAGCCATCGATGAACGGTAGCTTAGGCGCTGTACTTGTTTGCCTCGCCGAAGGTGCCGCCCTCGACAATCCAGCCGTCCTTCATGATGACGTCCATGTTGTCGGTGTTGAGCACGTGGATGTCGGCGGCGACGTCACCGTTGACGACCAGCAGGTCGGCGCACTTGCCGGCCTCGATGGAACCGGTCTCGTCCTCGATGTGGCACATCTTGGCACCGTTGAGGGTGGCGCAGGTGATGGTCTCGACCGGAGTGAAGCCGATCTTGTCGACGAACTCGTACATCTCCTCGATGGAGCAAGTGCCGTACGGGGTGACGAAGGAGAAGGAGTCGGAGCCGATCGTCATGACGACGCCGCGCTTCTTGGCCTCGCGCAGGCAGTCGTAGTTGCGCTGCAGCTCCTTCTCGACCAGAGTGCCCTCGTACTTGTCGTGCAGCTCGGGAACGTAGACGGGCGGATAGGTGGCGTACCAGGTGGGCAGGAAGGCGATCGTCGGAGTGAAGAAGGTGCCCTGCTCGGCCATGAGGTCCATGGTGCGCTCATCGATATCGAAGCCGTGAATCAGCTGCTCGCAGCCAAAGCGAACGGAATCGTAGGCAGCGGCGTGGTTGTTGTAGCAGTGGCTCCACACGGGGATGCCGACCATCTTTGCCTCTTCGACCACGGCCTGAATCTCCTCGGAGCAGTAGTGCTGGTCGCGGCCGGAGTCCCAGCGCCAGATGCCGCCACCGGTAGCCCAGATCTTGATGGCATCGGGGTTCTCGCGCAGGCGACGGCGGACGGCCTTGCGCAGATCCCAAGGACCGTCGACCTGATCGCCCCAGGGGTGCGATTCCTTGTTGAGCTCCTGGCTGCAGTGGTGGGAGTCGCCGTGGCCGGCAACGCGGCAGAAGCCAAGGCCGGTGGCCAGAACGCGCGGGCCCTTGAAGACGCCCTTGTCGATGCAGTCACGGATCTGGATACCAAAGCGGCCGATCTCGCAGACGGTGGTGAGGCCGTGGGTGAGGCAGTCGTAGGCCTGCTTGACGGCGACGGCCTGCTTCTCGAGGAGCGGCTGCATGACCCAGTCGGTGTCATCGTCGGTCAAGTTGCCCGAGAAGTGCAGGTGGGTGTCGATCAGGCCGGGAAGGACGGTCTTGCCGGCGGCGTCGATGACCTCAACGCCCTCGGGAAGGTCCTGCATGGCGCCGGCGTACTCGATCTTGCCGTTGTCGTCGACGAGAACGAGGGAGTTCTCGACCGGCTCGGCACCGGTACCGTCGATGAGCTTGCCGCCAACGATTGCATACTTAGTGGACATGGTTCCTCCTTATGGATCCATATAGTGGGCGAGGCCGCGTTGGGTTAAGGCCTCACAAAGCTACCCAAGTGGTGCCGGGTTCGGTGCGCGGAAGAGAGGGTCCCGCGCACCTGATCCGCCCCGGCTCGGCGTTACTTTTTGCGGGAATTGGTGAAGGCCATGAGAGCCAGGCCGACGGCCAGCCAGCCGATCACGATGCTCCACTCCACCATGTTGAGGGAGGCGGGAGAGAACGGAATCACGAGCAGGCCGATGATGATGGCGCAGGCAGCGATAGCGAGGCCGATGCCAAACTTGCCGCCGGGCACCTCGTAGGGACGAGGCAGGTCGGGCTCGGTGAAGCGCATGCGCAGGCAAGCGAGGGCGACCATGCCGCAGGAGAAGATGAAGGCGAGAGCCGACACGTTGGTCAGAGGGATGAGCATGTTCTTGCCCAGGAACGGACCGACGACGGTGATGACGCCCAGAACGACGCAGGCGAGCTTGGGAGCGCCGGACTTGGGATCGACCTCGGCGAACTTCTCGGGCAGCTGGCCCTTTCGGCCCATGGCGAGCATGATGCGGCTCGTGGCGCCGTAGAAGGAGTTCATCGGGCCCATGGGTCCAAGCGTGGCGATGACGAGCATGGCCAGGTACAGGAGCATGTTGATGCCCTTGAGGCAGGCAAGCGCGGGAACCGGGCTCTTAACGAACTCATGCCAGTCGAGGATGGTGCCGAACGAGTAGATGCAGACCATGTAGAAGCCGCCTGCGGCCAGCAGGGCCAGGGAGATGATCTTGCCGAACTTGTTCCAGTTGAGGCCCTCGGCCGCTTCCTCAGCCTGCTGAGGAATGGTGTCGAAACCGGCGTAGAAGAACGGGGTCAGAACCAGGACCGAAACGATGCCTGCGAACAGGCTGGTGCCCTCGGTAGCAGGCTTGCCGCCGCCAGCACCGGTGACCTGGGAGAACACGGGCATGGCGTTGTCCGGCGAGCCGGTGAACAGCGAGACGCCCATGGCGAGCAGCATGCCGCAGAGCAGGGCCTTGGTCAGGAAGGCCTGCAGCTTGGCGGCCGAGCTGGCACCGCGGAAGTTGAGGAAGATGACGTAGGTTGCAAAGCCGAGCGCGATCAGCGTCGGGAACAGGTAAACGTCGGCGCCCAGGATGGTATAGAGCTTGACGGCACGCAGCCACTCAAGACCGGGCAGGCTGCCGAACATCTCGGACACGAGGGTCGAGATAGCGATTGCCTCCCACGGGCACAGGATGCCGTTGCCCAGGGCCAGGAGCCAACCGGTGATATAGCTCAGCGTACGGCCAAAGCTACGATCGACATACTCGACGATGCCGCCCGAGATGGGGATAGCAGCCGTGAGCTCACCGAAAACAGCTCCGACGGGCACGAGAAAGATTGCACCCAAGAGGAATGCGATCATAGCGGGAACGGGACCGCCGCCCACGACCATCCAGTCGCCGACCTGCAGAACCCAGCCAGTTCCGATGATGGCACCGAAACCGATGGTGAAGAAGTTCCAGAGCGAAAGCGTTTTCTTCATGCCGCCGTTACCTTCGACTGCAACTTCTGCGTTCTTGTCCGCCATTGTTCCCCTCCTTTCCTTATTGACGCCTCTTTGGCGTCACCCCTTGCGCGGTCTGTTTTGCCGCGCGCTTTTATTTCATGGCTTTAAGATACGGCCTTGGCACAGCAGCGCCGCTTGTGGCTCGACCGAAGGCAGAACTGCAAAACGAGCGGCGCCGTTTTTGGGACGAACGGCACGGTTTGCCGCTCATTGTTGTCGCCCGTCCGACGGGCGTACGCTCATCGGACGCATATAGAGATGTTTTTGAGGCCGTGTGTTTTGCGCCTTTCGTACCGTTTACCGAGCTTTTGACGCGCGGACCCATTTGTTGCACATCTTTTTTGTAGGATAGACAGGTTATACATGAGACAAGGCGGTACGAATGGCATACGGATACAACGACGGTGATCAACGGCGACAAAGCGTTCGCCTTGCTGGCCGCACCACGCCGACGCCCAGAAGTGCCACGAGCAGCAATCCGCAACGCCCTCAAGAGCAACCCAGGCCTTCGTCTCGGCAGCAGACAAACAGAACACGGCAGAGTGGCCGTCCGAGCACGGGCACAAGCGCACAGCAAGATAGCCGCTTGGGCGCGCGCACTCGACAGCGCCAAGCCGAGGTTCCGCAACTGCGCCGCAACGGCGCACGTCAGCCCGGCAGCCATATCAACCGCTTCTTTTCGCATCCCCAAGGCGGACGCGACGGCAAGCCCTACCGCTCGACATCGTACGTGAATGCCCCCGCCCTGCCGGCTCGTCGGCTTTGCCTCGCACTGTGCTCTATCCTCATCTGTCTGGTCTTTGTGCTTATGAGCTCCTGTATGTCCCACGGCTCGGCCGGTCTCGAGCCCACCGCCGAGGACAAGCTGCTCAAGGCCCCCGTCGCGCCCGGTTATTCTTTCGCCTTTTCGACCCCGCGCTCGCAATGGCAAGCCGGCACGATGCCCCATATCTATCAGATCGACCCTGCATGGTCGGAGCTGCCTTACGCCGGCGGTACCATCCGCCAAAATGCCTGCGGGCCTACGTGCCTCACCATGGTCTATATCTTTAAGACGGGACGCACCGATATGACCCCCGTCAATATGTGCGCGCTTTCCGAGGCAGGCAATTACGCCCCCACCGGTGCAACCGAATGGTCGTTTATGACGAGCGGTGCGTGGCAGTTGGGACTTAACGGAACGGAGCTTCATAACAATCGCGACTCGATGACTCAGGCGCTGCGTTCGGGAGCGCCCGTCATCGCCGCCGTTCGGCCGGGCACCTTTACCAACGTGGGCCACTACATTGTACTTTACGGTATTGACGACGCCGACCAGATTGAAGTCTTCGATCCCAACTCGGCCAGCCGCAGCGCCCGCCGCTGGGGCGTCGTAGAGGTCCTCAACGAAGTCGAAGCCATGTGGGCCTACTACTAGTCGTTGGGGACAGACTTAAATGAGTGGTCTCTGGCTGCCCGGAACTGCTGGCACGGAAAATGCATCCCGCTTTGAAGTTCGATAGCGAGATGCACTTTCCGCGCACGGCCTGTTTGGGAAACTACGTTCCACTTTCCGGCAACATTCCGGGATGCATTTTCCGGTTGAGGCCCTCAAGGGAAACCATGTCCCATGTTGGACGCTCATTCTGGGATGCGCTTTCCGCAGTTGATTGATGCGGGCTTTAAGGACTGTTCCAAGCTGCCGGCAGAAAAGGAACGTCCCCAGGTGCCGGGTTTCCGCAGTCATTGGGGACAGACTTAAATGACTAGTCGTTTAAGAACGTCCCCAATGACTACCCACAGAATGAGGGTCTCATCGGGGACTAGGTAAATAGCAAAAGCCCCCGCGGCCGAAACGGGCCGCGGGGGCAGCAGGCTTGCAAGGGTTAACTCAAGTCCTCGCCATTTGATGCAATGACCTTTTGATACCAGCAGAAGCTGTCCTTTCGGTAGCGATCGAACGTGCCTTTGCCCATATCATCGGCATCAACATAAACAAAGCCATAGCGCTTCTTCATCTGCCCCGTCGAGGCCGACACCAAATCGATACAGCCCCACGGCGTGTATCCCATCAGGTCAACACCGTCCTCGACAATTGCATCGCGCAGCGCAAGAATATGCCTTCGCAGGTAATCAATATGATACGCATCGTGGACTTTGCCGTCTTCCAGCGCATCGAGTCCGCCCACACCGTTCTCAGCGATAAAGAGCGGAAGATGGTAACGATCGTGGTAGCCGGCAAGCGTCACGCGCAAACCCAGCGCATCGATCTGCCATTTCCAGGCAGTCTCTTTATCCTTGAGGTACGGATTGCGCAGCGTCGGGAACACGTTGCCCTCCGCCTTCTCGGCGATCACCTGATCATCGGCGCACACCAAGCGCGAGCAATAGTACGAGAACGAGATGAAGTCGACCGTATGCTCTGCCAGATACTCCGTATCGCCCGGCTCAAAGGGCACGTGAACACCCTCTTTCTCGAGTGCACGCAGCTTCCAAGCAGGATAGGCGCCCGCAGCCATCACGTCTGTGTAGAAGTAGCGGCCGCGGTCCTCCTCATACGCAAGCCATACGTCCTCGGGCGCACAACGGTACGGATAGGTCGCACCGGCAGCGACCATGCAACCCACCTTGTTTGCGGGATCGATCTTGTGCAGAATCTCGACAGCGCGAGCGCTCGCCATAAACATATGGTGCGAGAACGCCGCAGTCACGGCTGCACGGTCACGCTCATCCTCGAGCGTGACACCCGCGTTGAGATAGGACAGCGCCACGCTGTTGATCTCGTTGAACGTAAGCCAATAACGCACGAGGCCCTGGTACGCGCGTCCGACGGTCTCGACGTAGTGCGCATACCGCTCGATCATCTCTCGGCTTTGCCAGCCACCATAGCGCTCGACCAGAGCCAACGGATAGTCGTAGTGCGACAGCGTCACAAGCGGCTCGATTCCATGCTCGCGCAGCGCCTCGAATACCTGACGGTAAAACTCCAAGCCCTCGCCGTTGGGCTCGGCCTCCATCCCTGTGGGAAAAATACGGCTCCAGCAAATTGAAAGACGCAGGCACTTAAAGCCCATCTCGGCAAAGAGCTCGACATCCTCGTGCCAATGATGGAAGAAGTCGTTGCCCCAGCGGCATGGATACAGCCTGTCCGGATCGTCCACGGGCTTTTGCCTGCCAAACATTACATCCCAGCGGTCGGAACCCTGTGGGATCAGGTCGGAGTGCGACATGCCGCGGCCGCCCTCGTTCCAGCCCCCTTCGGCCTGGTTGGCGGCGAGGGCACCACCCCACAAAAAGCCCTCGGGCATACCGGCGGCAGACGTTCTGTCAAAGTAACTCATGCTACTCAGCATCCTCGGCAGAAGCTGCCGCGGCGTTCTCCTGCTCCTGAGCCAGGAGCTGGTTATCGTACACCTTAAAGAACGGGTACCAGACCACAGCCATGACCACGATCAAAACGATCGTAAACACCCAGATGCGCGGGTCGAGGCACTGGACAAAGCCCTGAACGAAGATGGGGAACGTGCCGCTCACCAAGATGTAGAAGTTAGAGACAAGACCCAGTGAGACCGCACCCCAATACAGCAGGGCCGAGATCATGCCGCCTAGCACAAACGGAATCATGAGGATCGGGTTGAAGATGATGGGCGCGCCGAAGATCGCGGGCTCGGAGATACGGAAGAAGCTCGGCACGATCGATGCCCTGCCAAATGCCTTGAGCTGCTGCGACTTTGCCCTAAACGCGCAGAGCGCCACAAAAGAGAACGTATTACCCGTGCCGCCGATGAGGTTGATGGCCAACGACATGAGCACCGGGTGGAACTCAAGCGGCTGCCCGGCAGCATAGAGCGAGGCGTTGGCGGCAAAGGCGGCAAGCGAGACCGGGGCGGTGATGGGCATTACGATCATGTTGCCGTGGACGCCAAAGCACCAAAACAGCAGCGTCATGAAGCAGATAAGCAGTGCGCCGGGCACAGAGTCAACTGCGACGGAAAGCGGGGCAGCGAGCAGCTTCTCGATAACCGAGGGGATGGACAGCGCGGGATCGATCATCTGGATCAGCAGGTTGCCGCCAAAGAAGATGAGGATGTTGGCGAGCATAGGTACGATGGCGCCAAAGGTTTCGGACAAAAACGGCGGCACGCCATCGGGCATCTTGATGGTGATGCCCTTGGTCTGGCAGAAGCGCGTGACCTCGACGGAGACCAAGGCAACGATGATGGCGGTAAACAGGCCCTGCGCACCCAGATAGGTGCAGGGGACCGCCTGGAGCACGGACTCGTCAGCAAGCTGGTAGTAGGACGACGGCGCCGCGGCGATCAGGAACATCACCAGCGAGGTCATGCCGGCGTTAAGCTTGGGCATCTTGTAGGTGCCCGCCAGGTTATAGGCGATTGCGAACGTCACGATCACCGACAGTATGCCCATCGTCATATTGAAGGGGATGAGCAGCGTGAGCTTATTGGCCGTCGCAAAATCGAGCCAAGGGCCAAAGACGGACCAGAACCCGCCCTGCGCCACCAGGTCGGCCGTGACCGGCGGGTTGGCGAGGATCATAAAGACGGCAGATACCAAGATGAAGCTGATCGCGCTCATAAAGCCCTTTTGCATGGAGGCAAAGTGGCGCTCGGTGCCGCAGAAATTGGCGATAGGGGTCAGTTTTTCCTGAAGCAGGGTCATGAACTTCTCCATGGTCGCCTCCTAACCCAACAGCGACTGGGCGAGTGCCAGCACGTTGGCGGCGTTGCCCATGCCGTAGTCCTGTGCGGGGATGACCGCGGTCGGCTTACCGCTCCCCTGCTTGACGGTGTTGAGCTGGTAGGACACCTGCGGCCCCAAGAGCAGCACGTCATAATTGGCGCACGTCTCCTGATACTCGCCGATACCCACCGCATCGATATCGAGCTCGATGCCGTTTTGCTCCGCATATTTCTCGAGTTTCTTCATCAGAATGCTTGTAGACAGACCAGCTGCGCAAACAAGAAGGATCTTCATAAGGGATTCCCTTCGCATTGATTGGTTGAATAGTCACCGCACGCCGCTAGGCGTTCTTGGTTGCAGTGCACTCATACAGGCAGATCAGCTCCTGCACGAGCTCCTGAGCAAGCATGGAGCACATGAGGTGGTCCTGAGCATGGACCAGCAACACATCCACCGACAGATGCTCGCCCGCTGCCTCAGTCGAAAGCAGCTGCGTTTGGATGTGGTGAGCCTTGATTCCCGCATCCTTTGACTGCTTCATGAGTTTGGCGGCGGCGTCAAAATCCCCCGCTTTTGCCTTTTCAAGGGCTTCGAAGGCAAGGCTGCGTGCCTCTCCCGCTGCAGCGACCAGCTGAAACGAAACCATCTCGGTTCCCTGATCGTCCATAACGGTCTCCTCTCCCGTGATGTTTGGTTTGTACTTGAATATTCGAAACGCCTATCTCCCGCCCGCAATCCTCGAGGTTTATTGCAGGTAGACAGACAGGGTTATCGACAAAAGAAGTCTTAAGCCGTATGCGCTTGCACAAGCGCCATCAGCTCATGCCAGGACCGGCGCTCGCGTAGGCGCTCGACCCCCTGGCGGTCCATAAAGATCTCGGCGAGCAGTGAGCTCAAGATCCGCGCCTCATCGCCGCCCGACCGGGCAAACGACACCATAAAGACGATATCGACCTCATGGCCGTATTCGTCCCAAAGAATGGGATGTTCGAGCAGGCCCACGGTAACAAAGGCCTCGGCGCTCAAGGGATGCATCCCATGGGGCATGGCTACCCCATTGCCAAACGAGGTGGCACTCGCGCTCTCGCGCTCGGCGACCTCTTGGGCAAACTGGGCATCGACACGGCCGCTCTCGACGGCGCGCTCGGAGAGATATCGGAGAACGGCCTGCTTCGACGACGCCTCAACGCGGTTGAAGAACAGGGCACGGCTAAAGAAAGAGCTTACGGAGTCCGATTGCGCAGTGTCGTCGCTCAGCACCTTGCGGATAGCGTTGACATCGCTCGTCTCCAAGAAGAAATCGGCCTCGCGGACGGGCACGGGCAACTTGACGTTGAGCGGCACCGTTGTGAACACGTAGTCGATGTGCGAAAAATCGAACGTCCCCACGCGGGCGACATCGCATGTCTCAATCGAATCGATATACATGCCAAACTGCTTGCGGTACTGGTGCTCGAGCATACGGGCGCTTCCCGCTCCCGAGGCGCACACGATCAGGATGCGCTTGCGACGCGGCTGGTCGGCTTGCTGCTCGAGGGCCAGGGCAAATGCCATGGCGATGTAGCCGAGCTCTTCATCAGAGGGCTGGCTGCCAAAATGACGCTCGAGTACCTGCGAGGTGCCAGCTGCCATCGAATAGGCCAACGGAAACCTCGTCTTGATATCGGGCAGCATGGGGTTATCCATATGCATGTGATATTCAAGGCGATAGCCCAAAGGGCCGATATGCCGAGCAAGGTTCATGCGAAGTTCAAGATCGCCGCTAAAGTCAAACCTAAACTCATCGTTGACCGCACGTACCATCTCGGAAGCAATCTCCCACATCTCGTCCGAGATAACGGCAGAGCCCTTCTCGGGCACGCCCGTGCCCCTGCCGAGCAAATGGATTGCGATAAAGGCAACCTCTTCTCGGGGCATGCTCACGCCCAGGGCATCCTTGATGTTTGCGGCAATCTGGAAAGCCGCGGCGTATTCGCGCGTTCCCTCCAGTTTTTGAACGTCCGATTCTGCAGCTGGGACATAGCAGCCCTGCTCGATGCGGCCAAGAGCAATGTAAAGATGCATGATGAGATTGCGGGATGCCAGCGAGCTCACCGTGACGGGCGAGGCCGTCAGGGCATCGTCCACACATGCGGCGATGGCCCGCAGGCGCTCGGCGAGCTTTGCATCGTCGGTGTCGGGCAACACGGGCCTCACCAGCGAGGCCAGGCACAGGCGCCGTTGTGACTCCCCGCCCGCAACGCGGATTCCGTAGCGTGGGCGCTTTTCGAGCGTTAAGTCAAATTGGGCGAGTTTCTGCTCTACCAGACGCATGTCATTGGACAGAGTCCGCGCCGAAACGTAGAGTAAATCCGCATACTCCTCAATCGTCACCCACTGGGACCGCATGAGGAGGTCGTTAAGAAGGAAGGACACACGGCCATCGCGCGTATCAGGAATGCCCGGATGGGCCAGAGCCGCACCGTCTAGCAAGCGAGCAAGCTCATCTGCACGTGCAACATCGATACGATACTGCCCCTTGCTGCCAACGATGCGTGCAACCCCTGCAAGGCTGTCGTTTGCGCGATGGATATAGTTTCTCACGGCGCGCTCGCTTACCTCGAGACGCTTGGCAAGTACCGCGACAGCGACAGGCTGAGCGTCCTCGATCATATTTACAAGCTGCTTGACGCGAGCATCCATGTCCTCCTCCTTTCCCTGCGTCTAGTCTAACGCGGTAAAGAATGACACTCCACGTCGCGCTCGTTCCGCCAACTCGGAACAGGTTGCGGGGAGTCCAGCTGAGCTATGGAGAGCCTGGGGAGAGGGCCCGAAGGCAATGCGTCGGTGTGGGATGCGCCTTCCCAGCCATTGGGCAGTCATTGGGGACAGACTTAAATGAGTAGTCGTTGGGGACGTTCTTGTTTGACTAGTCGTTTAAGAACGTCCCCAATGACTATTAAGGACTGTCCCAAGCTGCCGGCAGGAAAGGACCGTCCCCAAGTGCCGGGTTTGTCCCCAATGACTAGGTGAATAGCAAAAGCCCCGCAGTCGGAGCGGACTGCGGGGCTCATGAAGAGAGGCTAGTTTGTGGGCGCTTTGCCTGGCGCCCACGAGAGAGGCAACAGAGTAGAGACTACTCGTGGATGCGGGTACCGGAGAGGCCGGCCATGGTCTCGGCGGCCTTGTCCAGAGCGCCGATGATGCAGGTGCGGCCCTTGCGGGAGCGGGCGAACTTGATGGCAGCGCGGACCTTGGGCTCCATGGAACCCTTGCCGAACTGGCCCTCGTCGGCCAGGCGCTCGGCCTCGTCGGCGGTGAGGTCCTCGAGCTCCTCCTGGTTGGGCTTGCCGAAGTTGATGGCGACATGCTCGACGGCGGTCAGCAGGAACAGGACGTCAGCGTCGCAGTCCTCGGCCAGCAGCTCGCCGCCCAGGTCCTTGTCGATGACGGCGGGAACGCCCTTGTAGCAGCCCTTGTTCTCGTAGTCGCGGACGACGGGGATGCCGCCGCCACCGCAGGCGATGACGATGAACTCGTTGTCGAGCAGGTTGAGGATGGAGTCAGCCTCGACGATCTTCTTGGGATCGGGGGAGGCGACGACGCGACGCCAGCCGCGGCCGGAATCCTCGACGAAGACCTTGGAGGGGTCCTCGGCCATGAACTCCTTGGCCTGCTCCTCGGTGTAGAAGGGGCCGATCGGCTTGGTCGGGTTCTTGAACGCGGGATCGTCGGGATCGCACTCGATCTGGGTGACGACGGTAGCGGCGTGCCAGCGCTTATAGCGCTTGTGCATCTCGCGGCCGATGCCCTGCTGCAGGTGGTAGCCGATGTAGCCCTGGGACATGGCGCCGCACTCGGGCAGCGGCATCTCGGGGGTGCCGATGGCGTCGTGGGCGGCGGCGAAGGCGTTCTGGATCATGCCGACCTGCGGGCCGTTGCCGTGGGTGATGATGATCTCGTTGCCCTGCTCGATGAGGCCGAGGAGGGCATGGGCGGTGTTGCTCACGGCCTCGATCTGCTCGACGGGGTTGTTGCCGAGGGCGTTGCCGCCAAGGGCGACGACAATACGATCGGGCTTGCCAAGAGGCTTAGACATTGCTGGAATCCTTTCTGTAAAAGGCCTACAACCCATTAATAACCCGCGTCCGTGCGATACGCGAGTTTATTAAGGTTTATATTCTCTTTATCGCTCATTTTATTCATTTTGAAAATAGCGGAACGGTGAACGGTCGTTTTTATCCGCTCAGCGTACAGAACCCCAGCTCAAGCATATCTACGCCATTTACGTGCAACTTTATTTTAATAGAGCAGGGATTAGACCAGATTATGCAAACTATATCTTTGCTAAACACAAAACAGACAGCGCAATATCTTACTCGCACTATACGAGATTCTATGCACATATAAGTCGAGTATGCACCCCTGCAAAAACAAGGGGCTTTTCATCCAACAAAAGGAATAGCCAGGAAGTCCGCGCCGCGCGTTTCGCGGCAAAGCCGCGAAAAAGCCAAGGGACAGAAGGCGGCAACGACCAAGTCCCCCTCCATGCCCAAAGAGGCGCGCCTTTCGCGGCGTTGCCGCGAAACAGCGACCGGGACAAAAGGCCCCACCAACCACGTCCTTCATTCAGCCCCACAATCCGAGGACGTAGTCGTAGCAGGATCTGAGGGCTAACCTTCGCGGACACTCCGCAGGACGAAAGAACCCCCGCCGCACGTAGTGCGCAGCGGGGGTTCTTTCATGTCCGAGGACGTCCGCGAAGGTTAGCCCTCAGATCCTGCGGCGGGAGACCTAAGCCTCGTTGTACACCGTCTTGAGCTTCAGCAGGTGAGCGTAGCGGTCCATAGCGGCCTGCTCATTCTCCTTGAAGAGCTCCTCGGCGCGCTCGGGGAAGGAACGCGTCAGCGAAGCGTAGCGGGCCTCGTTCATCAGGAACTCCTGATAGCCGCCCGCGGGCTCCTTGGAATCGAGCGAGAACTTCTTGCCGGCAGCAGCCTCGGGGTTGAAGCGGAAGAGGTTCCAGTAACCGCACTCGACAGCCTTCTTCATCTCGGCCTGGCAGTTCTGCATGCCGCCCTTCTTGATGGAGTGCATCTCGCAGGGGCTGTAGCCGATGATGAGGGACGGGCCGTCGTAGGCCTCGGCCTCGTGAATGGCCTTGAGGGTCTGAGCCGGGTTGGCGCCCATGGCGACCTGCGCCACGTAGACGTAGCCGTAGCTCATGGCGATCTCGGCCAGGGACTTCTTCTTGGTCACCTTACCGGCAGCGGCGAACTGAGCGACCTGGCCCAGGTTCGAGGCCTTGGAGGCCTGACCACCGGTGTTGGAGTAGACCTCGGTGTCGAAGACGAAGACGTTGACGTTGTGGCCGGAAGCCAGGACGTGGTCCAGGCCACCGAAGCCGATGTCGTAGGCCCAGCCGTCGCCGCCGAAGATCCAGAAGGACTTCTTGGTGAGGTAAGCCTTGTCGGCGAGGATCGCCTTGGAAGCGTCGCAGCCGCACTTCTCGAGCTCGGCAACGTAGGCAGCGGCAGCGGTCTTGGAGGCCTCGGCGTCGTTGACGGAGTCGATCCAAGCCTGGCCGGCGGCCTTGAGCTCGTCGGACGGACCATCGGCAGCGATGATGTCCTGGGTAGCGGCGATCAGCTTGTGCTGAACGGCCTCATAGCCAACGGCCATGCCCAGACCGTGCTCGGCATTGTCCTCGAACAGGGAGTTGTTCCACGCCGGGCCGTGACCATCCTTGTCCTTGCAGTAAGGAGCGGTGGCAGCGGGGTTGCCCCAAATGGAGGAGCAGCCGGTGGCGTTGGAGATGAACATGCGGTCGCCGGCGACCTGGGTCACCAGACGTGCATAGGCGGTCTCGGCGCAGCCGGCGCAGGAGCCAGAGAACTCCAGGTAGGGCTGCTTAAACTGGCTGCCCTTGACGTTGGCCGCGATGAGCTCCTTCTTCTCGGAGACGTTCTCGACCATGTAGTCCCAAACGGGCTGCTGGTCCATCTCCTGCTCGGTGGGAACCATCTCGAGGGCGCCCTTGGGGCAGACCTTGACGCAGTTGGTGCAGCCCATGCAGTCGAGCGGGGACACGGCCATGGTGAACTTCATGCCCTTGGCCTTGGGGCCCATAGCGTCGAGCGTGCGGGTAGCCTCGGGCGCGGCGGCAGCCTCGTCCTCGGTCATCGCGAACGGACGGATGGTGGCATGCGGGCACACGTAGGCGCACTGGTTGCACTGGATGCACTTAGTCTCGTCCCAGTGGGGAACGACGACGGCGACGCCGCGCTTCTCGTATGCGGAGGCGCCCAGCTCAAACTGGCCGTCGGCGCAATCGACGAAGGCGGAGACGGGCAGGCTGTCGCCATCCATGCGATCGATGGGCTCGAGCAGGTTCTTGACCTGCTGGGCGATGGCGGACTTGGTCTCCTCGGAAAGCTCGACGGGAGCGGCGTCCTCGGCGGTTGCCCAGTCGGCCGGGACCTCGAACTTACGGAAGGCGGTAGCGCCGGCATCGATGGCCTTGTGGTTGGCGTCGACGATGGCCTGGCCCTTCTTCATGTAGGACTTGGTAGCAGCGTCCTTCATGTACTGCAGGGCGTCCTCGGCGGGCAGGACCTTGGCCAGCGCGAAGAAGGCGGACTGAAGCACCGTGTTGGTGCGCTTGCCCATGCCGACCTTGGCGGCCAGGTCGATAGCGTCGATCAGGTAGACGTTGACATTGTTGTTCGCGATGTAGCGCTTGGCCACGGCGGGCATGTGCTCGGCGAACTCCTCGTCGCTCCACTGGCAGTTGACCAGGAAGGTGCCGCCCGGCTTGACGTCGCGGACCATCTTGAAGCCCTTGACGATGTAGCTGGGGTTGTGGCAAGCGACGAAGTCGGCCTTGGTCACGTAGTACGGCGAGCGGATCGGGGAATCGCCAAAGCGCAGGTGCGAGACGGTGACGCCGCCGGTCTTCTTGGAGTCGTACTGGAAGTAGGCCTGGACGTACTTGTCGGTGTGGTCGCCGATGATCTTAATCGAGTTCTTGTTGGCGCCGACGGTACCGTCGCCACCCAGACCCCAGAACTTGCACTCGATGGTGCCGGGGGCTGCGGTGTTGGGCGCATCCTCGGCCTCGGGCAGGCTCAGGTTGGTCACGTCATCGACAATGCCGATGGTGAACTCGCGCTTGGGCTCGTCCTTCTTAAGCTCCTCGAAGACAGCGAACGCGGACGCGGGAGGCGTGTCCTTGCTGCCCAGACCGTAACGGCCGCCGACAACCTTAATGCCCGTCTTGCCGGCCTCGTAGAGAGCGGAGACGACGTCCTGGTAGAGCGGCTCGCCGATGGAACCCGGCTCCTTGGTACGGTCCATGACGGCGATCTTCTGGACGGTCTCGGGGAGAACGTCGACGAAGTGCTTGATGGAGAACGGACGGAACAGACGAACCTTGACCAGGCCGACCTTCTCGCCGTGAGCGTTGAGGTAGTCGATGACTTCCTCGAGCACGTCGCAGAAGGAGCCCATGCACACGACGACGCGGTCGGCATCGGGAGCGCCGTAGTAGTTGAACAGGCCGTAATCGGTGCCGAGCTTCTCGTTGATCTTCTTCATGTAGCCCTCGACGACGGCGGGAAGCTCGTCGTAGACCTTGTTGCAGGCCTCACGGTTCTGGAAGAAGATATCGCCGTTCTCGTGGCTGCCGCGGGTGTGCGGGTGCTCAGGGTTGAGCGCGTGGTCGCGGAAAGCCTGGACGGCGTCCATGTCGCACATCTCGGCCAGATCCTTGTAGTCCCACATGGCGACCTTCTGGATCTCGTGGCTGGTGCGGAAGCCGTCGAAGAAGTTAAGGAACGGGGTCTTACCCTCGATGGCGGCAAGGTGAGCCACCGGCGAGAGGTCCATGACCTCCTGGACGTTGCCCTCGGCGAGCATGGCGAAGCCGGTCTGACGACAGGCCATGACGTCGGAGTGATCGCCAAAAATGTTCAGGGCGTGGGAAGCGACGCAACGCGCGGAGACGTGGAAGACGCCCGGGAGCTGCTCGCCCGCGATCTTGTACATGTTCGGGATCATCAGGAGCAGACCCTGAGAAGCCGTGTAGGTGGTGGTCAGAGCACCGGCGCCCAGCGAACCGTGAACGGTACCGGCTGCACCTGCCTCGGACTCCATCTCGACGACCTTGACCGGGGTGCCGAAGATGTTCTTGCGACCCTGGGCCGCCCACTGGTCGACATGGTCGGCCATCGGGCTGGACGGCGTAATGGGATAGATTCCCGCTACCTCGGTGTACGCATACGAAACATATGCGGCCGCCTCGTTGCCGTCCATAGACTTAAACTTACGCGCCATATACCCCTCTCCTCTCATATAGGTATACAGGCCCCGGCGATCGCCGGGATGTTGGCGTGATGGGATTTACGCTGTTGCTTCCAATCATCTGGCAGGCAGGCTCAGCAGCAGGTACGTGGCGTGGAGAGAAGACATGCCGAGGCGAGGGACAGCTGATGCGCCCCACAGGCCCGACCGCCCGTCTTGCACATGACCGAGCGCCGCAAAGGCCGCATGCCGGATGCTCCCGGGCACGCCCCGGCGATGGGAAGCGCCCGCAACGGAAATCCGCATGCGGGTTTATTGTACCCCGCCGTCAAGTGTAATTTCGGCAAATATAGGCGGGCGGTAAAGGTTTACCTCGGGTGACCGCCAAGGGATGAAATGGTCCCTCGTCCCAAGCGGCCGGCCCTGGCGCGCCAAGGAGTGTCCCCAAGTGCCGGCAGAAAAGGAACGTCCCTAACTGCCGGCTAGAGGGCACCGAAGAGGATGGCGTAGGTAGTGGATTCGCCGAGCTTGAGCTCGTCGCCGGGATTGAGTTGGGCGGAACGGCCGGGCTCGAC
>URBM01000016.1 GCA_900545995.1 uncultured Collinsella sp. | reverse complement strand
AGCTTGCGGGCGGTCTCCGCGTTGACGTCCATGCTCACTCCTCCCCGTAGAAGCCGGCGCCGCGCACGTAGCCGCAGTCCCCGGACGCCTCGCCGGCTGGCGCCCTGTCCTGCCCCGACCTCAGCACGGGCTCGACGTCGCGGTAGCGCGGCGACCTCTTCCCGGTCGCGAGCGCCATCCCGCACGCCCGCTCGAGCCTCGCCGGGGTGTAGCGCCTGGACAGCCTGAGCACGGCGAGCGCGGCGTTGAAGCCCTGCTCGTCGAACTCGTAGCAGGCGAACACCCTGTCCACCAGCTCGGAGCAGGAGGGCCCGACCCTCGAGGCCCAGGCGCGGATGCGCGGCGCGTCCCAGTCCGACCACGCCCTGCCCTCGGGCGTGACGCCGGTCCTCGCGAGCTCGCGGAGGACGCGTGCCCAGTCGGGGTCGGCGTGCACCGGCCCGGCGTCGCCCCTGCCGGGGAACAGCAGCGCGTAGGCGGCCTCCTCGGACATCCCCTCGACGTCCTCCCAGGAGACGCCCCGCTCCCTCGCGGCTTCCAGCACGTCCTGGACGCTGTGCTTCGAGACGTGGGCGGTGCGGGCGATCGCGTTCTGCGAAAGCCCGTTCACCGACCTCAGCCTCAGGACCTCCCTGGCCCTGATCCTTCTCGCCATGTGGAACCTCCTCGTTCTCTGGACTGCATGGCAGCCCGAGCGTAACGGGGATGCGCGGGAAGGCATTTAATGGCGGTGCCGAACGGCAATATTCGGTCGGGTGGGCGGCGGTGCTGATTCGCAATATAGGTGGTGTCGAAAGGGCCTAGGACTCAACGACCCTCCAGAATAGTCGCTGAGAACGACACTAAATGACAAAATCCGGCACTTGAACGTTCTTATATGAGTAGCCATTGAAGGACACCTAACGACTACTCCCATTCGCGACACACTGTGTCGCGAATTAAGCTGGTCCCACTACCGAAGACCAGTGAGAGCTCCTGCCCAGAATCTCGATAGCTTAATAAAGCGCTCCCCTCCGGAAGTTCAATGGGCATCCAAATTCCAAGCTGAAAAGCAAAGGAGCATCGAAGCCGTCAATGCTCATTTCCTATCGAACACGCGGGTCAAAACAAGCTAATTAGCCTGATAAACTGTTTATATTTTTGTCTACAAAACTGTATACAAAAAGAGTATCCGTTGACCTGTGCTCGACATTATGCCGATCGATAGGAGGCGCTATGGACGCTAAGCAGCTCGAAAAGATGATGGGGTTTGCTCCCGGAGAGTTGGAGAAAGCCGCGAAGGCATACGAAAAAGATGAATGGCCGAAGGGTCGCACCATCAAGCTGGGAAGGCCGTCGATCTCCGATGAGCCAAGCGTCGTTATAACAGCACGTGTGGGCGAATCGATTCTTGAGGCGTTTGACGAAAAAGCCAAACGCCATGGGCAAACACGCACGGAGCGGCTCAGAGAGCTCATTACACTTGATGCACTGATTGCCTAGGCCCGCTCCCCCGTCGGACCCAAACATGTACGCCAGCATCCAAAGTCGACATTTTTCGACATCTTTGGATGCTGGTGTACAGCTTTTTGCTACATAGTCGTTGGGGACGTTCTTAAATGACTAGTCGTTAAAGAACGTCCCCAACGACTAGCTAGCCGTAGAAGCGGGCTATGGGTGCGAGTGGCTGCTCGCGAAAGACGCGCTCGACGGCAGCGCGGTATTCGTCGACCTTTTTGGTCTTGCGTACGATCTTGTGGACGGTAGCGGGATCAGCGAAAGCGCACTTGGCGTAGAACCACCACTCCTTCATGCGGAAGACCGCATTGCCGCCAATCTCTTCTGCATATGCCGCAAACAGCGTGTCGTGGAAGCGCTGCAGCTCAGCAGCCGTTGCAGCAGGGCCGCCCTTGACCATGCGAGCCAGAGCGGGGTTCGCGAGCAGGCCACGCCCCAACATCACATGGCGCGTGCCGGGATAGGCCTCCACCAGCGCATCCATATCCTCAAGATCAAAAATATCGCCGTTATAGGCAACCGGGAACGGCGCACGCTCCAGCGTCTCGCCATAAAACTCTTTGCGCGGCGAGCCCGCATAACGGTCCTTCTGCACGCGCGGATGCACGATCAGCTCTGCCAGCGGCATGCGGCAATATAGATCGAGTACGCGCTCGTATTCGTCGTCGCTCTCCAACCCCAACCTGGTCTTGACCGATACCGGCAGCGGAGAGCGCTCACACACGTCGCTCAAGAACACCTCAAGTTCGTCGAGATTACGCAAGAAACCCGAGCCCTTGCCCTTGGCGACAACCGTCCCCGAGGGGCAACCCAAGTTGAGATTGACCTCGCGATAGCCCATGTCGGCGAGCACCTGTGCCGCCCACACAAACTCGTCCGCGTTCTTGGACATCAGCTGAGGCACCACGTTGAGCCCCTGGTTATTGGCAGGATCGATCTCCTTAAACGCCTTGCCGCCAAAGCGGTTTCCCACCCGCGGCGGCGGCAAAAACGGCGTGTAATAGCAATCGAGCGCACCGAAGCACTCCGCATGCACGCGACGGAACACATGCCCGGTAATCCCCTCCATGGGGGCCAGCGAAAGGATCATCTACTCTTCTCTCATATCAACACAACAAAGGGGCCGTCCCTTTGTCACATGCATTATGCCTTGCGCTTCAGGCGATTCACAAGATAGAGGTGACTACTGAACGATGACCACCCTCCAGCCGCACCCCATACAACAAAAGTGAATACTTTCCCGGGAAGTGAACAAGTGAAAAGTAATAGATCTCGATTTACATGCCGTTCAATGCGACAATGGGACTGTCCCTTTGTCACATTATTCGGAGCGCAGGGCCTCTACGGGATCTTTTTTGGATGCACTGCGGGCCGGTAGCAAACCGGCGACGACCGTTAGCAGCACCGAAATCGCGATGAGCACCAGCGCATCCTGCACGGGCAGGCTCATCAGGTTGGGGACCTGTTTGGCCGCAAGCGCCCAAGCATTGACCGGGAAGCTCACGGCCACCACGACGACAACAGCAAAGACGCCGGCAATGAGGCCCTCGATAAAGGTCTCGGCGTTGAACACGTTTGCCACGTTACGCTTCGACGCGCCAATCGCGCGCAGGATGCCAATCTCCTTTTTGCGCTCCAGCACGCTGATGTACGTGATGATGCCGATCATGATGGAGCTCACCACCAGGCTGATACTCACGAATGCGATGAGCACCAAGCTGATGGTATTCACGATATCAGTCACCGAGCCCATGATGATGCCCATGTAGTCGGTGTACGAGATTGCCTGCTCGTCGTGGCCGGCGGCTTTGACCTGCTTGTTGTACGCATCGATATGATCGAGTACGCGCTCCTTGGCCTCAAAGTCACGCGGGAAAATCTTGACCGAGATGGGGTCCGCCTCGTCCGCATAACCCAGTGTGGTCAGGTTGTTGTCATAGGTAAGCTGCGATGCCTTGGCATAACTCATCATGAGCGAACTCAGATCCTCGGCGTCCATGTTGAAATGGATGGCGCGGGCAAAGGCGCTCGCATCCATATGCATAGCGCCCGCCAGGTTGGCAAAACTCGAAGACATCTGTGTCGCTATCTGGCCCATGAGCCCTGCCGCGCCCGCCTTGAGCTGGGACGATACCGTCGTCGCAATCTGCTCGCTAATTGTCTTCATCACCTGATCCATAGCCTGCTGCAGATACGGAGCCAGCTGCTTTTGCACATAGTCGGTCATCGCCTGTTGCAGGCGCTCGGCCAGGGCATCGCCACCGAGTGCCTTGAGCTGAGCCAGATATTGCTGGGCTGCGGCATCATTCTCAAGATACGTCGAGAATGCGGCGGCGAGCTTTGACGCGTCCTTAAGGTCTTCGGGCGACAGCGCCTTAAACTGATCAGACTGCAAAAAGCCCTCAAACAGCTGGTTGGCTAGTGTTCCCACCTGCTGCATTTGCTCGGGCGTGAGTTCCAGACCGTCAAAGATACCCGAGAAATCTGGGGTTGGCGCTTTTGCCATGATGTCGCTGAAGTCGATGTCCTTGCCAACGCCCGAAAGGTCAATGTCCAGCCCCGACAGATCGATGCCAGAAAGGTCCATACCGCCGGCTGCACCCGAGAGCGCAGATGTATCGAACGAAAACGCGCTCTTGAGCGCTGCCTCGTCCACACTGAACATGCTGCCCAGATCCACGCCTTGCTTGGCCTCGCCTTGCAGTTCGTCGAAGGTTTTGCCCGTAAAGACATCCGTCTCGGGGTGGGCGAGTTGCTCCTGCACAATCTGCGAATCGGCGGCGCGCTCCATAAGCTGGCGAGTCAGTGCATGCGTATAGGCAATACCCGGAGACAACGCGCTCGCGTTGGCGGTCTCGTTAGGTCGCACCACACCCACAATGTGCACGTCGATACCATCGGCAACCTTGGCCGCCATGAAGTCGGCGTCACCGGACATATCGGCCCACATACCGGTCTCTTCGTTTTTGCGATACGCATCTGCCGGCGACAGCACCTTAAACGTGGTGGACAGCGCATCGTCGTAGGTAAAGTCGGCAGCGGTCTCGGGCGTCTCGATCTTACCGTCGGCCGTCATGGCACTGTTTACCAGATCGTTGAGCTCATCGATATCCAGCGCACCGATGCTGTAGAGCGTATAGTCGCCCACCGTGCCGCGGCTCGAAAGCACCATTACGGCTTCGTTGGCAGACGTGGGCCAATGACCGGCGACGACATCGTACTGGCTGTCGAGCAGACTCTGGTCGTCGATCATCTCGTTAAAGACCGAGGTTCCCATGGATTCCATGCTCACCGTTGCCGCCGAGCTCGCGCCTCCGCTCATGGCCTCGGTCATGGCGTTGGGCACCAGCCGGACAGGCTTCTCATCGCCCTTGCCGGCACGATAGACAACCGGCGATACACCGTAGCCGTACTGAATGGCGTTGACCTCTTTGTCGATACCGTCGCCGCCGTCGTCAAGCCATGCCTTAAAGCTCGTCATGTCGTTGGACTTAACGCTCGCAAACATATCCTTTACGGCCGTGACCACGGGAATCTTATCGGTTTCGGCACTGTCGTCGGACGAATCCACGTTTTCAGGCGAGTCATCATCCGCAGCCCCCTGTCCGCCCATCATGGACGACAGGTCGTAATCCTGCTTGGAAATGGTGAGCGGGTAGCTCGAGAGCGTATCCTCCTCGACCTTTTTGATGTAGCCGTTTACGCCATTGGAGAGCGCCAGGATCGCCGCGATACCGATAATGCCAATCGAGCCCGCAAAGGCAGTCATGGCCGTGCGGCCCTTCTTGGTCATGAGGTTTCGGGCAGAAAGCCCCAGCGCCGTCACAAAGCTCATCGAGGTTTTGCGCGTAGGCTTGGCCTCGCGGCGCGCGGCCTTGGCAGCATCGAAGGGATCGGAATCGTCGGTGATCTTGCCGTCCGCCAGATTGACGATGCGCGTGGCATATTGGTACGCCAGCTCGGGATTGTGCGTGACCATGATGACCAGGCGGTCGCGCGCCACGTCCTTGAGCAGGTCCATGACCTGTACGGATGTCGTTGAATCCAAAGCGCCGGTCGGCTCGTCGGCAAGAACGATCTCAGGATCATTGATCAGGGCGCGGGCGATGGCCACGCGCTGCATCTGCCCGCCCGAAAGCTGGCTCGGGCGCTTGTTAACGTGCTCGCCCAAGCCGACTTTCTCCAACGCCTCGCGCGCACGCTGGCGGCGCTCGGCATGTCCCACGCCCGTGAGCGTGAGCGCCAGCTCCACGTTTTCCAAAATGGTCTGATGCGGAATGAGGTTATAGCTTTGGAACACAAAGCCGATGCGGTTGTTGCGGTAGGCATCCCAATCGCGGTCGCGGAAGTCCTTGGTCGAGATGCCGTCAATCAGCAGGTCGCCAGAATCAAAGTGGTCGAGTCCGCCGATAACGTTGAGCATCGTGGTTTTGCCCGAACCCGAGGGACCCAGAATGGCCACGAACTCGTTATCGCGAAAAGACAGGCTCACGCTGTCGAGCGCCACCTGCGTAAACGACTGCGTAACGTACCTTTTGCAAATACCTTTGAGCTCCAGCATGGACGGCAACCTCTCCTGCGCAGGCACCCTGCCCGCTCTCCTCCGCCGTTCGTATTCGACGCGTTTGTCCTACTCTATCCCCATTTTTTGCCGACGCCAGTGAGGAATGTAACAAACCGCGCCAAAAAACGAACGGGACGGCGCCCAAAAGAAGAGGTCCCGAGCGGGACCTCTATATGGTGGAGCTTATCTTGAAAGGTAGCGGACTACTTCGCACAGCGGTGCACGATCATCGCCATGCTTTACGCGTTTTCTACTGCTCGCTATTCGCAATCGCCTGGTCGATAAGCTTGTCGAGCGCTGCGCGCTGCTCAGCGGAGCTGATGGCGCCCACGATGGGCTCCCCTACGATGTTGCCATTCTGATCGATGACATACGTTGTCGGGAACGAGAACAAATTTGACGTAAACTTACCGGCCTCGCTATCCGACTTGAACCAGATGTTCTTATATGTCACGCCCTTCTTGCTCAGTACGTCCTTGGCATCTGCAATCTCGCCCTTGTTGCCATCGAGCGTAAAGGAATTGACGCCCACGACCTGGCCGCCCTTCTTGGCAAGCTCCTTATTCAGGTCCTCAAGGTCGCCCAACTCACCCACGCACGGCTTGCAAGTGGTGAACCAGAAGTTCATGACGGTGACCTTGTTCTTAGAGAACAGCTCGTCGCTGTTCACGTCGTTGCCATCCAGGTCCTTGCCCGTAAAGCTGGGGAACTTCGTCGCCTCGCTCGAAGCATTGGCACCAGCCGTCATGCCAGCGGTCGAAGCGTCGACGCTCTCGCCTGCACTCGGCGTGCTTCCACAGCCGGGGAACTCCTTCTCCAGGCTCTCGAGCTTGTCCTCGATCTCCTTGATCTGCTGTGCACCGGCCTTGAGTGTCTTAAGCTCATCCGCCGTGAACTCATCCTTGGCGCCGTCGATGGTCTTGAGCAGAAAATCGCCGTAATTGCTGCCGTCCTCAATCATTGCCGAGTCTTTATTTGCCGCATTAAATACCTTTTCCCACAGCGCGTTATCACTCGAAAAGATCTCGTTCTCCTTCTGCATGAGTTTTGCATACAACTCGGCGGCCTCGTCGGCATTGGCCGGCTTCTGCGCAGTGAGTTCTGCGATCTTAGGATCGGAGCTCGCAGATTCGCTCGCATTGCCACCGGGCGCCGAACATGCCACAAGGCACAAGGCCAATACCGGCACCATAAACAGGGCCGCAATCTTAGAAAGCTTCATAGTCATTCCTCCGTTTTGTCGAAGCTTGTTTACTTTTTATCGGCGGTCAAGGGAAGCTTTTCCGCCGACACATCCAGGCCATAGCGATAGCTGATGGCATCGACAGGACAGGCCCCGATGCACTTTCCGCACCGGATACATTCGGCATGATCGGGCGCGCGGACCACATCAACGTCCATCTGACAAACCTTTGAGCACTTGCCGCACGAGACACATTTGCATGCATCGACCCGAATCCCCAGCAGGGATACCTTATTCATGAGCGCATAGAATGCGCCGAGTGGACAAATCCATTTGCAGAAGGGGCGGTAGAACAAAACGCTCAGCACTACCACGGCAATGAGAACGGCAAGTTTCCAAGTAAAGAGATGTCCCAACGCAGATCGAATGCCGGCATTGGCAATGGCCAGCGGAATGGCGCCCTCGAGTACGCCCTGCGGACAGACGTATTTGCAAAAGAACGGATCTCCCATCCCCAGGTCGTTGACCACCAGCACAGGCAGCAATACCACAGCAAACAGCAGCACGAAGTATTTGATATACGTAAGCGCCTTGAGCTTTTTTGTCGAAAGCTTTTTGCCGGGAATCTTATGAAGCAGCTCCTGCAGCCAGCCAAACGGGCACAGAAAGCCGCATACAAAGCGTCCCAGCAGCACGCCGAGCAAAATGAGCGCACCGGTAACATAGTAAGAAAAGTTGAACCTGGATGAACCTACCACCGACTGGAACGACCCGATGGGGCACGCACCCGATGCCGCGGGGCACGAATAGCAATTAAGTCCAGGTACGCAGACTGTTTTTCCCGCGCCCTGATAGATGCCGCCTTTGGCAAAGTTTGGCAGGTGAATGTTGGTGACCAGCGTCGCCGCCGCCTGAATGAATCCGCGAAATCGGGCCAAAACATGCGACGCAGTGTTTTCTCTTTTATCCAATTCCGATACACTCCAAGCACAGCCTAATCGCTTTGGCCAGCACGGCATCCGCCTCGCCACGCATAACACCAAAGCACACCATGGCAATTCCGACGATCAACAAAGCGACCTGTACCATGGGTTTTACCGCTTTGAACAACTCGACCACTCCTTTCGTTACGCGACCATTGGACCATATCGACTATAAAATCCGTGTTAAGCGCGATTTGGAATGTGCAAGGAGACTGTTATGCGTATTTTGATCGTCGAAGACGAGCGAGCACTGTGCGATGCAATCGCGCGCAGTTTGCGAAACTTGGCGTACAGCGTCGACTGCTGTCACGATGGACAGGAGGCGCTCGACCTGCTGGGCGTCGAAGTCTTTGACCTCGTGGTACTCGACCTCAACCTTCCCCGTATCGATGGCATGACCGTGCTCAGGGAACTTAGGAAAACCGACTGCGAGACCAAGGTGCTGATTCTGTCCGCGCGTGGCGAAGTATCCGATAAGGTCGACGGACTCGATGCCGGCGCCAACGATTACCTCACCAAGCCGTTTCATCTGGACGAACTTGCGGCAAGGATCCGCAGCCTTACCCTCAGGCGCTTCGCACAAAGCGACATAGTATTAACCTGCGGAAAACTCAGCTTTGACACCAAGGCGCGCATCGCTTCCGTGGGCAGCGAGGCCTTATCTCTTACACGCAAGGAAACGGGAATCTTGGAATACCTGATGCTTAATCAGGGGCGACCGGTAAGCCAAGAGGAGCTTATCGAGCACGTTTGGGATAGCACCGTGAACTGTTTTAGCAACGCAACCCGCGTTCACATCTCGTCGCTCCGAAAAAAGTTGCGTGGCGCTTTGGGATACGACCCGATTCGCAATCGGATTGGAGAGGGCTACGTTATGGAGGATGGAGAATGAAAGGGCTTTCGCTGCAATGGCGCATAACGATTATGGCGGCACTGCTCACGTGTGCAGCATGCGTGCTGACGAACTGCCTGGTCGGCTATACGGGCATGCGCTATATGGATGCCATCGGCAGCGACATCTCGGCCTTTAACGCAACCGGCGAAGATTCGCCCCAGGCGTTCGACCCAACGAAAGCGGCCCTCTATGACAAGGTCACGATCGTCGTAAACGACGCACAGGAGTCTTTTGGCACGGCAGCCTGGTACATCACGACTGGAATCACACTCCTTGGCGGCGTGCTGGCATACTTTGTGAGCGGCCGTGCACTCAAACCGCTACGGGCTTTTGCAGCCCAGGTTGAGCGTGTGCAGCCTGACAACCTAAGCGAAATCAGACTCAATGAAGATGTGCCCACCGAGCTACAACGATGCAGCGCCTCTTTCAACGACATGATCACTCGTCTTGGCGAAGGATTCTCTGCACAGCGTCAGTTTACCGGCAACGCCGCACACGAGCTGCGCACCCCGCTCGCCCTTATGCAAGCACAGATTGAACTATTCATCTCCGAGCACTCCGGTTTGCAACCCGAAACAGCCGAGCTGCTCGGCCTGCTACAAGAACAAACCGAGCGCATGTCTCGAATGGCCAAGGTATTGCTCGAGATGAGTGAGCTCCGCAGCGTCCCTTGCGAGGACGATGTGGAACTTGGTCCTTTGTCCGAAGAGGTCCTCACCGACCTTGCGCCACTTGCCGAAAATAAGGGCATAGCCCTCAATTGTGCTGGAGACGCTTTAGTAATCGGGAGCGACACGCTCCTCTATCGGCTGGTGTTTAACCTGGTCGAAAATGCCATCCGTTACAGCCGCACCGGCTCGACTGTCAACGTCTCCATCTGCGACAACGACAGCCATGTGTTCCTGCGAGTCGAGGACCAGGGCCCGGGAATACCCAAGCAGTACCGAGAGAGCATCTTCCAGCCTTTCTTTCGTCTAGACAAATCCCGCAGCAGGGCATACGGCGGCGCAGGACTCGGGCTAGCGCTTGTTTGGGAGATTGCAGCGCTTCACGGTGGCACGGTAGAGGTCGAAGCAAGTTCCGAGAACGGGACTACCATGCTCGTAAGCCTTCCAAAACGATCCGCAGCGTTAACCGAACAGTAAAACGAAAGGGGCCCCGAGCAACAGGAGTACAATTGTTGCATTGTTGCCACCTGATGGGAGATGGAAGATGGACTGCGATGGCTACCCGCGCATTCCCATGCCGTTGATGTGCACCGCCTTTGTGCCGGGGCAGATTGACGCTGCGGTTGCAGGCATTTCCGACCCCGATTCGCGCGCCATTGCCACGGCAGAAGCTCTGTACTTTCGCGGACAGGCCGCCCTCGCTGCCAAGACGGCGCGCCCCTATCTTGACGCCACCGATCCCGCACTGCGCTATTCCGCATGCTTTATCTGCGGATATGCCAGCCTGTCGCTCAACCGTATCCCCGACGCCCGCCGGTGCCTTGCTGGCATCCTCGATATGCCAACCGACGAGGAGTCGCCCGCCGTCCACGCCACGCATATCCTGTTCGCCTCGGCCGCGAGCGTCCTGCTGCACTTGCCCTCCCCGTATTCTGCCGAAGAGTTTTATCCACTAGCGGCGCATCTGCCCGAAGGTCTGCGCCTGTTCGCCAGCTACGTGATGGCGCACGCCTTGTATCTGCGCGGCGAATACGGCCGCAGCCTAGGCATGGCGGAAAATGCCCTGATCATGAAACAGGGAAGCTATCCCATCTCGGAACTGTTCCTGCACCTGGCGGCTTCCATGGCATGCATGAGCCTCAAGGACATCGACGCCGCAAAGGCACATTTCGGAGCCGCTTGGGACATTGCGCGCCCCGACGGCCTTATCGAGCTCATTGGCGAGCACCACGGCCTTTTGCAGGGGCTCATCGAGGCATGCTTAAAATCGCAATACCCCGACGATTTCGCTCGCATCATCGAGATTACGTATCGATTCAGCTACGGCTGGCGGCGCATCCACAACCCCGATTCGGGCGAGGACGTGGCCGACGATTTAACGACCACGGAGTTCACCATGGCTATGCTCGCCTGCCGCGGTTGGACCAACGCCAAAATCGCACGCCATATGGGTGTGTCGCCGGGCACCGTTAAAAACCGCCTATCAGGAGTGTATGCCAAGCTTGGTATCGGAACTCGCGCCGAGCTGATTGCCCACATGTTGCGCTAGCGGCCAGACTGCCCGGCGTATCGAAAGCGCTCCGGGGGGGCTGACGCTTTCGCGCGCTCAAATTGGACATTTTGGTCCCCGAACGGCACTACCGCCACGGGGCACCTTCTCGCAAAATTGGATTATTTCCACCGATACCTGCGGGATGGGAGCCAAAGATGCTTGATCGCCGTTCGTTACTTGTTGCCGGAGCATCCTCGCTGGCGAGCATTATGTTGCCGCGCGTGCCGGGAAGCGCAAATGCCTTCATATTGCCGTTCGCGCCCACCGAAGCCTATGCCGACGAAAAAGACCCCTTCAGGGTGCTCGTTCTCTCGCGCACCATGTTTGGTGTGGTCGTGGTCGACGTCGCCAACAAGAATACGCCCATCGCGGGTGCCCAGGTCACGCTCACATCGCGCTATGCCACAGACAAGCAGCTCACCGCCACGACCGATGACGAAGGCACGGCCATCTTTGAGGTCGCGCCGCTTTCGGAAGGCTACGTGGACGAGGCGACGCTTCTCGACGCGTACGACTTTAACGGCGGCATCTCCATTAGCATGGCGGGCTACCGCGATGTCGAGATTCCCCTCGCGCGTATCCAGGGTGGCACCGCCATAACCGCGCCAACGCGTCCGCTTTCTGACGGCGAGCCGTACTTTCGCCAGCTCACATTCGACGAATGGGACATCCAGTACGCCGACGCTACGTTCATGGCAATGCCGAAGGACGACACGGCAAACGAGCAGCCCGATACGCACGCCTTTACCGTGCAGGCGCATCTGCCACAGGGTGGACAGGCAACGCTGCGCATCAACAAAGTGACGCCCGCCGCGGGCAGCTCATCCGAAACCGTCACGCAGATCGGCCAAGTCAAGGCCAGCGCACCGGGCGCGGATAATCTGGCGACGTTCACGCTCGAAGACAAGTTCCTCGATGCAGCGTCAAACCTTCTGGAGGAAGGATGCAAGTTGCGCTTTGCGCTCGACTACCAGGGCAAAACCTACACGCTCTCCTCCCCCATGGCCGTTGTCACCGCGCCGGCCGCAAAGGCGGAATCGGGCTCGACGACTATCATCCCCACCACCATGGACCAAGAGATCACCCCGTTTGATTTCCCCGCGGCGTTTCCCGGCATCGGCGGCAATAAGTTCACGTGCTGGATGCCCACATTTCCGATTCTCTTCGATTTCTCGTTTGCTGGATACGTGCTGTTTGGCGGCGGATACAAACCGGCCAGCTACATGAACGATTCGGGCAATCCGGATCCGGAATACTGGAAGAAGTCGCCGCGCGAGTCGGGCGCCAAGCAGGCAAACCGCTACCTCGACGAGATGGAGGGGAAGTGGAATCAGTACAAAAGCATGAGTGCCGGTTCGGGCACCGATCCAAGGAACACTAAGCTCCTTCGCCACCATTGCACGCTGCTGTTTACGATGGATATCGCCACACAGGTGTACGGATCGCTCGCCTACGACTGGGTTGGCAAAACTTGGGGCAACAACAACGATCCGGCGTTTGGCAATATTAAGGCTCTCTTCCAAGTAAAAACCGACCTCAACTGGACCGAGCAGTTCACCTTGGGCCCGGTGCCGTTTTTCCTAAACGTCAACCCTTGGGTGCTGGCGAAGCTGGCGCTCGCCGTGGGTGCCCACACGCACGGCAGCGGCGCGGCGTTTTTTAAAAACATTTCGCTTGACTATTCAAACACATCGGGCTCGTTCACCATCCAGATTGGGCTTGCCGTTACCTTTGGAGCCGGCGTTGCGGGCGTCGCCTCGTCTGCCGTGCGCGGCGCCGCATCCCTCACGCTGTTCATTGGGTACGAGAAGGCAGATGGACACCAGCTTCCGCGACTGCGCGTAGGTGCAGACGTCGATGTCGATGTGATACTCCAGTTCGTAATGTTCAAGTGGACCACCAAGGCTTGGTCGGGGTCGTGGCCCACACTCCTCGATTCGTGGAATATGTCGGTGAACAATGCCAACCAGTATGTGCTCCAGCGCTCTGAGCTCGCATTGGGTGGAGATACGCCTTACACGCTGGATGCCTGCTTTGGCGCGACCAGCAATGCCGAGGCAGGTGATGTGCCGCAGTTTATCGCGTCGGCCACCATCGTCACCAATGCCGAGCTGCTCGCATGCGCCGAAGTTGTAGCCACCCCCGTAAACGTCGTACCAATCGTACGCGATTGGGATCAAGCGGTTACACGCATTGAGCTCGAGGCAGATGCAGAGAGCGACGACACGGGACAGGTCGAACATTTCGTCCATGCCCTGATGGAGGATGACGAAAATGCCGCAACGATGTATGCGTACACCTATATCGGACAGGCGAAGGACGCCGTTGCGGACCCCAACGCCAATTCTACCGGTGTATCGGAGGACGAGCGTGGCGGCATCAAGCCCTCGAGCGACAACGTGCTGTTTTCCGGCGTACTCAGCGAAGCTCACATGAAGCTGGCAATGATTGCCAGCGTAGAATGCCTGTTCCGTATCGCCTCGGTGCGCTACGGCGACAATGGACGCTCGCGCCTAGTGGTGCACACAAAGGCAAACGGCACGTGGTCCGCTCCCACGCCCGTGGACTTTCCCCTTGGGTTTGGCGAGAACGACGTGGAGCGCGACGGCATATTCGATTACGACTTCGACGTGGTGGAATATACGGACGGAAGAGGAAACCAGGACGCCTACGTGCTGCTGGTCTCGGGCGAGCGACGCGACGGCGACAACACCCTTTTCGATACGGCGAGCACATCCGGCATACTGTCCGTTGTGCGCCTGCGCATAAGCAACGACGGAGTTCGCGTGATATCGCATACGTCATGGCGCAGCATTTCGCGCGGCCGCCTGCAAGAGGATGGCTACCATTGCCTGCAGTGCCCGCGCATCACGGTGGGCAAGACGCTGGTCGACGGACGCCTGTCGGGTGCCTACCTCCACCGCCGCGGAACCACCGCAGAGAAGGCGCTCGGCAGCGAGGCCGAGGCTGCGCTGGAATGCTTTACCCTGTGGTCGGATGATTTGGGCGACAGCCTGACGTTCCGCCAAGTTCTTCGCTTTCCGCAGGCACCGTCGAGTATCGAGCTGAGCGAGCCCGAGAATATCAACGGCAAAATGGTGGTGCCCGTTGCGTACGAGACCGCAGACGGTTGCGGCTGCGCATCGTACGCCGTGATCGGCCAGTCCATTGCGGGCTGGGGCGTTATGCCACCAGACGCCACGGTGCCCCATGCGGTGCCGTGGCCACAACATTCGGGCTTTTTGGCCACCGTCAACGAGCAGCTGCAGCATATTACTTGGACGCGAGGCGCATCGGCATTTACAACGCAGCCCGTGGGTGCCGCAGGCTGTGGCCCGGCATCGTTTAGCGTAAGCAACAACGGCAGGTGCGCGCTCTATGTAGAGAACACCGATGGCAAGGTGGGGCAAACCTACGACGAAGAAGGCGACCCGGTAGCAGTGATGGGCAAGCACTTCCGCATCTTCGCCAGCACCTTGGCAGGCGATCTGTTCACGGAGCCGTTCGTGATGTGCGAGCTGGACCATCCCGTCGATCAGATAACGACATTTTTGACGTCGGGAAGCATGCTCTCCGCGCTCGCCACGCACATTGTGAGCGCGGAGAAGAGCGAGGCAGAGCTGCACGGCATCGAAGTGCCCTTGGTGGCGTGCGCCACTCCGACGGGTGCGGTCGCCACCTCGGGCGCGGTGGTGCCCGGAGCAGCAGGCGAATCCTTCATGGTCACGGTGCGAAACGACGGCAACACCTTGCTGACCGCCGGCACGATCGATCTGTACCGAGAGGGCTCCAGCCAGCCGTTCTCCAGCGCATCCATCGGGTTCGGAGCGAACGCACGCATGGCTTCGATCTACGATCCAGAACTTGCCGAGGACGCTTCGGTCAACGATATGGCACGCGTGAAATACGCGCTCGAGACGCTGGGCGCGCGTTTTGCAACGCACCCGCTGGTAGCCGACAACGGCAACGCCGTGCTGGCACCGGGTTGCACGGCACAGTTCCGCATGAGCTTCATTATCCCCGAGAGTTGGAGCGACGAAGTGGGCAAACGCGTAACGCTGTATGCGAAGGCGCGTAATCTGGTGGCGCTCGATCCCGTGACGCTCGAGGAAATTCGACCGGGCACAAACTCGGCGCTTGGTGCCGTACTGCACGAGCTTCATGTGCCCGACGCGGCATGCGAACGCTCAGAAGTTCAGGTCGGCGTATGCGACAGCGCGGATACGACAGGACTTCACGACGCCCCGATGACGGCGGACAGCGATAGCGGCTCGAGTGGCGGCGGTACCGACGAGGGCGGCGGCTCCGGCGGAAGCAGCTCCGGCAGTGGCAAGGACCACGGCAATAACAAGCGCTCCGGAAAAGCGGGCGCGCTTGCGGGCACGGGCGATGTCAACGCTCCCCTTACGGCAGCCGCTGCAGCACTCGCCGCAGCCGGCGCCGGCCTCGTCGCCTACAGCGCCCGCCGCACGGCGCTCGAAACCGACACCGCCAATGAGGTCAATTCGGATAGGCCTCGCTAGCCCCTAGTTACTTTTGTGAGAGACGCCGGCTCGGCTCATCGAACATCAAAAAGGGCTGGTTCTGGATACCCAGAGCCGGCCCATTACGCATTAGATATCGTCAGTGGAGTCGAGTTCTGCCTCGAGCTTGGCACGGCGTCTTTTCGCCGTGAAAAACGTTGCGCACAGGGCAGCAAACGTGGCCGCGAAAATCGTCGCACCGCAGAACACGCCCGTGGCCAGGTTCGCCAACCAAAAGACGCTTTCGAGCGGTACGATCTGCGCCTCAGCGATACAGCGCATTGCGGCAATAACAAGCGCGAACGCGGCGCCGCTAAGACCGCTGACAAGCAGGAAATATCCAACAGGAAGATGCTCGGTTTGCCCAAAACGATTGGTATCGACATAGCCCTTCCGCGTTTGCAGTCCTGCGCAAATCAACATCACGAGGACGAGCCACAAATACATGGCTGCCTCGAACGGCGTTGCAAAGCCATGCGGCATTTCACTGGCGTCGCTGTGAACCCACGCAACCTGTCGAGCTATAAACTGGTAGAAAAAGATCATCAACATGCCAAACGAAAGCAGCACGAAACCAATCTTGTAGATCTTCGCGCTCTCAGCCTCCAGGCGCTCGTCCTTTGGGCCGGCATATTCACGCCACTTTTGCACAAGTTTTAAGTCTTCAAATTTCATAGTGAACTCCTAAAGAGCGTTAGGATCGGCGTCGATTTCGTCTTCCCAAAACAAGTCGTTCAACGTAACGCGCAGCGCTTTACAGATTGCCACGCACAAATTGAGCGTGGGGTTGTAGCCGCCCGCCTCGATCAGGCCGATGGTCTGGCGTGTAACGCCCACGGCCTGGGCCAAGTCAGTTTGCGAAAGGCCAACCGCCGCGCGCGCCGCCTTCATGCGTAGGTTCTTTTTGCCCGGCATGGAGTTCCTTTCGTAGTAATGGACAGATATCCGTTACAACATGACAGAAATATATTGCATCCATCAGGCAATGTCAACTATATCTGTCATTATGAAAACCATGTCCGTCATCACCATGCGGACATAACAATTTCAATTCGCTATTCAAACTTACTCGGTCAGAACCGACTCGGTTTTGTCCGAGTAAACTCAAGCATAAACTGATTCATGCGATACAATTAACTCGGACAAAACCGAGTCGGAAGGAACCGTGTAAGTGGAATTCATTGGCAGGGAGCGTGAACTCGCCCGTATTAAGAAAACGCTCAAGGCGCCCGAGCAGCGCAATGTTCTCATTTACGGCAGGCGTCGTGTCGGCAAAAGTGAGCTCATCAAGCAGGCGCTAACCGATTTGTCGGACGTCGCAACGGTCTATTACGAGTGCCGCCAAACCTCCGAGGCAGACAACCTAGAGAGTCTGTCCGCCCTTGTTGCTGAAGCGCTGAGCTTTCCTCCGCTCGCCTTCACAGGCATCCGCGAGCTCATCGAATTTCTGTTTGCCCAAGCCAAAGACAAGAACGTTACCCTTGTTCTCGACGAATACCCCTACTTGAGAGATGCGGTTAAAGGCTTAGACAGCATTCTCCAGACCTCAATCGACGCTCACAGGGAAGACTCACGTTTAAACATTGTCCTGTGCGGCTCCTACGTTGAGATTATGAAATCCCTTATCGAGCATGAAAGCCCCCTCTACGGGCGAATTGATCTCGCACTTGAGCTTAAGCCCATGGATTACTTTGACGCTGCGAAGTTCTATCCCGCGTTCTCGCCCGAGGACAAGGTGCGGCTCTATAGCGTTTTTGGCGGCATCCCCTTTTACAATCGCCTCATCGATCAATCCCAAAGCGTACGCGACAACATCATCGAGCTCGTCACGGAACCTGGCGCCCGCTTAGAAAGCGAGGTGCCGTCCTATCTCAACGCCGAGATCTCGAAGATGACCAACGCCAACGAAGTTTTCGGGGCTCTCGCACAAGGTTACTCCCGTTGGGGGGACGTGCTGGCACAGTCGCACGTCTCGAGCGGTCCGGCCATGGCAGACGTACTCGACAAGCTCATGTCACTCGAAATCGTCCAAAAGCGCGCACCCATCAACGACCCTACGAACAAGCGCAAGTCTGGCTACTTTGTAGTGGACCCACTTTCGCTCTTTTACTATCGCTACGTTTTCCGCAATGCCTCTGCGCGTCAGCTGCTCGACCCGGAAGCCTTCTATGATCGTCACGTCTCCCAAGACTTCGAGGAAAACTACGTTCCACATATGTTCGAGGAGATCTGCCGTCAATACCTCGTGCGGCAAAACAGGACCGGCAAGATCAAACCGGCTTTCGACGCCATTGGCAAGTACTGGTACGACGATCCCGCAAACAAAACGAGCGGCGAATTCGATGTGGTAACGCAAGACCCCGAGGGCTACGCATTCTACGAAGCAAAGTTCCGCAAATCCCCCGTCACGCAAAAAATGGTCGACGAGGAAATCGCTCAAGTTGAGGCAACGGGGCTCAAGTGCCATCGCTACGGGTTCTTCTCCCGTTCGGGCTTCGAAGCTGTCGAAAGCGATCGAACCGTCTTCATCGACCTGCCGCAGATGTTTGGATAGGACAGGACAGGTCCCTCCCGCATTCCAAGCATTCATTATCTAATCGAACGATTGTTCGATGGATTTCGTGTTGGTTGGAATCGCCCAAGGGCTGGGCTATGCTACCTTGACTATCTATATGACTTAAACGCAGCAAAGGAGCACCGAGAGAGCGAGTATGGCAAAAAACACCGCAAACTATGGTAACGACAGTATCCGCCAGCTCAAGGACGAGGAGCGCGTACGCCTGCGCCCCGCCGTTATCTTTGGCTCGGACGGACTCGATGGCTGTGCACACGCCGCCTTCGAGATCCTGTCCAACGCCGTTGACGAAGCGCGCCAGGGCTACGGCAAGCTCATCACCCTTACCGCCTTTCGCGATGGCTCCATTCAGGTAGAGGACAACGGCCGCGGCTGCCCGCTCGACTGGAACCCTTCCGAGAAGCGCTTTAACTGGGAGCTCGTCTTTTGCGAGCTCTACGCAGGTGGCAAATACAACAACAACCAGGGCGGCGACTACGACTTCTCGCTCGGTACCAACGGCCTAGGCTCGTGCGCGACCCAGTACGCCTCCGAGTACATGGACGTCACGGTTTGGCGCGACGGCAACAAGTACTCCCTGCACTTTAAGAAGGGCAAGGTTGTCGGCGCCAAGAAGAAGGCACTCGAGATTGAGCCCAGCGACGAGAACCGCACCGGCACCACCATCAAGTGGCGCCCCGATCTTGAGGTCTTTACCTCCATCAGCATTCCCCACGATTGGTATCGCGAGACCATGCGTCGCCAGGCCGTGGTCAACGCCAACGTGACCTTCCGCCTGCGCATCGAGGGCGACGATGGCGAATTTACCGAAGAGGATTTTTGCTACCCCAAGGGCATCGAGGACTATGTACTCGAGAAGGTCGGCACCGACTATCTCACCGAGCCCTTCTTTATCGAGGCCGACCGTCGCGGTCGCGACCGCGAGGACCTGCCCGACTACAACGTTAAAATCACCGCGTGC
>URBM01000015.1 GCA_900545995.1 uncultured Collinsella sp. | reverse complement strand
CACGCGCCATACGCCACACAGGGCGTCGACGTCGGCATTGGCACGGTGTGATACCGAGTCACAGCCAAACAGATCGGCCATAAAAGACAGCTTGTGCGAGGCCAGGCGCGGAAGCGCGATGCGCGACAGCGCCAGCGAATCGATCCAAATATCGCTCACGTTGACGCCGCCTTTGACCGACTCGATAAACGAGCGGTCGAACGTGGCGTTATGTGCGATTACCGGGCAACCACCGACAAAATCGGCGAGAGCGGCGACGGCCTCAACGGCCGACGGGGCATCTGCCACATCGGCATTTGTAATGCTCGTGAGCTCGGTAATCTCGGCGGGAATCAGCTGCTTGGGATGCACGAAGGTATCGAAGCGGTCGACGATCTCGCGGCCCGAAAGACGGGCCGCCGAGATCTCGATCAGCTCGTTGTCCTGCACCGAAAGACCTGTGGTCTCGGTATCGAGGACAATCACATCTTCCTCGATAAGGCCGAAGGACTGCGTTTTGGCGCGTTCGGCAAGCGTGGCATAGGAGTCGATGACAAACTGCGGCGTTCCTGACGAAACCGCGTCCTCGATTAGCATGCAATGCCCGCTCGACGAAGGCCCATACGGATCAGGCTGTCACAGACCTGCGGGAACGTCATGTCGTCGGTGTGGCGGATCTCATCCGGATACAGCGACGTATCGGTCATGCCGGGAATGGTATTGGTCTCGAGGATAACGGGGCCGTCCTCACTCACAATAAAGTCGCTGCGCGAGATACCCAGGCAACCGAGGGCCTTGTGAGCAGCGCAGGCAAGCTCCTGAGCGCGAGTGTAATTCTCGGGTGAAATCTGCGCCGGAATGCGATGGATGTCCGTAGGGTCGACATACTTCACGTCCAGATCGTAGAACTCGCAGTCCTTGGGCTTACGAATCTCGACAATCGGCAGAGCGCGCACGTCGTCCTCGCCGTACACGCCGACGGTGATCTCGGTACCCTCGATGCACTTCTCGACCAGCACTTTGTCGCCGTACTCAAACGCCTTGGCGATTGCCGCGGGCAGCTCGGAGGGCTCATGGACCAGGGAAATGCCATAGCTGGAACCGTTGACGGCCGGCTTCACAAAGCAGCGCTCGCCACAAACCTCGACGATATGATCGATATCGACTTCATCGCCCACCTCGAGCGCGAGGCCGGGGGCAATGGGGATGCCCGCCTTGGCGTACAGGAGCTTAGAGACCTCCTTGTCGGCACCGCAGGCGCTGGCAAGCACGCCCGAGGCCGTGTAGGGGATACCCAGGGTCTCCATGGCGCCCTGCATGGCGCCATCCTCGCCGCCGGCACCGTGCATGGCGATAAACGCCACGTCAAAGCCGCCGGTCGCCATGGTTACCATAAAATCATCGGCAGCCGTGTCGAGCAGCTCCACCGAAGTGTAGCCGGCCTCCTTCAAGGCAACCACGACGTTCTTTCCCGAATTGAGCGAGATCTCGCGCTCAGCGGAATGACCGCCCGCCAAGACCGCTACGTGCATGTTCTCTAGGCTTTTACCCGGCATGGGCAGACTCCTCCTCTATAATTTCTGCAGCTGATACCATATTGTAGCGATACCCTCTACGTTTCCCCAAAATCGAAAGGCTTCCATGAATCCCAGGACTAAATCTCAGGACATTCGCGACTTGAGCCAAAACGATATTCGCGAGCTCGTGGCCGAGCTTGGCCAGCCCGCCTTCCGCGCGAAGCAGCTCATCGAATGGGTCTTTGAGAAGAACGTTTGTTCGTTTGACGATATGACCAACCTTCCCAAGGCTTTCCGCGAGCAGCTTAAAGAGGCTTTTGCCTTTGACACGCCGACTGAACTCACCAAGCAGGTTTCCAAAGATGGCTCTCGCAAGTATCTGCTCGAGTACCACGACGGCGTTTCCGTCGAGACCGTCGGCATGCCCCGTCGTAACAAACTTTCCGTCTGCGTTTCCACCCAGGCAGGCTGTGGCATGGGCTGTGCCTTTTGCGCTACCGGTCTCAACGGCCTCAAGCGCTCTCTGACCGCTCAAGAGATCGTCGACCAGGTACTTCATGTATCCAACGACTTTGGCGAGCGCGCCACGAGCGTCGTCTTCATGGGCCAGGGCGAGCCGTTTGCCAACTACGACGAGGTTCTCAAGGCGCTGCGAATCCTCAACGACCCCGATGGCATCGGTATCGGCGCTCGTCACCTCACCGTCTCTACCAGCGGCGTTATTCCCGGTATTCGCAAATTTGCCGACATCCCCGAGCAGTTCACGCTTGCCGTTTCCCTGCATTCCGCCATCCAGTCGACGCGCAATAAGCTCATGCCCGGTGTTAAGAAGTACACGCTGCTTCGCCTTCACGAAGCGCTTCAGCTCTACACCGAGAAAACCGGCCGCCGCCCGACCTATGAGTATGCCATGATCGAAGGCGTCAACGATACGAATCCCGAAATGCAGGCGCTCTGCGACTTCTGCGAGGGAACGCTGTGCCACGTTAACCTCATTCAGCTTAACGACATCGAGGGTAGCCCGCTCAAGCCGTCGCCGATTCATAAGGTTGAGGATCTTCAGCGTCGTCTTGAGTCCCGTGGCATCGAGACCACGATTCGTAACTCCCGTGGTAACGATATTGACGCCGCTTGCGGACAGCTGAAGCAGCGCTTCAAAGTTCAGAAGAACGCATAGGGGAGTCGCATCCCAAAACGTTTCATGTGAAACATCGAACGACCCCGGTTACAGAATATGCAACCGGGGTCGTTTCATTTATTGACCTTAATTTTGAATCAGCTGCTACCTGTCCCATTTTTACGGCCAAAATAAGGGGTCCTTGTCTCATGAATCAGACAAGGACCCCTCAAAATATGCTGAGTAATTGTTAGGTACCTAATAGCCTACATTTTCCCATTGGTTGCTGACCCAACCTTGATTAATCTTGGGATTCTTCGTTACCTGAGCAGTACGCATGGCAACATCTTCTGTCATAACATCCATTTTCTTTTTGGAAGTATCGACGATATCTTGCGCGCTACGAACCAAACGACCTCGAAGTTCATCGTCTGTCGCGATCCTATAGCCAGCAAAGGCACCAGCCGCGACAGTCGTCACCAATACAATCGCTGTTAAAATCTTATTCCTCATCTTGGCCTCCTTGATCAAACTGAATCATTTCGCCAAGAATACGAGAGAGCTCTTCCTCGTCTTTAAACTCAATCTCAATCTTATTCTTTCCACGCGAGCTCTTCACACGCACGTTGGTATTAAAAACCTGACGAAGCACGCGGGCAGCCTTTTTAAAAGACTGAGGCGTTGCAGGCCTCGGCGTCTTAGGTGTCTCTCCGGCAGAAAACAACGGAGCAAGATTTTCTGTCGCTCTTACGGAAAGGCCCTCTGTAACAACTTTCTCTGCAAGTCGAATACGCGCGTCCTCATAGGGAACTGCAAGAATCGCACGTGCATGACCAGCAGTAAGTTTGCCCTCAAAAATCATCTGCTGAACTACTTCGGGGAGATCGAGAAGACGCAGCGAGTTTGTAATTGCAGAGCGCGACTTGCTTACTGCCTTCGACAATGCCTCCTGGGTCATCCCGCTGGCATCAATGAGTTGGCGATAGCCCTTAGCCTCTTCGACGGGATTCAGATCAGAACGCTGAAGGTTTTCGATAAGAGCAAGAGCCAGCATCTCTTCATCATTTACCTCTTTAATGATGACTGGCAATTCTTCAAGGCCAGCAAGCTTTGACGCCTGGTAACGACGCTCACCAGCGATGATCTCATAGCCGTTTCCATGCTTGCGAACCAAAAGCGGCTGCAAAACGCCATGTTCTTGGATTGACTCGCTCAACTCGCGAAGTTCAGTTTCGTTAAAGTGAATTCGCGGCTGATTAGGGTTGGGAACGATATCCTCAATAGGTAGTTTTGTTTCAGATGCGGCATTTGAAGCCGATGCAGCCGAACCGCCGGTCTCATACTCGGCCTCTGAGACCAAAGCATTGAGTCCACGTCCCAATCCGCCACGTTTCTTTACACTAGGCACGCTTGATCACCTCTTTTGCAAGGTTCATATATGCTTTTGCACCCTTATTTTGAGGTGCATAGGTAATTACCGGTTCTCCAAAAGACGGAGCTTCGGAGATTTTAACCGTACGGGGGATTAGAGTCTTAAACGCCTTATCACCAAAGTACGATTGAACCTCCTCAACAACCTGATTCGATAGTGAAGTACGCGAGTCATACATGGTCATAAGCACACCATAGGTGTCTAAGCCCTTGTTCAGCCGTAATTTGACCATCTTCATTGACTCAAGCAGCTTCGTAACGCCCTCGAGTGCGTAATATTCGCACTGGATCGGAATCAAAACGCTGTCTGCTGCGGTCAAAGCGTTGATAGTAAGCAGGCCGAGCGAAGGAGGACAGTCAATGAAAATAAAGTCAAACTCGTCCTGAATCGGCTCAAGCAAATCTTTGAGGCGGGTTTCACGAGCAATTGCGCTTACGAGCTCAATTTCCGCGCCTGCAAGTTGAATTGTAGCCGGAATAACGAATACCTTTTTACAATTTGTATCAAGAACAAGCGATTCTGCCGGCACATCATTCAACAATGCATCATAGATGCATTGATCAAGGTCTTCTTTTTCAATTCCGAATCCACTGGTGCTGTTTCCCTGCGGATCAAAATCGACAATCAGTGTCTTACGACCCTGCTCGCCCAGTGCCGCCGCAAGGTTTACAGCCGTCGTTGACTTACCAACGCCGCCTTTTTGATTGATAATTGCAATGATACGCGTGTCTTTTGCGCTCTTAGAACGCTTAACGTCGCGAAATCCCACGGTCCCTCCTGGTGTGTATTGAAGCTGTCAAACGGAGGATGCTTCACGTGAAACATTCCGATTCAATATCAACCGCCATGTTTCACGTGAAACACTGCAAGTTGTTAGTATCTATTATGTTTCACGTGAAACATCTAGGCAAGCGGATTCTTCTTTGCCATGCCATTTGCACGAGGCAATGAAACAGATGCTGAATGACTCTTCTTAAGAACAATGAACTCCCTGTGACCCAAGCCTTCAGGCAAATCAATTGCGTCATTCAGAAGCAAAGTGAAGCCGCAAATCTTAGCTGCTGACATACCGGAAGCAAGCTCCTCATCCGAAGGATTGCCCTTGGTGATAACAAATAGCCCTCCATCCTTCAGGTACGGAGCCGCATACTCAACAAGAATCGGTAGAGGGGCCAGTGCGCGGGCGGTTACAACGGAGAACTGCTTCTTATGGCTTCGAGCATATTCTTCAAGACGATCATGAACCGCATGAGCATGTTTCAATCCAAGAGCATGGACAAAGGAATTAACCGCATCAACCTTCTTGCAAACAGAGTCAATATAAGTAGCTTTACGATGCGTGGTTATGGTTAATGGAATACCAGGGAAGCCCGCACCTGTTCCCATATCGAGCAAAGCTCCCTCAGGAGCCTTGTTGATATAGGGGAGCAAAACAAGTGAGTCGAGGATATGAAGTACCGCAGCATCTTCTACGTTAAGAATACGGGTGAGATTGGTTGTCTTATTTGTTTCTAGAACCAAATCCAAATGCTGAATACATTTCCTCAGCTTAACATCAGTTACGCTCAAGGAATACTCTTTGCAATAGCAAGTTAGACGACTCAACATCTCGTCAGCCTGCTGATCAGTAAGTACTAACAACGAAAGCTCCTTTCTGACAAAAATCAGTGTATCGAGAACTTTTGACAAAAAAAGGGGACGTGGAAACCACGTCCCCTTAGCATAAGCTCGAGAAGATTATCGAGCAACAATCACCACATGGCGATCAGGGTCAGAACCCTCAGAATGAGTATCGACGGCATCATTGCCACGAAGTGCAATGTGAACCAGTCGACGCTCGTAGGCATTCATGGGCGGAAGCGAAACACTCTTATGAGTGCGGATGGCACGCTCGGCAGCAGACTGGGCCATGGAAGCAACCTTGTCCTGACGGCGACTCTTGTATCCCTCTACGTCCACCACAACCGGATACCTAAAGCCAAGTTTGCGGCTCACCAGCAAAGAGAACATAACCTGAAGGGCATCAAGGGTGCGACCATGACGGCCAATGAGAACAGCAAGGTCGGGAGCCGTTACATCCAAAATCAGCTCACCCTCGTCGCCCTCATACTCATCGATAGGAGAGTTGGCGGCATCGAAGTGCGAAAGGATGGAACGCAGGATGGAAATCGCAACATCGGCAATGGTGTCGAGCTCCTCATCGGTCAGCTCTTCACCAGCCTTGTAGCGCTGTGCAATCTCGGGATAATCGCCCGCGACCTGCGGGGCAACCTCCTCAAGCATATCCTCGATGATCTCTTCAGACATAACGTACTCCAAAAGTTAGGTACCTAAATAAGATTGATATCCCGTTACTTCTTCTTGTGCGGGCGCGGCTTCTTCTCTCGACGAGTGACCTCAACCTGCAGCGGAGCGTTCTTAAGACGCTCCTCCTCATCGGCCTTCGCCTTGTCGATGACCTTCTGCGTCACAAAAATCTGCTGGATAACCTGCCAAGCAGACGAGACGTCGTAGTACAGCAGAACACCAACGGGAAGGCTCCAGCCCATCCAAAGCATCATGACCGTCATGACAACGGCCATCATACGCATGCTCTGAGCCTGCTGGCCGGTCTGGTTGCGCGACATATAGAGCTGCGGAATCAGGGTCAGGACGGCGAACAGGATCAGGCAAACCAGCGCAGGCAGTGCAACCATAAAGCCATCGGCAAAGGAAGCGCTCGGCGTGGTGGTCAGGTCGGGCAGGATGTTGAAGAACGAGAACGTGCCGTCGTTAAAGTACTGCGGCAGGTTGCGCAGCAATGTAAACAGGGCGAACAGGATAGGCATCTGAATCAGCAGCGGCAGACAGCCAGCCATGGGGTTGAACTTGTTCTCGCTGTAGAACTTCTGCATCTCCTCGGCCTGACGCTGGGGATCGTCGGCATAGCGCTCCTGGATCTCGAGCATCTTGGGCTGCAGCACCTGCATGCGAGCCGTCGACTTGGTCGACTTGAGCATGAGCGGCGTCAGCAGCAGACGGATGATGACCACCAGGATGATGATGGACAGGCCCCAGTCGACCGCAAAGGTCTGGATGAGCTTGAGCAGCTCGAAAAGGATGTTAACGATCCAATCCCACATGTAAGTTTTCCTCCGATAGCGAGTGCCCGCTAGGGCACAGGGTCATAACCGCCGACGTGCAGGGGATTGCAGCGAGCGATGCGCCTCACGGCAAGCCAGCAGCCTCTCAAAACACCGTGCTTCTCAATCGCCTGGACGGCGTATTGCGAGCACGTTGGGTAATAAATGCAGGCGTCAGGCAATAAGGGCGAAATAACCTGTTGATATATGCGAATAGGAGCGATGGCAACACGTCGCAAAACGTGATTGCTCATCGCTCCTCCCCGGCAACGCCGGCGCGCTTCATAAGCGAACGCAACGCCTTGTCCATCTCCTGCGGCGAGGAAACCCTCGTCTTGGGAGTTGCGAACAAGATGATGTCATAACCCGCAACGGGAAATCCGCAGCTGCGGGCGGCCTCGCGCATCACACGCTTGGATCGGTTGCGCACGACGGCACAACCGAGTCGCTTAGCACCAACGAAGGCGACCCTTCCGGAGTCGCCTTCGCCAACCGATTCACATATGGTCATTCGAATCAGAGGGTGATTGAAACGACGCCCCTGACTGAACACATGCTCGAAATCTTGCCGAGACTTAATAGTCTTCATGCGAGATGTGTGTATCGCTGCTAGACAGTGAGACGCTTGCGGCCCTTGGCGCGACGACGGGCGAGCACGGCACGACCACCCTTAGTGGCCATACGGGCACGGAAGCCATGGGTCTTGGCACGCTTACGCTTATTAGGCTGATACGTACGCTTCATCTTAAGTTCCTCCTGCTGCATTTCGAGTGTCCGCGGGGACGCGGACGCAGATATAGACACGTGAGCTTGAAGATTGTAGGGAAATCAATGTTCAAATGTCAAGAAATCAAAGGTAAAAGGTTGCGCAGTTCACACGGTTCCCCCATAAGCCAAGCTCGATTTAGCGGTGCATGGCAACTTTTCACGATATTTCATCGAGTTTTCAACAGGTCATGTTGACAATGTTGAGAACTTTTCGTCCGTTTTCCAAAGTTTTCAACAGGTTTTGAAAAGTTGTCGAAAGATGAGAAACATTGCACGGTGAGCTACTATTTGTTCGAAACCTTTTGGAAGATTGCGAGCGGCATGTCTGACGACTTTTACACCATGGTCGATTCCGGAGACCCGGCACCCGACAACGAGCACATCACCGGCGTGCGCGAAGAGCGTGACGAAGGTGAACAGACGACAACGCAGGCGCCAAAAGCCATGTACGCCGCGCGCATCGCCGTCTATGACGACATGCTGTCGACACCGCGTGTGATCGTCATTGATCCGCAAGATGTCCGCACGTATTTGGAAGAGACGACCAACACCGTCTACCAGTGCATGAAAGAACAAGGTGGCCACATCTCGCTCATGGTCATCCGCGAGATTGTCGAAAACTTTATCCACGCACACTTTGCCGAGCCCATCATCTCGATTCTGGACGGCGGAGACACCATCCGCTTTGCTGACCAAGGACCCGGCATCGACGACAAGGAACGTGCTTTCGACTTTGGCGTTACCAGCGCAAACAGCAAGATGAAGCGCTATATCCGTGGAACCGGAGCAGGGTTTCCCATGGTGCAGGAGTATTTGGAAAACGCCGGCGGTGCCGTATCCATCGAGGACAACATGGGCAACGGCACCGTGGTTACGGTAAGCCTGAACCCTAAACGCGTGCAGGAAATCGAGCGTGCCGGCGGACGCGGCGCTGCCGTGCGGCCCGAGACGGAGCAGCCCACATATCCCCTGCCGGGAGCTTTTGCGCAGCAGCCCGTGGCAACGCAGCAGATGCAGCCCCCCGTGGGACAGATGCAGCAGCCCGGAATGCTTCCCACACAAGAACCCCAGGCGGCATCTATGTCGATGCCGCCAAACATGCCAGAGGCCATGCCGCTGGCTGATCAGGATGCAGCAGCAATGCAGCAGGCGACGGGGGCGCCGGGTGGCCAGCAAATGGGCTATCAGCCGTACCAACAGGGATATCCATATCAGCAGATGCCGCCACTGGGGTATGGCCAGCAGTTCCCGCAGCAGTACCAGCAGGGATATCAGCAGCCGTACCAGCAGATGCCGCAGCAGCAGTACAACCCTTGGACCCAGCAGATGCCTCCACAGCCTTACCAACAGTGGCCTCAAAGTTTTCAACAGCAAATGCCGCCGATGCAGAGTTCTCAACAACCAGCAGCTCAAATGATGTATCCTAATGCAGCAAATCAGTATGCGCAGCCACAACCGGACGTGTTCGTAAGCGATCGCGGCAACGCCGCGCTGGGCTATCTGGCGCAAAATCAAGCGTGCGGTGCAACCGATCTGGCGAGGACGTTTGGAAACTCGGCCCCCACTTGGTCACGCACGCTCAATGACTTGGCGCAGGCCGGCTTGGTCATCAAGCATGGCCAGAAATACCATCTGACCGAACTCGGCGCCGCTCGCGTGCGAGCTCAGAGCTAAAGAACGGGAGAGACAGTGGACGAGGAAGCAAGCATCATCCTGGGGGATGCCATCGCCTTTTGTCAGCGCGACGGCCAAGATGCACGCCTCATCAACATGCTGGGGCAATCGCGCGCCATAAGCCTGACCGAAGATACGCTCACGATCGAGGCCCCCTCGCGCTTTGCCATCGCGCAGCTCAAAAAGCATCAGCCGACTATTGAGGCCTATCTGGAAGAAATCGCCTTTGCGCCGATTGCGCTCGACATCGTGGCACCGCAAGGCGCCGCGACGGAATCCGCTGCCGCGACGGCGCCCGCCACGGCTCCCGCTGCTTCCCCGGCGGTGCCGGCCTCCGCAGGCGACGTGCCGACAATCGAGCACCAGCACAGCGATGTTTCCCGTGAAACCATGGCGCCGTTGCCGACCGCGGTAGCGACGTCAACGAACGCACCCGTCACGCACATGCCCATCGCTCACGACGCAGCGGCGGGCGCGGATTCGGGCATTGCAATCAAGAACACGCTCTCGGCCGACGATTTTCGTCGCATGATGAACCAGATGAAGGGCGGAGCGCCGACTAAATCCACGCAAGCTGCGACCCCCGCTTCACCCATGCCAGCACCGACCGTGCCGGCCGAGCAGAATACGGATGGAGCCCCGCTCGCCGCGAACTCAAAATTTACCTTTGAGAACTTTGTCTACGGCCCCGAGAACAGCCATGCCTATCGCTCGGCACTCAAGTTTGCCGCCCTCGCGGACGAGCGCGGCACATGCACATCACTGTTTATCTACGGCAAATCGGGCCTGGGCAAGACGCACCTGCTGCTTGCCATCAAAAACGAGCTCGCCGAGAAGTCGCCCGAGATCAAGGTCAAGTATGCCAACTCCCAGGCATATCTGGACGACCTGATGACCGAGTTCGACCGCCAAAAGAAGAGCAACGCCCCCATCATGCAGGCGTACCACGGCGTGGACGTGCTCATCATCGATGACATCCAAAACATCATCGGCAAGCGCGCGAGCGTGGACTACTTTTTCCAGCTCATGGACGAGTTCATCCGCAACAACAAGAAGGTCGTCATCGCGGCAGACCGCGCCCCCAAGGACCTGAGCATGGACGAGCGCCTGACCAGCCGCTTCAACGCCGGCATGCTCTGCCTGGTCGCAGAGCCCAGCTACGAGATGAAATACAAGATCTTGCAGCGCTATTACGAGAACACCATCGTCGCCGCTCCCGAGGCAGGCGACGACTCACTGTTGGCGGCCTATGGGGGCGACGGCGGGCACCTGACCGATGAGCACTTTAAGCACATGGCAGAGGTGTCGGGCACCAACATCCGCGAACTCGAGAGCTTCTGCGAGCGCTGCGCCGGCGAGGCGGGCGACCGCGAGCGCGAGGGCGGGGAGCTCACCTTTGACGATATCGACGCCATCGCCAGCCAGTACTTCGACACATCGGCCAAAAAGATCAACGTGCAAACGGTTCAGTCCGTCATCGAAGAGCAGTACGGCGTGACGCACGAGGAGCTCATCGGCCCGCGTCGCAACGCCAATATCGCCAAAGCACGCCATATCGCTATCTACCTGGCCATCGAAATGTGCGAGATGACGACCACGGCGGTAGGCGCCGAATTTGGCAACCGCAACCACTCGACCGTCAGCACGAGTTACAAAAAGGTCCAGAAGATGATCCAGGAAGACCGCACCGTCACCGAAGACCTCAAGTCGCTGCGCGATAAAATTACACTACGCTCGTAGGGAAATAGAGACACCTGTTGAAAACTTGTCGAAACCACGGGCATAAGGTGTCTAAAACCCAATCCGCGGTGATGAAAAGTTTTGCGCAGGTTTTGAACGTGGAAAACCACCCCTGTTGCACACAGGTTGCTGTCGATTCTCTTTCTGGGTCTGACCTGCGTCTTTGTGAGTAATCAACAGTTTCGTCAGTGCTATTACTATTATTAAGATATTTATATCTATAGAAAGGTATTAAAAGATGAAGTTCACCGTCAGCCAGAGCTCGCTTACACAAGCCATCGGCGTCGTTATGAAGGGTGTCGCTTCGGCATCCACCCTTCCCATCCTGTCGGGCGTGCTCGTCAAGGCGCAAGACGGCATCTTGGAATTCCAGACCTCTAACTACACCATCTCGATCCGTCATCGCATCGCGGCGCATGTCGAAGAAGAGGGCGAGATGGTTATCCCCTGTAAGATGCTCTCCAATATCACCAAGACCCTCCCCGATGCCCCGGTCACCTTTGAGCTGTCCGAGCGCCAGGTACTGATTAGTTGCGAGAAGAGCTCTTTCCGCCTGAACACGCTCGACGCCAATGATTTCCCCGAGTTTCCGGCCTATGCCATCGAGAGCGCCGTGGAACTGCCGACCGATATCTTGTCCGAAATGGTCGGCCGCGTGTGGCGCGTCACCTCGACCGACAAGGCCCGCCCCATCCTGGGCGGCGTGCACATGAAGGTCGAGAACAACACCGTGCGCCTGGTGGCGACCGATTCCTTCCGCTTGGCCGTGTGCGATACACAGGTCGAGACCTCGACCCTCGAGGGCTCCTTTGAGCTCAACGTTCCGGCCGACGCCTTTAACGACGCGCTGAACATCATGGCCAGCCAGGCGACCATCATGATCGGGGCTACCGACACCCAGGTCGTCTTTGAGGCCGGCAACACCACCTACGTGTCGCGCCGCATCGAGGGCGCGTACCCCAACTACAAGCAGCTCATCCCCGATTCGTGCGTGACGAGCGTCAAGATCGACGTCGCCGCCTTTAACGCCGCCCTCAAGCGCGTGGCCGTTATCGCGAGCGCCAACCCCGCCGTCAAGTTCGAGATCGATGTCGAGAACGGGCAGATGGGCCTGTCCTCCATTTCCAATGACCAGGACCTTGCGCAGGAGACGATCGATGTCGAGGCCGAGGGCGAGTCGGGCACCATCGCCTTCAACTACCACTACATCTTCGGCTGCCTCAATGCCCTGTCCAAGGAGAAGGAGATCACGCTGGAGCTCAAGAGCTACTCGCAGGCGGGCATTTTCAAGTCCTACGACAAGATCAACTACCTGTACCTGGTCATGCCGGTCCGCATCTAGCAACTGCCCTATGACCATGTTCGCCCGCGATCTTTCCGTCGCGCACTACCGCAGCTTCGATAGCTATCGCCTTGCCCTGGACGAGGGCGTGACGATACTTGCGGGACCCAACGCGGCGGGAAAGACCAATCTCATAGAGGCACTGCAGCTGCTGACGAGCGGCGCTTCGTTTAGGCACCCGACCGCAGCCGAGCTTATCCATGACGGCGTGGGCTCGTGCAAGGTCGAGCTGAGGCTCGAGGGCGACGGCCGCGTGCTTGATATGGGATTGAGCGTGGAGGACGGTAAGCGCTCGTTTAGCCGCAACGGCAAGAGGTGCTCTGCCGCCGGTGTGCGCGGGGCTCTGCCGAGCGTACTGTTTTGCCCCGACCATCTGGACATGGTTAAGCGAGGCGCCAGTGTGCGCCGCGCCGCCCTCGATGACTTTGGCATGCAACTGAGCGCACGCTATGCCGATCTTGCGAATACCTATGGGCGTTGCGTGACCCAGCGTAATGCCTTGCTCAAGGAGACCTGGTGCTGCCGCGAGATGCTCGGCGCGTGGAACGATTCGATTGCCCGCGCGGGCTCGGCCCTGCTCGTGCACCGGTTGGCCCTACTCGACCGGCTGGCGGGCCATGTGCGCGCTGCCTACGGGCAAGTGGCGTCCGGTGAGGCAGCCAACGTGTCCTATGCGTCCACGCTGGGGGATTTGCCCCAGGTCGAGGATCGCGAAGAGCTGAAGGGCTGGGCGTACGAGCGCATGCTGGCTGCCCTCGATGAGCACGCCGACGAGGAAATTCGCCGCGGCGTGACGCTGGTGGGACCGCATCGCGACGAGATTGAGTTTACCGTGGCGGGTCGCTCCGCCCGTTCGTTTGCCAGCCAAGGGCAGCAGCGAACGTTGGTGCTGTCCTGGAAGGTGGCGGAGGTGGCCGTGGCTCGCGATGTCCTGGGCACCGCCCCACTGCTGCTTTTGGACGACGTGATGAGCGAACTCGACGGCGAGCGCCGCGGTGCTTTTCTGCGGCTGATCGGCGATGATATCCAGACGGTCATAACCACGACCAACCTTGGGTACTTTACCGATGACCTGCTTGATCGAGCCAAGGTGGTGAGCATGGGTGAGACGTGCTAATTACGAGCGCGAGAGCGAAACGGTCGCCTTCAGTGGCTTTTTGAACGCAGGGCGTCAACGCATCCTGGCGGCCGCGACACCTGAGCGCCGCGTGCAGATGGAGGCTGCAGAGGAATCTCGTGCGGTCTATCGCGCCTGGAATGCGGTGTGCTCGGGCACGCGCGAGGGGCGCCATGTGACGGGCCTGCGCTACCTGCCCGAGTCCAATGAGCTGCTGGTATATCTCGACTCGCCCTCGTGGACGCAGGAAATGACGCTGTTGCGCGAGATCATCCGCGCGCGCATGGAGCGCGCCGGTGCGCATGTGGACGGCCTGGTGTTCAAAACCACCGCGCCCGGTCACACGCCGCCCGCCGCCAAGGAGCGCCTGCGTCCGGCGACGACCGAGCGCCCGCCGGCTCCGCACGCCGACCTAAGTGAGGCCGAGCGCACCGAGATTGAGCGCCAAGTGGCGCCCATCGAAGACCAAAAACTGCGCGAGGCCCTCGAGAATGCCATGAGAGCCAGTGCCGAGTGGGCCAAGGGCGTGCAGGGCAAAAAAGAGCCTTAAATCGCATCTGGTGGCCTTGTAGAGCCAAATACCCTCGTTCCCGAGGGTATTTTTTTACGATAAACTAGTAAGGCTGTACACATTTTCTTAACTGAAGGAGGACGTGTGGCAAACGAAAACGATTACGATGGCGGCGAGATTAAGATTCTCGAAGGTCTCGAGGCCGTTCGTAAGCGCCCGGGCATGTACATTGGCTCGACGAGCGCCAGCGGTCTTCATCACCTGGTGTGGGAGATCGTTGACAACTCCGTCGACGAGGCCATGGCCGGTTTCTGCACCGAGATTCAGGTGACGGTCCACGCCGACAACTCCATCACGGTCGTCGACAACGGGCGCGGCATCCCCGTCGACGAGCATCCTATCAAAAAGATCCCGACGCTCGAGGTCGTCATGACGATCCTGCACGCCGGCGGTAAGTTCGATAACTCGGCCTACAAGGTCTCGGGCGGCCTGCACGGCGTGGGCATCTCCGTCGTCAACGCCCTGTCCAAGCGTGTGGTCGTGCAGGTATGCCGCGATGGCAACATCTACGAGATGGAGTTTTCGCGCGGCAAGACCGTCAAGAAGATGGAGGTTGTGGGCACTTCGGAGACGACGGGCACCACTGTCAGCTTCTGGCCCGACGACGAGATCTTCGAGACCTGCATCTACGATTTCGACACGCTGCACAACCGTCTGCAGGAGACGGCATTCCTCAACAAGAACCTCAAGATCGTGCTGACCGACGAGCGCGAGGCGACTCCCCATGTGGAGGAGTTTTGCTATGCCGGCGGCATCATCGACTTCGTCAAGTTCCTCAACGAGGGCAAGGATGTCCCCGAGGCCTTTAAGGAGCCCATCTATATTGAGGGCAAATCGGATCCGGATGCGCCCGTGACCAAGATGGGCGAGGTCGAGGTGTCCTTGCAGTGGAATAGCGGATACGGCGAGAACGTCATGTCGTTTGCCAACGACATCTACACCCCCGAGGGCGGCATGCACCTCGAGGGCTTCCGTACCGCACTCACCCGCGTGATTAACGATTACGCTCGCAAGCAGAACCTGCTCAAGGAAAAAGACGCCAACCTGACCGGCGACGATGTTCGCGAGGGCCTATCGGCTGTTATCTCGGTCAAGCTGCCCGACCCGCAGTTTGAGGGTCAGACCAAGGCCAAGCTCGGCAGCTCCTATATGCGCGCGCTGACGCTCAAGATCGTGACCGACGGGCTTGCCGATTACCTCGAGGAGCATCCCAAGCCCGCTCGCGAGATCGTCAAGAAAGCCCAGCAGGCCTGCAAGGCGCGCAACGCCGCCCGCAAGGCGCGCGAGGCGACCCGCCGCAAGAGCCTGCTCGAGACGGCGTCGCTGCCCGGCAAGCTCGCCGACTGTTCGGTGCGCGACGCCGAGTTGACTGAGCTCTTTATCGTAGAGGGCGACTCGGCAGGCGGCTCGGCCAAGGACGGCCGTCGCCGAGACATCCAGGCGATCCTACCCCTGCGCGGCAAGATTTTGAACGTCGAGCGCGTGGGCGATCATCGTGCGTTCTCGAGCGACACCATCCAGTCACTCATCACTGCGATCGGCTGCGGCGTCACGACGAGCGCCGGCGACGGCGGCGACTTTGATATCACCAAGGCGCGCTACCACAAGATCATCATCATGACCGATGCAGACGTCGACGGTGCGCATATCCGCATCCTGCTGCTGACGTTCTTCTACAAGTACATGCGCCCGTTGATTGATGCCGGCTACGTTTACGTCGCTTGCCCGCCCATCTTTGGCATCAAGGTGCGCAACAAGATTCACTACGTGTATCCCAACGGCCGCCAGCCCGAAGACGAGATCCTGCGCGACACCATCCAGAGCCTGGGGCTGAACCCCGACGACAACGACGAGGACGGTAAGGCCAAGGACGGCAAGATTACCAAAAAGCGCAAGGGCTATACCGTCCAGCGCTACAAGGGCCTGGGCGAGATGGACCCCAAGCAGCTTGCCTCGACGACGATGGACCCCAAGACCCGCATCCTGCAGCGCGTGTCGATCGAGGACGCCGTGGTGGCGGACCGCGCCGTGCGCGAGCTCATGGGTTCCGAGGTCGGCTATCGCCGCGAGTACATTGAAAAACATGCGCATGACGCGCGTTTCCTTGACGCTTAAGAGGAGGTAACGTGGCAGACGATATCAACAATAACGGGGGTATGGACGAGGCCGGCGATGCCGGCATGCCCGACGATCTGAAGCGCCTGCTTGCCCGTGCTGAGCAGGGCGAGGACGGCGATCCGGACGCCTATAACCCCGATGCCGATGATGATGAGGAAGAGGACGACGACGCCGAGCTCGAGGAGAGCTTTGGCGAAGTCGATCGCGGCGCCTCGGCCGGCGAGGATATCAATGGCGGCCAGCTCCAGATTTCGGAGTTCGGTCGCGAGATGAAGCAGTCGTTCATCGAGTATTCGATGTCGGTCATCACGGCGCGCGCCCTGCCGGACGTGCGCGACGGCCTAAAGCCGGTGCACCGCCGCATCCTGTACGCGATGAACGAGAGCGGCATCTACCCCAACCGCCCGCACAAGAAGTCAGCTTGGACGGTCGGCGAAGTTATCGGTAAGTACCACCCGCATGGCGACTCCGCGGTCTATGAGGCCATGGTCCGCCTGGCGCAGTGGTTCTCCATGCGCACGCCGCTCATCGACGGTCACGGCAACTTCGGCAACATCGACGGCGACGGCGCGGCAGCCATGCGTTACACCGAGAGCCGCCTGGCCAAGCCCGCCATGGAACTGCTGCGTGACTTGCAGAAGGATACCGTCGACTGGCAGCCCAACTACGATGAGTCGCTCGCCGAGCCCGTGGCGCTGCCTGCGCGCTTTCCCAACCTGCTGGTCAACGGCAGCCAGGGCATCGCCGTCGGCATGGCCACCAACATCGCCCCGCATAACCTCACCGAGGCGATCGAGGCCACCTGCTACCTGATCGACAACCCCGACGCCACCGTCGACGAGCTCATGCAGATCATGCCCGGTCCGGACTTCCCCACCGGCGCCATCATCATGGGCAGCGCCGGCATTAAGCAGAGCTACGAGACCGGCCGCGGCTCCATTACCGTGCGTGCCAAGGCACACGTGGAGTCCACCAAGACCGGCCGCAGCCGCCTGGTCTTTACCGAGATTCCCTACATGGTCAACAAGGGCACCCTGCAGGAGAAGATCGCCCAGCTTGTCAACGACAAGCGCATCGAGGGTATCTCGGATATGCGCGATGAGTCCAACCAGAAGGGCATCCGTCTGGTTATCGAGCTCAAGAAGGGCGTCATTCCGCAGGTCGTGCTCAACAACCTGTATAAGTACACCTCGCTGCAGACGACCTTTGGCGCCAACAACCTGGCACTCGTCAACGGCGTTCCCAAATGCCTGAGCCTGCGTGAGATGCTGCAGCACTACATCGACCACCAGGTCGACGTCGTCACTCGCCGCACCCGCTTCGACCTTAAGAAGGCCCAAGCCCGCGCGCATATCCTCGAGGGTTATCTTATGGCTCTCGACCATATCGACGAGGTCATTAGCATCATCCGCTCCTCGCAGACCGACTCCGAGGCCAGCAGCCGCTTGATCGAGCGCTTTGGCTTTACGCCCGAGCAGACCACGGCCATCCTCGAGATGAAGTTGCGCCGCCTGACCGGCCTGGAGCGCGACAAGATTCAGGAAGAGTTGGACGGCCTGCGCCGCGCCATCGCCTACTACGAGGACCTGCTGGCGCATGAGGAGAAGATCCTGGGCGTCATCAAGGAAGAGATGCGCGAGATCTCCAAGAAGTTCGGCGACAAGCGCCGCACCGAGATCAGCCAGGTTGAGAAGGACCTGGATGTCGAGGACCTCATCGCCGACGAGGATATGGTCGTGACCATCACCCACACCGGCTACGTTAAGCGTATCCCGGTGGCCGCCTACCGTGCCCAAAAGCGCGGTGGCAAGGGCGTGTCGGGCGTCAACCTCAAAGAGGACGACGTCATCGACGAGATGTTCATCGCGTCCACGCACGAGTACGTGTTGTTCTTCTCGAGCAAGGGCAAGGTCTATCGCCTGAAGGTGCACGAGCTGCCGGTGGGTACGCGCCAGGCGCGCGGTACCGCGATCGTCAACCTGCTGCCCTTCGAGGAGGGCGAGAAGATCGCGAGCGTCATCAGCTGCCGCGAGTTCCCAGCCGACGAGTACCTGATGTTTGCCACCAAGAGCGGCATGGTCAAGAAGACCGTGATGAGCGCATATGACCGCAGCCGTCGCGACGGCCTGATCGCTATCAACCTGCGTGACGACGACGCGCTGCTGAACGTGCGCCGCGTGCGCGAGGGCGACAAGATTATCCTGGCCACCACCGCGGGCAAGGCGATCATGTTCTCCGAGGAGCAGGTGCGCGCCACCGGCCGCGATACCAGCGGCGTTCGCGGTATTGGTATGAAGGACGGCGTGAGCGTTCTGGGCATGGAAGTCACTAACGGCAACGGCGATCTGTTCGTCATCACCGAGCGCGGCTACGGCAAGCGCACGCCGGTCGCGGACTACCCGGAGCAGAATCGCGGCGGCCAGGGCGTCTACACCATCCAAATGACCGAGCGTAAGGGTAACCTTGCGGCCATGAAGACGGTGGGCCCACAGCACGAGCTGTTCATCGTGACGGAGGGCGCGACGGTCATTCGCGTCAAGACCGACGAGATCAGCCAGACCGGCCGCGCCACCCAGGGCGTCAAGATGATGACCGTCGACGACAACGACCGCATCTGCGCCGTAGCCCGCATGACGGCCGCCAAAGAGAAGCCCGAGGGCGAAGCCACAGAAAACGTCTCTGCTTCCGAAGAAACCCCTGTCGATCTAGGCGACGGCAACGACATGCCAGAAGATCTCCTAGACGAGTAAGAGGCCCTAGCTGGTAGAAAATATCAGACACCATATATCGGCGGTCGGCGCACTGCGCGCCGACCGCTTTTTTGAAAATTGAACCCCGCGTCGGCCCCGGCTGCCCGGCGGCATGCGAAGTCGATCGCGAGTTCCGCACGAGCCGGAGAGCACTTAATGTGCTCTCCGTGCGAG
>URBM01000014.1 GCA_900545995.1 uncultured Collinsella sp. | reverse complement strand
GGCTCGGAGATGTGTATAAGAGACAGCTCGACGCCATCCTCGTCCGCATCGGAATCGTCATCGACGGCAGCCTTCTTGGGCTTGACCGGGGCCGACGCGGCTTCGCTTACCGGATCGATGATCTCGGACTGAACAACGGCCGTCATCTTTTCCTGCGTCTCGCGGAACTGACGGATGGCACGGCCGATCGTGCGGCCCATCTGCGGGAGCTTATCCGGGCCAAACAGCAAAAAGCCGAAGACCACGATGATTGCCAGCTCACCCTCTCCAATACCAAACACACATACCTCCAAGGCTCGATGTGAGTCGAGCCCGCACCGCGCCATTCGGCCGGAACTCGTCTATTCATTCGGTCAAGTATAGCGCCCGGACGCCAAAACGTCCGAGCGCATCACAAACATATGCCAAACGGCACGCCCTTTTGGGGGCAAAGATTATGCCGCCGTGATCGAAATCTCCTGGTCGACGCCCAGCAGCTGAACCACGCGCATCACCTGGGGCTGCACATTAGTGCAGCTAAAGCGCTTACCGTGGTCGACCGCGTGGTGCGCGGCGCCCACGAGCACGCCAATGCCCGTCGAATCGATGTAGCTCACCTGGGCAAAATCGAGCTCAACGGCCTCAGTGGGCTGCTCGAGCGCCAGGTCAATGGCATTGCGCAGGCTATCGGCGTTAGAGATATCGATCTCGCCGGTTACCTTAATGGTGTAGATCTCCGGTGTGGGGTTGGTGGAAATACCCAAATCCATGCATACGCTCCTTTACGTATCGAAAGTGCGGATAGTACTGGGCGCGGACTTGCGGGGCCCTAGGCGTTAGGCGCGCTCGGCACGAGCAAGCTCGGCAGCGACGAGCTTGACGGCCAGCACCAGTACGTCGAGTGCTGCCTCCAGGTCCTCGACCGTGGGATAGCTCGGCGCGATGCGGATGTTGGTGTCGCGCGGATCCTTGCCATAAGGCCAGGTAGCACCAGCCGGCGTGAGCTTGACGCCCAGGTCGGCACAAAGCGCTGCGACCTTTTGGGCCGAGCCCTCGGGACCATCAAAGCTCACAAAGTAGCCGCCGCGGGGATGCGTCCAAGTGGCGCAGCCCGTGTCGCCCAAACCCTCGGTGAGCTTGCGCTCGACGGCCTCAAAGCGTGGGCGCAAGAACTCGGCATGCTTTTTCATGTGCTCCTTGACCGCCTCGATGGTGGGAAGGAAGCGCACGTGACGCAGCTGGTTGAGCTTGTCGGCGCTGATAAGGCCGGCCTTCAGACGCTTGGAGAACTCCGCGATAACCGCGGGGCTCGCACCGATAAAGCCGATGCCGGCGCCCGGGAAGGTGATCTTGGACGTCGAGGCAAAGGCCACCACGCGGTCCTCGGTGCCCGCCGCGCGAGCGAGGTCAAAGATGTTTGCGAGCTCGTCGGTCTCGTCGTACAGGTCGTGCACGCAGTAGGCGTTGTCCCAGAAGATGCGGAAATCGGGCGCGGCCGTGGGCATCTCGACCAGGCGACGCACGGTGTCCTCGCTAAAGGTGATGCCCGTGGGGTTGGAATACTTGGGCACGCACCAGATACCCTTGATGGAATCGTCGGCGGCAACGAGGCGCTCGATCTCGTCCATGTCGGGGCCATTATCGGTCATCGCGACGGGAACGTTCTCGATGCCCAGGTCGGCGGTGATGCCAAAGTGACGGTCGTAGCCGGGAACAGGGCACAGGAATTTGACCTTCTTGCCGTCGTGCGCGGCCTCGTAAGCCTCCCAGGGCTCGCTGCCGCACGAGCCGCAGCGCCAAAACATGCCGGCGATATCGTGCTCGATCAGAAGGCTCGACGAACCCAGTACGAGCGTCTGCTCGGCAGGGCAACCCAGGAACTCCCCCGCCAGCTTGCGTGCCGAGGGAATGCCCTCAAAGCAGCCGTAGTTGGAGCAGTCGACGTTGCCGTCGTGCAGATCGGCGTCGGCATTGAGGATATCGAGCATGGGTCGAGAGATGTCCACCTGGGAGGGCGACGGCTTGCCGCGGGCCATGTCGAGCGCCAGGCCCTTGGCCTTGACCTCGGCGACCTCGGCTTTGAGCGCCTCGATGGCGGCATCGAGTTCGGTGGTTTCCATCTTCTGGTAGATCGTCTGCATGGGTGCGACCTTTCGCGAAGCGGGACGTTGCAGTTCGTCTAAGTATAGACCGCCACCGCCGCAACGGCATGAAGCCGTGATAGATTAAGTTCATCGCAATGATTTACGAATCGCCGCGCATGCCGGCGTGGGGCGCCCAAGGAGGCACTATGGAGTACGGATCGTTTCAGGCCGAGGAATTCGGCGACCTGCAGCGCCTGGTCGACGGGCTGTTTTACGACCGCCACGCCATCGACCGCCTGGATCTCATCGTGCAGGCCGAAATCTTGGACCTGGCGCCCGATCTCATGGAAATCGTCAACCTGCTACCGCCCGGCTATTACGACCGCCAGTCACTTTGCGACCAGCTCAACTCCGCCTTGGCCGCCCACGGCTGGGGCGCCGTCTACGGAACGGTGGAATAAACCTAGTCATTAGGGCCCGTGGCCAAATAAATGAAACGCCGTTTGTGACAGTGCTCACAAACGGCGTTTTCAAACTTGTATGTGCTTTTACTCGCCCTTGGGCGCGGGGTGTTTGCAGACCACACTCATGTAGATCATGCCGAGCACGGCGGCGGTGACCGAACCGGCAAGGATGGCGGCCTTGGCAGCCAGAACCTCAAACTGGGCCGTCGGGAAGGCAAGACCGCTGATGAGAATCGACATGGTAAAGCCGATGCCGCCCAGAATGCCCACACCGGCAATCATGTGCCAGTTAACGTTATGCGGCAGCTCGCAGACCTTGAGCTTGACCAAGGCGAACGTCATGCCAAAGATGCCGATCGGCTTGCCCAGCAGCATGCCAAAGTACACGCCGAGCGTCACCGGGTCGGTGAGCAGCGTGCTCATGTCCACGCCCACTAGGCGAACCTGTGCGTTCACGAACGCAAAGATCGGAAGAATCACAAAGTTGACCGGCGTGGAGATCAGACGCTCCATGCGGATGAGCGGCGGGGTGACGCGGTGCATGACGCGCTCGACCTTAGTGGTCGAGACGGTAAAGTCATGCTGGCCCAGGATGTGTGCCTCGTCATCGTAGCGGTCATCGAGCAACGGCAGGCACTCGCCCAACCAATCGGTAAGGCTATCGAGCTTGACGCCGCACTTGGCCGGGATGGTAAAAGCCAAGATGACGCCGGCAAGCGTGGCGTGTACGCCGCTCTTGAACATGCAGAACCACAACAGCAAACCCAGTACCGAATACGGGGCAAGGCGGTAATGCTGCGTCTTGTTGAGCCACACGAGCGCGCAGGTCACAAGCGCGGCGGCGCCCAACCAAAACGGATTGGGGCTCTGACCGTAGAAGATGGCGATGGCGGCGATAGAGATGAGGTCGTCGGCGATGGCGAGCGTCGAGAAGAACACGCGCACGCCGTTGGGCACGCGATTGCCCAAAAGCGACAGCACGCCCAGTGCGAAGGCAATATCGGTTGCCATGGGGATGGCCCAACCGTTGTGAGCGCCGGCATGGTTAAAGATCAGGTAGATGCAGGCGGGAACGACGACGCCGCCCACGGCCGCCAGCATGGGAAGCATGGCCTGACGCGGATTCTTGAGCTCGCCGACCGTCATCTCGTACTTAAGCTCAATGCCCACCAACAAAAAGAAAATCGCCATGAGGAAGTCGTTGACGAAAAGCTCAACGGTAAGACCGGCCGTAAGGTTGCCCAGACCCACATACAGCGGGGTCTCCAAAAAGTGATGGATGGCCTCGTAGGCATCGGTATTGGCGCAAATGACGGCGGCGATGGCGGCGATGACCATAACCGCGGCGGAAATCGTGCCGTTCTCGGCGATGCGCTCCCAAATGTCGTGGCGTTCAAAGCGCTTGCGCTCACGGACGTTGAACAGCTGCTCGGTTGCTGCCATGGGCGGCTCCTTTCACGGGAAAGCTCCCGTCTTAAAAAAGCACGGCCCGCCCAAGTGGCGGCGCCGCGCTCTAACGTATTACGCTTGCATCTAGCCTACCCTGCACGACAAGCACGCAGGCGTGGCCGAAAAGCGGAACCACAGGTTGAACATTATTTGCTCAACGGCACGGGCACGCCTGTCCAAGAGACGACGCGGCGCATGCACAAAAAACGACCGGAGCGCGGGGCGTCCGCGATCCGGTCGTGGCGTTCGGTCAACTAAACCTAGCAGGCGGCCATGATGGGGGCAGCGACCTGCTTCTTACGGGAGAGGACGCCCGGCATCCAGACGCCGTCGTGCTCGTCGGCAATACCCAGGCCCTTCTGAGCGGCCTCGGTCTCGCCCTCGAGCAGGACCTGCGAGCCCTCCTCCATGATGTCGGTGATGCACAGGACGATGCCGTCAGCACCCTTCTCGGCGGCGTAGGCGCGCATGGCCTCGCGAATCTCGTCGATCATGCCAAGCGCACGGCTCTTGTCGACAGTCTCGTACTGGCCGATGAGCAGCTTCTTGCCGGCAGGCTCGAACATCTTGATGTCGTTGCCGACCATCTCGGCTGCGGTGAAGGAGCCGGACGGACGGGTGAGGAAGACCTCCATGCCAAACTTGACCGGGTCGACGCCCACCTGCTCGCCGAGCTTGGCGGCGACGGCGCGGTCGACATCGGTGGTGGTGGGGCTCTTGAGCATGAGCGTGTCGGTCATCATGGCCGAGAGCAGCAGCTTGGCCTGAACGTCGGAAAGCTCAACGCCGAGCACGCCGGCGAGCTTGGTGACGATGGTGCAGCTGGAGCCCCAGGGCAGGCAGATGTAGTGCAGCGGGCCGGCGGTCTCGAAGTCGCCGATGCGGTGATGATCGACAACGCCAAAGACCGTGGCGTCCTTAAGGCCGGCGACGGACTGGGCAGACTCGTTGTGGTCGGTGAGGACGACGAGCTGACCGGCCTCGACGGAATCAATCACGCGGGGCTCGGCAATGCCGGCGTCGGCGAGCAGCTTGGCGGACTCGGCCGGAAGCTGGCCTAGGGCGCAAGCCTCGTAGGTGTTGCCGGCATACTCAACCTGGTTGAGCAGCTGGGACAGGACGACGGCGCTCATGATGGCGTCGTTATCGGGGTTCTGGTGACCAAAGACAAGAACGTTTGCCATGGATATCCTCCACTTGATATGTGTACTTGGACGTAGCTATGGTAGCACGCCGATGCCGAGCCTTCGCAGACGGAAGGGCCACGGTATATTTTGGAGCGCAGGCACGGGGGCCAAGGCTGTCCCTTTTGCACCATGTTGGTGCAAAGTAACCTGTCCCCCTTGCACCAGCTATTTACCGGCGGCGCGCAGGGCTACGTAGGCGGCACCGATGATGCCGGCGTCGTTTCCGAGCGAAGCGACCTTAATGGGCGTCTCGCGCGAGGCGGAAAGCGCGTACTGCTTAAAGTGCTCGCGAACCTTGTCGAGGTAGACATCGGCCGAGGCGGAGGCGCCGCCGCCGATGAGGAACATCTCGGGATCAACCACGTTGGCAATAAGCGCCAGTGCACGGCCGAGATAGTCGGCCATGGTATCGGCAGCTGCCAGCGCGAGCTTGTCGCCCTCGCGGCAGGCCTGGAACACGTCCTTGGAATCGGAGGGGCCGGTCAGCTCGATGGGCTCGACGCCCGCCTTCTCGCACTCGGCAAGGTAGTTGCTCACCACGCCGGTGGCGCTGGAATACTGCTCCAGATGGCCATGGCCGCCGCAGCCGCAGGTGCGCTCCTCAGCCGGGTTCAGGCACATGTGGCCAATCTCGCCGCCGGCGCCCACAACGCCCGATACCACGTCGCCGTTAACGATAACGCCGCCGCCCACGCCGGTACCAATGGTGACCATCACCACGTTCTGTACGCCCTTGGCAGAGCCGAGCCAGGCCTCGCCCATAGCAGCGGCGTTGGCGTCGTTCTCGTACTTAACGACCGCGTCGGGGCAGTGCTCCTGGATGGCAATCTTGAGCTCGGGCAGGTTAATGGCAATGTTGGCCTTGACCTTGGCATCGCCCGATGCCGGGATGGGGCACGGAACGGCCAAGCCAATGCCCGCCACAAAGGCACGCGGAACCTGGGCCTTGGCGACCACCTGGTCGATAGCCTCGGTCACCGCGGCAAAGCCCGCAGCGTCAACGATGGGAGGCGTGGGCACGCTGGCCTTGGCAAGCAGGTTTCCGTCCTCATCGAACAGACCCTCCTTGACCGAGGTACCGCCGACGTCGATGCCGATGTAATACTGCTTAGGTTCCATGGGAGCCCGCCTTTCTCGTTTAAACATTGCCTGTATGGTACCGCTCCCAAGGCAAAAACCTACCAAAAAGGGACAGGTTTGTTTTGGCAGGTTTTATCTGGGGAAGCGCAGAGTACGAGATTCGGTTCGCTGGGTGTTATATCGGTTCGGCCCCGTCCTCGGACCGATCATTTTTCAACACGACACTACTCAGATGTTTATCATTTAAAACGCTCTATTTTTACAAGCGAGGCGACTTTTAATTTTATCTTTCTCGAACTTTTCAATAACTCAATAGAGATACTTAGGTGTTGACTATACTTTCTTTTATTCTCAATCAAGTTGGAAAGGAGGTTCCTTGGTTCCCAAATACGAGGCGATAGCTGCAGATATTCGTCGAAGCATCGAGGATGGCGCTCTTAAACCGGGCGACAAGCTTCCCACCGTCGTTGAGTTCTGCAAGCTCTATAACGTTTCCAAAATCACCGTCAAACGAGCTATTGAACAAATCACCGAAGAAGGTCTTATTACCAGCCGGCGTGGATCGGGTACCTACGTTAAGGACACGGCGGGGCTTCCCGGCCAGGCGTTTTTCCAGGGCAAAAACGACCGTACCCAGGGTTTTTCGTATGAGCATCGCGGGGAGAAGGTGACCTCGGTGGTCTACGATTTCTCGATCGTTAATCCACCAGCGGACATCGCAGCCCAGCTGGGAATTGCCGAGGATGACTTTGCCTATCACGTCGTGCGCGTGCGTCAGGCCGATGAGAAGCCCATCGTTATCGAGTACACCTACATGCCCCTCGAGCTGATTCCAGGCCTTAAAAAGAAGGACCTGTACGGATCGGTCTACCGCTTCATCCGCGAGCAATGTGGGCTGAAGATTTCGAGCTTCCACCGTACCATTCGCGCCGTGGCAGCAACCGAGGAAGAAGCCGAGCGTCTGGACACCAAACTTGGCTCTCCCCTGCTCGAGCTCACCCAGATTGGCTTTTTGGACAGCGGCGCCGCCTTTGAGTATTCGATCTCGCGCAACGTTGGCGATCGCTTTGAGTTGCACAACGTAACGTTGGCATAGGTTTTTGTAGTCACGCGGGCGCTCGTTTTGAGCCGTCTTACGCGGCACCCGCACAACCTTATGGGAGTATGCACATGTCCGATTTGATTAAACTCACGCCGATCTTCCACGAGAAGATCTGGGGCGGCCGCCAGTTGGAGACCGTGTTTGGCTACGACATTCCCGAGGGTCCCATCGGTGAGTGCTGGGCCATCTCGGCCCATCCCAACGGCGACTGCCAGATTGCGGAGGGACCGTACGCCGGCCACACGCTGTCGTGGCTGTGGGCCGAGCACCGCGAGCTCTTTGGCAACTGCGAGGGCAAGGAGTTCCCGCTGCTCATCAAGATTCTGGACGCCAAGGACGACCTTTCGATCCAGATTCATCCCAACGACGAGTACGCCGCCAAGCACGAGAACGGCAGCCTGGGCAAAACCGAGTGCTGGTATGTACTGGACTGCGAGCCCGGCGCCACGATCATCGTCGGCCAGCGCGCGCACGACCGCGCCGAGGCCGCGCAGATGATCGAGGGGGGCCGTTGGGACGAGATGCTCAACGTGCTGCCGATTCACAAGGGAGACTTTTTCCAGATCGACTCCGGCACCGTTCACGCCATCAAGACCGGCACGCTGATTCTGGAGACGCAGCAGTCGAGCGACGTGACATATCGTCTGTACGACTACGACCGCCCCGGCACCGACGGAAAGCTGCGCCCGCTGCACATTGAGCAGAGCCTCGACTGCATCGACTTTGATGCTCAGGCTCCGACCGACGGCACGGTGACCGCGCCCGAGGTGGACGGCGTGACCGAGCTCGAGTCCAACCCCTGCTACACCGTCGATCGCGTGCGCGCCAACGGCAGCAAGACCCTCGACCAGCGCTGGCCCTTCATGTGCCTGTCGGTCATCGACGGCGAAGGCACCGTCTGCGGCGACCCCGTCCACAAGGGAAGCCACCTGCTGGCCCCGAGCACCGTCAGCTCCATCGACCTCGAAGGCAAGATGGAACTGATCATCAGCCACCTCTAGTTCGCACCAACAACCCAAACGCAACAAGGGGCTCCCCCGTTCACCAACGGGGAGCCCCTTGTCCATATATATCAGCCCACCCGGCTCTCCAGATCAAAAAAGCGGACGAGCAGAGCGACGTTCGCAAGCAACGTTATCTAAGGACCTGGACGGGCGTATGGGGCAACATCGATCGCGAGTTCCGCACGAGCCGGAGAGCACTTAATGTGCTCTCCGTGCGAGCAGGACTGCCCGAGCAGGCGATGTTGCCCCATACGCCCGCCCAGGTCCGCCGGGATCACGACAGCTTGACGATCGGAGCAAAGCCCTTCATAAGCTTTTTGGTCTGGCCGGTCTTTTCGAATTGAACCTCGATCATGTCTCCGGCGACCGAGATCACGGTACCCGTGCCAAAAGTCTTGTGGCTCACGGTATCGCCCGCGGCAAAGTCCTGCGATGCGCTGGCACGATCGACCTTGCGCTCCACCGTCGGGGACACCTTGGAAGACGGCTTTTTGGCTCGCGACGCGCCCGAACCAAAAGTCGAGGCAACACGGCCGGCGTCAGGCGAAACCCCACGATGGCGCTCGGTCCCGTAACTGCTGCCGCCAAAGAAATCGTCAAAGCTCGATCCGCCGCGCGAACCGGAACCGCCGGTCGAGCGCGTATGCGAGCCAAACACCTTGCCGCCGTACATATCCGAGCCCATGCCCGAGCCAAAGGTGCCGTGACGGTCGCCGCGCTTCTCCCAGCCCGTGCCCTCAAAACCGGCAGAACCGATGCCGCTAAACTCGATATCCTCAAACGGAATCTCGTTGAGAAAGCGCGAGCGCGGGTTGGCAGAGGTCGAGCCGTAGGTGCGACGCGTGGCCGCATAGGTCAGGAACAGGCGCTTGCGAGCACGCGTGATGGCGACGTAGGCCAAGCGACGCTCCTCCTCGAGCTTGCCCGGATCGTCACTACCGCCAAAGTCGTGCACGTGCGGGAAGATACCCTCCTCCATGCCGGCCACGAACACCGCCGGGAACTCCAGGCCCTTGGCGGAGTGGATGGTCATCATGGTAATGGCATGCGTCTCGCCGGCCAGGGAATCCAAGTCGGAGCGCAGGGCCAGCCACTCCATGAGCGCCGGCAGCGCCTTACAGGTGAGCGGACCGTAGGTGCGCTCGATCTCGTCGGCATGCACGGCACCCGCCGGCATCTCCGTCGGCGCGGCATACGCGTTGCCCGCGATGGCGGCGGCCAGGGCATCCTGCGGAGACAGCGCCGGAGCGGCCAAGCTATCGAGCGGATTGGAGCCCGCGGCGTCACGCGCGCCAACGAGCGCCTCAAACGAGGATACCGGGGCAGATGGCCCCGGTTCGGGCGCAGGCGCGCTCACCACGACAGGCTCGGGCTCGGCGCTAGCAGGCACATCGGCAACACCGGCAGCGCGCAGCTCTTCCAAGCTCTCGAGCGTACCTTCGATATCCTCGTGCGTCTCCTCAAACTCGGCGGCGACGCCCAGGAATTCCTGGATGTTCTCGGCGCGGCTCTCGGACTCCATGGTGCCCTCGGCGCGGAAGGCCTGCAGCAGGCCCGTCTTGTCGACAATCATCTCGACGACGTCCTTGAGCTCGCCGTCCATGCGACGGCCCTCGCGCACCAGCGACACAAAGCTCGACAGGCCGTTACGCACCTTGGCGCTAAACATGCCCGTCTCGGCCGTCGCGATCTCGCAGGCCTGGAAGAACGAGCAGCGGTTATCGCGCGCCAGCTGCTCAATCTTTTGGATCGAGGTGGAGCCGATACCGCGTCGCGGCGTATTGATGACACGCTTGACGCTCATCTCATCTGCCGGGTTCACAATCATCTTGAGGTAGGCCATGACGTCGCGGATCTCGGCGCGGTCGAAGAATCGCGTGCCGCCCACGATCTTGTAGGGTACGCCCGCGCGCAGGAACATATCTTCGAGAATACGCGACTGGGCGTTGGTGCGGTAGAACACGGCGATGTCGTCGTAGCTTGTGCCCTTGGAGTGCAGCTTTTCGATCTCGCCGGCAATCCAGCGACCCTCGTCGCGCTCGTCGCTTGCCTGGAAAGCCTGGATCTTCTCGCCATCGCCCTCGGCCGTAAACAGGCGTTTGTCCTTGCGCTGCGAGTTGTGGCGAACAACGGCATTAGCGGCGCTCAGGATGTGACCCGTAGAGCGATAGTTCTGCTCCAGCTTGACGGTCTTACAGTTTTTAAAGTCCTTCTCAAAGTCCAGGATATTGGTGATGTCGGCGCCGCGCCAGCTATAAATGGACTGGTCGTCGTCGCCCACGACCATGAGGTTTTGGTACTTGGCGGCCAGCAGGTTGGCGATCTCGTACTGGACGTGGTTGGTGTCCTGATACTCGTCGACGCTAATGTAGCGGAAGCGCTCCTGGTACTTATCGAGCACCTCGGGGCGGGTGCGCAGCAGCTCGAGCGTGCGCACGAGCAGGTCGTCGAAGTCCATCGCGTTGGCGGCGCGCAGGCGGCGCTCCAGCTCCAGGTAGACCTGCGCGGCCTTTTTGTCATTGGGGCTGTCAGCGGATTTGAGCATGTCTTCGGGCCCGATCATGGCGTTTTTGGCCGAGCTGATCTTGCTGCGGATCATGTTGATGGGGAACTGCTTTTGCTCGATGCCGAGCGCCTGCATAATGTCACGCACCATGCGCTTTGAGTCATCGTCATCGTAGATGGTGAACTGGCCGGTGTAGCCCAGCAGGTCGGCGTCCTCGCGCAGCATGCGCACGCACATGGCATGGAAGGTGCACACCCACATGCCACGGGTGCCGCTTGGGATGAGTGCCGCCAGACGCTCGCGCATCTCGGCCGCAGCCTTGTTGGTAAACGTGATGGCAAGAACCTGCCAAGGCCTAACACCCAGGTCGCCGAGCATATGTGCGATGCGGAAGGTCAAGACGCGGGTCTTGCCCGAGCCGGCGCCGGCGAGCACCAGCAACGGGCCCTCGGTGGTCAGGACCGCCTCGCGCTGGGCGGGATTAAGGCTGTCGATGTCGACGAGCGGCTTGGCAGGCTTGGGCGCCGGCGCGGGAGCGTCGTAGATGTCGAGCGGAACGAGCTCGGGCTCCGGCGCAGCGGGGGCGGTGTATGCATCGAGCGGCACGGGTTCCGGCGCAGGCGGCACGGGTACCGCGGCGTTCTTTTCCCAGGGCAAGGGCTGGGTCATGGGCGACTCCTCATCTGACGGACGGCGCGCCTGCGGGCAGCGCCATAGTTTGAGCCGTACCAGTATACCGAGCCGCGCGGACACCGACGCAAATCACACCACGACTCCGTCCGCCACCGTAGGGCCAGCCCCAGCAGATTTGGCGCAATGGGGTCAGGTTAGTCTGCACCACGTTGGTGCAAAGAAACCTGACCCCAATGCACCAATCTCGGAGCCGCCGATGCCATGGCAACGGCAGCGAGCGGCGGCCAGAGCGAACAAATTGGCATGAAAAGAGGGCGGCATAGACCTTTTGGTCATGCCGCCCTCTTTGAATGACAAGTTGTCGCTCTGGACGCCGCGCAGCGTCAACCAAGTTACAGGCCGAGCATAGGCTCCAGGACGAAGAAGTATGCGAGCACCACGATGCCCAGGACGATGCGGTAGACGCCGAAGCACTTAAAGTCGTGACGACGGACAAAGCCCATGAGCCACTTGATGGCGATGAGCGAAACCACAAAGGCCACGACGCAGCCCACGCCCAAGATGGCGACCTCGTTGGCGCCAAACGTGCCGCCCTTAATGAAGTACTTGACCAGCTTGAGCGCGCTCGCACCGAACATAACGGGGATGGCCAGGAAGAACGTGAACTTGGATGCCACCGAGCGCGTGCAGCCCAAAAGCAGGCCACCGATGATGGTGGAGCCAGAGCGCGACGTACCCGGCACCAGCGAAAGTACCTGGAAGCAACCGATGCCCAGCGCCGTCTTCCAGCTCAGGTCCTCGAGCGTAGTGATGGAGCCAAAGTCCAGGTCATCGTCATCGTCCTCATCCTCGGCAACAGCCGCCGCGGGCGCCGCAAAGTGCGCACCGGCGGGACGTCCGCCCGCCACCACGGCGCGCGAGCCAAACGAACCCGCAACGGCCATTTCCTCGCGCTTGCTGGCACGCCAGTTCTCGATCACGATAAACAGCACGCCGTACACGATGAGCGCCAGCGCCACGACGGGAGCGTTATAGAAATGCTCCTCCATCCAGTCGTTGAGCGGCAGGCCAATCGCCGCGGCGGGAATACAGCCGAGCACGATCTTGCCCCACAGCACCCAGGTGTCGCGACGGCCCTCCTTGCCCTTGCTAGGCGAGAACGGGTTGAGCTCGTGGAAGAACAGCACACAGACGGCCAGAATGGCGCCAAGCTGAATCACGACCAGGAACATATTCCAGAACGTCTCGCTCACGTTCATCTTGACGAACTCGTCCACCAAGATCATGTGGCCCGTCGACGAAACCGGCAACCATTCGGTGATGCCCTCGACCAGGCCCATGAAGGCAGATTTTAGAAGCTCGATAATATCCAAAGGGACCCCCTCGTTTGACACCCGCCGGTAGATGTTCTGCGGACGATGCGGGCGATGTCCCATTATCAACCGTTAGCGGCGCACCCACGCCTACCCTTACCAAAAAACTCGCCCGTTCACAGAATTGCGAGCGGTCAAACCGAAATCCTTGGGTATAACTGCAACAAGGTAAAGTGTCCGGCGGCCAACGCACCCGCGCCCGCCCGACGCACGAGCCCCACGCCCGTGCGATAGACCAAGGAGGAAACCATGAACGAGGGCTACACCAAGGTATTTGTTTCGCTCGACGGTACCGAGCAGCAGGATTTTGTGCTCGCACGCGCCATCAAGGTCGCCGCAAACAACGGTGCCAAGCTGATTATTGGTCACGTGATTGACTCCACGGCGCTCGAGAGCGCCGGCTCCTACCCGGTCGACCTGGTCAACGGCCTAGAGGAGGCCTTTAAGAACTCCATCGCCAAGCAGCTCGAAGAGGCCAAGGCCAATCCCGATATTCCCGAGGTCGAGGTCATGATTCGCGCCGGTCGTATTCGCGAGACGCTCAAGGACGAGATGCTCGACGTGGCCAAGCCCGACCTGGTGCTCTGCGGTGCCCGCGGCCTATCCTCGATTAAGTATGCGCTGCTGGGCTCGATTTCGACGTTCCTGCTGCGTAACACGGACTGCGACATTTTGGTCGTGAAGTAGGTTCCTTCCCGTCGGCGCAAGGCCTGCGGGGTTATCACGCCGACGTCCTCGCCGCTTCGCGGCTGCAGGTTGTCGGCTTAGATAACCCCTCCCGGCCTTGCGCCTTCGTCACCGTACTTCAGCGAGTTGGCTGATAAAAGATGGCGTGCCGCCCCGTTTGGGGCGGCACGTTTTGTTTGGGGCGGCACGTTTTTGTTATGGGAGATTCATTTGAGCCCCATAGTTGTGTTCACGTTCAGGAACATGGCGCCAATTGCCTTAGCTAAGTTCACGTTCGGGAACATAGCCGCCCGCACCGCAAGACGGCCCGCCTACTCGAAATATTGGAACTTGTTGGTTGAGAAGGCGAAGGTTACGGTGAAGCCTTCGCCGGGCTCCGACGCTGCGGTGACGGCGATGCCCATTTTGGAGCATAGGCGTGCCACCAGGTAGAGGCCGATGCCCGTTGCGCGTTTGGTCGTGCGGCCGTTGTCGCCGGTAAAGCCCTTCTCGAACACGCGGGGCAGGTCAGCTGCGCTCATGCCGCAACCGTTGTCGGCAACGGTAAGCTCAATACGCTCGCTCGCCTGGCCTTCGTCCAGTAGCGCGCCCGAAAACGTAATCTTCGCACCGTCCTCGCGCGCGTATTTAATGCTGTTCTGAATAAGTTGGCCCAGGATAAACTCGAGCCACTTCTCGTCGGTAAAGACCTCAAAATCGAGGTCCTCGCACACCGGCGCCACATGCGCCGCGATGAGCTCGCGCGCGTTGGCCTTAATCGCGCCCGTCACCAGGGCCTTGAGGCTCCAGCGGCGAATCAGATAGTCGCGCTCCACGACTTCCGAGCGCGCATAGTAGAGCGCCTGGTCGATGTAGCGCTCCACGCGGGCCAGCTCGCGACCCAGGTCATCCACGCGCGATAGGTCGTCTTCGCTGCCGTCCAGGTTTTCCAAGATCAGATGGGCTGCCGCCAGGGGCAGCTTGGCCTCGTGAACCCAACTCTCGATATAGTCGCGATAGTCGTCGGTTTGACGGCGACCTTCGGCTACCTCATCACAAGCCGCCTTGCCCACGCGGCGCAGGACCTCGTACTCGAGCTCGCCCTCGGCATAGGTCGGACACTGCACCATCTCCTGCACCCAAGCGGGGCTCTCCAGCTCCTCGGCCGCGCGCTCCAGCTGGCGCAGAAAACGACGACGGCGCGCGTACTCGATCACAATGCCGAGCATGCCAAAGATAAGAGACACGCCGACCGCAATGACCACGATAGAGACAGGCGCCCCGGCGACCGTCAGCACAAAGCAGCTCAACAGCACGCCGCACGTCCATACGGCGACGGGGAGCAGCGCGTCTTTAAAGAACTTGGCAAACGACATGGCCGGCCCCTAGACCGAATAGCCCTGGCCGCGGTGCGTGGTCAGATACCCCTTGATGCCGATTTTTTCGAGCGTAGTGCGCAGGCGGTTGATGTTGACGGTGAGCGTATTGTCGTCCACAAAGGCATCGGAGTCCCACAGGTCCTGCATGATGGCCGAGCGCGAGACGATTTTGCCCGCGCGGCTCAGGAGCAGCGAGAGGATACGAAGCTCGTTTTTGGTGAGCTCGGTGCTGTCGCCGGTTGCCGTGTTGGTGACCGCGGAGCGGGCAAGGTCGAGCTCCAACCCCTTGTGGACGAGCGTGCTGCGCTCGCCGGCCGCCGAGGTGCGACGCAGCAGCGCATTGATGCGCGCCACGAGCACACGGGCGCTGTAGGGCTTGGGGACAAAGTCGTCCGCGCCGAGTGTCATGGCCATGACCTCGTCGATCTCGGTTGTACGCGACGTGAGGACGATGATGGGGACCTCGGACTCGCGGCGGACTTCATGGCAGATATGCTGGCCGTCTTTGACGGGAAGCGTGAGGTCGAGCAGCACCAGGTCGGGCGTTGCGGCCAAAATGTCGCGCGAGACATGCTCAAACGATTCGCAGGCCTCGACCGTAAAGCCGGCACGGGCCAGGATGTCGACGAGCTCGCGACGGATGGGTTCGTCGTCCTCAACGATATAGATCAGCGCCATGGATTACGCTCCCCTCTTGGTTGTCTTGCCACCATTATGGCTGCGAAACTGCAGGCGTGCGCCACGCGCGGTGCCAAGGTGACAGAACTGTTCGCGAGCGGAGGGGTGCTGGGCCCACCTCATGCTCGCGACGGATACGGGGAACAAAATGATTTTTTAATCCCCGTCCCAGAAAAATCATTTAGCGGCGGGCGCGGAGCTTTTCGTAGCCGTCGGCAAAGAAGGCGACCGTGGCGGCGTCTGCCTCGTCGGCGTCAACATCGGTGGCGGGGACCACGCCGTGCTCGTCGCTCACCAGGAACAGCGCGCCCTTGAGCTGCGCGGGAATGTCTACGCGCGTGACCGGGATGCCCTTGGTCTGGGCCAGTTGCTCAATGAGCGTCGCCGTGCCGCACAGGCACTCGTCCGCCGGCGCCACAAAGGCAAGCTCGCCGTTGTTGACGGCGGCGAGCAGCTCGGGCGCCACGCCGGTCTCGTCGGCTTCGGAGCGAGCCTCGGCAGAACGGGCACGCAGCGCCTTGGCCGACGTGTCGGCCAGCGGCTCGTACTCCCCCACCGTCATGGCGGCATTACCGTTAACGTCGATCACCAGCATGAGCACGCCGTCGCGCGCGGTGTAATCGCCCTCGGCAAGCGACCACTCAACGTGCTGCTTGGCCCAGCTGAGCATGTTATGGGTAAGCGGCTCGCCCTGCACCAGGCGCTCGGACAGCGCACGAATGTGGCGGTTGAGCATGGGCACCTTTTTGTTGGACATGCGCCAACGACAGACAAGCGCGGGCTTGTCGAGCGTGAACTTCTCGACCGCCTCCTGATTGGCGCAAAAGTCCTCGTACGCACGCTGATCCTCGGCATTGCCAAACAGCTCGGCATCATCAATCTGGGGCATGGTCATACCTTTCGTGTTAGTCATTCCGTCCTCTTATACCAAAAAGACGGCCCTCCAAACGGAGCGACCGTCTTTTGCAGAGATTATTTTGTTCCGGGGCGAAACTTAGTGCCTAAAGTGGCGGGCGCCGGTAAAGACCATAGCAATATTGTGCTCGTTGCAGGCCTGGATGCTTTCGTCGTCGCGCTTGGAGCCGCCGGGCTGGATGATGCAGGTCACGCCGTGTGCAGCAAGCACGTCGACGTTGTCGCGGAACGGGAAGAACGCGTCGCTTGCACAGGCAAAGCCGCCCTTCTCCACGCCCTCGCGCTCGCAGAAGTCCTCGGCGCGCTCGCAGGCAAGTAGCGCAGAGTCAACGCGGTTAGGCTGACCCGGGCCCATGCCAATGCCGGCCTTACCCTTGGAGACCAGGATGGCGTTGGACTTAACGCCCTTGCAGACCTTCCAGGCAAACTCGAGCTCGGCCATCTCGGCGTCGGTGGGCTTGCGGTCGGTGGGGAACGTAAAGGTCGCGGGATCCTCGGTCACGTGGTCGACCTCCTGCACCAGCATGCCGCCGTCGACGGAGCGCAGCTCCACCTGAGCGCCGTGGTCCACGCCGCCGGTCGCCAACACGCGCAGGTTGGGGCGCTTGGCCATGCGCTCGAGCGCCTCGGCGGTGTAGCTCGGGGCGATGATGACCTCGACGAACTGCTTGTTCTGATCGGCAAAGTGCTCAACCAGATCAAAGGGAACCTCGCGGTTGCAGGCGATGATGCCGCCGAAGGCGCTCTTGGGATCGCAGGCAAAAGCGCGGTCGTAGGCAGCCGTGATGTCCTCGGCAACGGCGGAACCGCAGGGGTTCTGGTGCTTGAGGATTACGCAGGCCGGCTCGTCGAACTCGCGGACCAGGTTCCAAGCGGCGTCGGCATCCAGATAGTTGTTGTAGCTGAGCGGCTTGCCCTGGATCTGCTTGGAGCCCACGAGCGGGAACTGCGAGCTCGCGGTGTTCTCGCAGCCCTCGGCAAAGCGATAGACTGTGGCTTTCTGCTGCGGGTTCTCGCCATAGCGCAGGTCGTCGACCTTCTCCAGCGAAATCTCGAGCTTGGCAGAGGTGTCCGCCACGTCGCTTGCCTGGGCGGCGAGCCAGCGGGAGATGGCCGTGTCGTAGGCGGCGGTGGTCTGGTAGACCTTCACCTGCAGGCGACGACGGGTGGAAAGCGTGGTGCAGCCACCGGTCTCGTGCATCTCGGCCAGGACGGCATCATAGTCGGCCGGATCGGAAATGACGGTAACGCTCGTGGCGTTCTTGGCGGCAGAGCGCAGCATGGAGGGGCCACCGATGTCGATGTGCTCGATGGCGTCCGCGAAGGTGACCTCGGGGTTGGCGACGGTCTTCTCGAACTCGTACAGGTTGACGACGACCAGGTCGATCAGCTTAATGCCGTGCTGAGCCGCCTCCTGCATGTGCTGCTCGGAATCGCGGCGGGCCAGCAGCGCGCCATGAACCTTGGGGTGCAGGGTCTTAACGCGGCCGTCCATCATCTCGGGATAGCCCGTGAACTCCTCGATGGGGGTTACGGGAACGCCCGCGTCCTCGATGGCACGAGCCGTGCCGCCCGTAGAGATGATCTCGACGCCAAAGTCGTCAACCAGCGTCCGTGCGAAATCGACGACGCCCGTCTTATCGGTAACCGAGATCAACGCGCGTGCGATCTTCACATCAGATCCCATGCAGTCCTCCTGTCTGGTACGCCGCCGTGCTCTGTGAGTCGGTGATACGTCGATCTGCAGCGCTCGCGCAGCGGCATTGAAAATACTGATTCAATGTAGCGCATCGAGCGCATCGATGCACCCCGCAACGGGCGCATGTGCAGAAAAAGTTTGCGAGCAGAGGGAATGGGCACGGCACCGGGCACGGTGAGTTCATGGAACACAGGGGCACCATAATTAGATGCCAATAGCGTGGTAGAACTGTGCTCGATATGCATCCGCAAAAGAAAGAGGCACCATGGTCTCGCGGGTTCTCTACCGACCGTTTGATACCGAAGACTTCGACGCCATCGCGCTGATTCTGCAGCAGCTTTGGCATAACAATTCGGATAACGATGAGTACAACCGCCTTGAGGCCGCGTGCGACCTCGCCTATTGCCTTTCTTCATCGACGTTTTCGCAGGTTGCCGTAATCGACGGTCAGGCGCGTGGCATTGCGCTCGCGCGCGCGGGACAGAGTTCCGGCGCCACCGTCAAGGAACATTGGATGGACACCGAACGCGCTCTGCTATCGCAGATGCGTGAACTGGAGCCCGATGCCTGCGCCGAGTATCTCTCGTTTGTGCGCGCAACCATCCGAACCAACAACCGCCTGCTCGAAAGCAGCCCGTTGCCCCACGACAACGAGGTCACGCTGCTTGCCGTGGATCGCGACGTCCATGGCCTGGGTGTAGGCTCAGTGTTGCTCGATGCCGCGGTCTCGTACCTGTCCTCGCGCGGGGCGACAAGGGCGCACCTGTACACCGACTCCAACTGCTCGTGGAAGTTCTACGAGTTGCACGGCTTTAAGCGCACGGCCACGCACCGCGCCAACCGCGAAGAGCGCCGTCACGACATGCCGCGCGAAAGCTTCCTCTACGAACTCGACCTAACAGCCTAGCCCGGGCAGCCACACCTAGTCATTTAAGTCTGTCCCCAATGAGTGGCCTAGGGGTTTGTAGATAGCCGTGGTCAAAAAACATCAAATATGAGTACTGCTACCTTTTTAGTAGCAGCAACTTGGGGCATTTTTGATGCTTGTAGGCATGACGACCAGCTGCACGAGCTGACGTAGCTCCTCAAATGTTCAATAAAATGGGCTCCTAACGAGAAGTACTCTCATTAGGAGCCCATTATTATGTGCAAACATATGTGACCAACGCAGCAACAGTACTCATATTTGGCATTTTTTGTCCACTGCCCCTTGCGCGAAGATCCGCAGCGGAAAGTTTGACCCGTTTCGATGCACAAAAATGGGATGAATCTTCCCTGGCAACCGCCCAGAAAGATCCACCCCAAAGCAAGCGCTCGCTAGAACGTTCCGCCGCCGCCTCCGCCTGTCTCTTATACACATCTGACGCTGCCGACGATAA
>URBM01000013.1 GCA_900545995.1 uncultured Collinsella sp. | reverse complement strand
TCCGCACATGTGCGGATGAATGTGGGAAGTGTTCGGATGAAGTTGATAATCAAGGCTTTATCAGGCGCGCCATCCCATCCACATGGCGCCATTTGAAAGCCGTCCGATCTCATGCTATAAAGAAATCGGTACCCTCGAATAAAGGGACCTCCAAGAGCCGGGGGATGTCCCCCGGCATTTTTTATGCGAGTCAAGACTAAATACTTCTCGGGAAAACGCCGGCCCATTGCGTCAGCAATTTACGAGCCGCTCTACCCACCTCTGGACGGCTAAGGACTTTTCGCAGGTAGTTTGACGAACATATGTTTGCTTATTATAATATTACTTGAAAGCACCCCTTATCTCATGGTATAAAGAATACGGTTCCCTCCAAAAGAGGGGCCTCCAAGAGCCGGGGTCTTACCCCCGGCATTTTTTTGCAAAAATGGAGGCCCATCATGAGCGAACTCTCCGTCTTTGTTGACGAATCTGGCGACCTCGGAGGCGTCTCCAACTACTACCTCGTCACCCTCGTTTTTCACGATCAAAACGATGCAATCGTTGAACGCATTGACCGCTACGAGCGCGCCCTGTCGCAGTCCTCGCTTCCCAATACGCCTTTTCATGCAGGACCCCTACTGAATGGAAACGGCGACTACAAAGATCTTCCCAAGGAGCAGCGAAGGCACATGTTGAGCGCATTTCGCGCGTTCATTCAGCATCTCCCCATACGCTATCTCTGCCTGCAATACCGAATGAGCGAATTCGCCGGCAATCAAAACGGTCTCGCGGAGAGAATGAGGCGAGACCTCACAGTTGAACTTTTCGACCATCTGGAATTCTTCCAGCGATACGACACCGTTAAGATTTACTACGACAACGGCCAACCGATTGTAACGGAGGTCATTCATTCTGCGCTTGAGTACGTTCTAGCAAGGGATGTCATCGTATACCGAGAAGCCACACCACGAGCCTACCGGCTATTCCAAGTTGCTGACTACATCTGTACGATCGAGCTAACGGCTATCAAGTTTGACAGCAAGGAAGATACAAAGACTGATCGGCTATTTTTTGGAACCCGAAGGACGTTCAAAAAGGGATTTCTCTTATATCTCAGGAAGAAAAGGGTGAACTGACCCGGGGTCACCAGTCGTCAGACGCTCCGCAGTCGTCATCGACGGCAAAGTCGCGGAGGTCGAGGCCTTCGCGTTCGGCTCGGGCTAGGAGCTCTTGGGGCGACTCATCCTCGATATCCACTACGTCGAGCATGGCGGCCGGAAAGCCCACGCCGGCTGCACTCCCCGCACGGTCGAGCAAGCTCTCGCGCAACTGATCTACATCAACTTCGATTTTCATGGTGCAACCCCCTATCGAGCCAAGCCCCTACTCACTAGCACCGAGCGCATCCACAACAGCAACAAAAGCCGCAACCTGCTTGTCGTCCATCTGCGCAGCCAAACGCCCCACGGGCTCATCGTAGGCGAACTGCACCTTATCGATAAAGCAATCCCAAGCACGCTCGTCCACACGCACAGCGGCCTCGCAATACTGGCTGAGCTTTTTGAGTCCATACCAAAACGCATTTACATGGCGCGTAGGATCCTCATCCAGCACGCCATCGTAACGGCGTCCGTTAAACTCCTGCATGCGCGCCACGGCAACCTCGAGCGAGTCGCCGTCCTCGGCCGAAGCCTCATCCACAAGCTCGGGAATCGGAACCTCACGGCGAACATCATGCCTGGTAGCGCCATCGTACTCGCCCACCAGCACGTCTTCGTCAAGCCGTGAATCGTAGTCTAAATAGCTCGAGCCCCGGCAAATCCCATGCGGTGAGCCAGAGCCAAACGCGCAGAACAACCCGCCGTCGGCAACAACGCGACGGTAGGTCTCAAACGACTTCTTAACCTGAGCGAGCAACTCGGAAAGTTCTCCGGTATCACACGCCATCTCGCACGCAACGCACGCAGGCTTCGGCAGCCCCGAAGGCTCCACCGCACTCCCTGCAACGCGGGCGGCGCGCTCGGCCCGATACGCCTGCGCCGCCAAGCGCGCTCGCTGCGCAGCGCCGCGCACGTTGGTAAGTTCACGCTCCAACGCCACGTCACCAGCAACATCGTCAGCCAAATCGCCCGTAAACCCGTCGGCGCCCTGCGACCCCGTCGCACTCAGCTCGGACTCAAACGTCGCTGTGATCATACCCGCAAGGTCCGTCGCGTCGGCGGCACAGCGCATCTGCTCCAGCTGCGTACACAGCAAATCAGCATCCAGAGGCACGGCCTCGGCAACGCGCACGTCACTCAGGCGCGCCACGTCATGCAGCACCATAGCCCCTGCAGCATCGTACGCCGCGCGCACCTTGTCCGCCGTATTCGCACGCAGCTTTACCTCGATAAACGCAAGTGTCTGTTCCAAACGGGCCAGCAACTCGGCCTTGTCCTCCATGCGCAAAAAGGCAGCATAGCGGCGCTCCATCTGCAGCGAGCCCACAACACCCGCCTGCTTGCGAGCGCGTGCAAGCGCGGCGCCCTCAACACGGCGAACATACCCGTCAACAGCCCGCACGGCAGACTCGCGCGCAGCGTGCTCGGTAGCCTCGACACCCCTAAGCACGCCCAGCAGCTCGCGGGAGCGCGCCTTGCGCGCCAACTCCCCGCGATCATACTGCTCAAACGCAGCCTGGCGTTTGGCCACCGATTCAAAGCCAAACAGCTCGTCGAGCAGCTCACCAACAGAACGCTCGCCCGCCATGGCAAGGCCTCCTTACCCGAACACGCCAATACGCTCGCGGGCCCACGCGTACGCAAACCCGCTCGCCCGCACTTCTACAGGTCCAGTGCCTTCTTCGCGGCGTCGACGGGATCGCCATCCATGTAGAACACCGGGCTCAACCCCGAAATAATCTCGGAAGAAACACTCTGCAGGCCCGCGATAGCGCTCAGCGGCAAAATCACGCGCTTGGCGCCGGCGTTTTTGGCCACGCGCATAATGTCCTCGAGCCCGCGGATCTCATCCATGGAGCCCGACATGCGCAAGATGCCCGGAATCGCCAGCGCGGGCATCACCGGGCGGTTGCACGCCGCGGAGCACAGGCCCACAAACTCGGCGAGCGAAACTTCCTCGGACAGGCCCTTGCTCTGCAGGTCGTTGTAGAACAGCAGGTAATCCTTGGAGCCAATGTGCATGCCCGGCGCCACGCGGTTCGCCAGGTTCACAAAGTTGTCGAACGCGGCCTCCAGGGTATCGCGCACCGGCTTGTTAAAGGCCACGCCCTCGTGCTTAAACTTGCACTCGCCGGCAACGGCCTTGTTCTCCAACTTATACACGGCGACCTCGCCGCCCTGCGACCTGCCCACGCCAAACACGTGGCCGGACAGCAGCGGTCCGTCGGGAATCAGCGTGTCCTCGCTCTGCTCGGGCACGCGCACCACGTGCACGTCCTGCGGGTTGTCGGCATCCATATAGCCCAGGTTAACGTCGATAAACTCAACGCCCGCCATAATCTTGAGCTGCTCCTTTACGCGGCGACGGCCCTCGATGGCGTAGTCCAGCAGCCAGCGCACATCGTCCTTGTCCATGGCCTCGTCGGGGAACAGCAGCTTTGCAAGGCCGCTAAAGGTCTTGCGCACGGCGATCTCGTCACGCTTGTTAAAGTCGCTGTTAAAGCGGAAGTAACGGTCGATATGGTGCGTAAAGTCCTTGCGGCGCATCTCTTTGCAAAACTCCGACAGGCAGTCGGTGATCAGGCCGTAATGCCCGGTCAGCAGGCTCGATCGCATCTTGGGAATCTCCCAGCCCGGCAGGTAATAATGGATACGGTCGAAGAAGGCCGAATCGTTGTTAAACTCCGGCGGGAACGGATCAAACAGGTGCGTGGTCTTAAGGACGTTTTGCACGGTGTCGTTGATGTTGCCCTCAAAGACCATGGAGGCATCGGCGTTAATCTGGTCGCGGCCGCGCGCGTAGCTGCCGCTCGCCATGTAGTCCTTCATGATCTGCACGGCGTTGGTGTCCTTAAAGCGCATGCCGGCGACCTCGTCAAACGTCACGCAGTCCCAGTGGCCCACCAAGCCCACGCGGTCGGCGCGCATGGAGTTCATGCGGCCGAACAGGTTGGCCGTGGTGGTCTGGCCGCCCGAAAGCAAGATGGCGTAGGGCGAGACTTCTTTGTAGATATGGCTCTTGCCGGTGCCGCGGGGACCCAGCTCGCAAAGGTTGTAGTTGCGCTCGATGAGCGGCACCATGCGCTCGATAAAGTGCAGGCGCTCTTTCTCGGAAAGCTCGCTGGGCTCATAGCCAGCGGAGCGCAGCAGCATGTTGAGCCATTCGTCGCGCGAGAAATACTGGCGCTCGTCGATCATGGCATCCAGGTCCAGATTGGGCATCTGGATGGGCGTGAGCGACGCCACGCTAAACGGAGAGTCCTCGGGTCCGCGCTTTTTGCGCTTGGCCTTGGAGCGGCGCGGCGCATCGTCGCCAAAGACCTCCATGCCAAACTCGTCTTCCTCATCCAAGGGGTGACGATACTCGATGCTCATAATGCACCAAATGCCGCCCTGCAGAATCTTGGAATAGTCGCGCACGTACTCGGCAGGCATTACAAACGGCTCGATGGTCAGATTGGCAAACGATGCCACATAGATGTCTTTGTACTCGTCGAGCTTGGCCGTCACCTTATCGATGATGGTAAAGCGGCCCAGTTCGCGAATCTTGGACTTAATGCGCTCGGACTCGTCGGGACGCACGTAGTTATCGGTGAGGATCCTGCGGATGCGATCAAGGCCCTCTGCCACGGCTTCCTCGTCATCGGTCGAGCAGTACATGCCCAGCAGGTACTCCAGCACAAAGGTTGGCACGTTGGCGCCGCGCTTCATAAGGGCCGTCAGGTCCTTGCGCACGATCTTGCCAGCAAAGTGCTCGAGCAGCTTGCCGTCAAGCCCATCCATGTCGTAACCGTCGTCCTCGGGGGCCTCGGCCACAGCCTGGTCATAGCCATCGGTCGAGGATTCGTCCTCGGCGGGCACCGCAGCCCCCACGGGCGCGGCAGTCTCAGCCTCCGCAGCAGGCACCGCAGCCTCCGCAGGCACATCCACATCAATCGAGGGAACTTCCCACAGATCGTCATCATGGCTATCAAACATAGGGCACACTCCTAAAAACCAAAATCAGCAACAGGTGCAAACGAAACAGCGATGGTGTACGTCTCGCGCCAAACGATCTTGCCCGTCTCGCGCTCGCGGCAGACCAGATAGTACGGACCCTTGGCCGAGAATCCATCCGCTGCATGCAACGCAAACTTGGCATGCACCACGCGCTCCTGCGAGTTAACAGAAGTCTTGTTAGCATGCGCCTTGACCGTATCGCTCACCTCGTTGCCACTTGCATCGGTAAACACCAGCTCGTACTCGCACGGCAAAACCTTGCCTTGGGCGGGTTCTTCCTGGATCAAGTTGACCGAGAAGAGCGAGTTGGTCACTCGGCGTCCCTCACTTAGTACGCGCAGCGTCGCCGCGCGCGTGTCGACAAAGTCCTTGGAACCCGAGCGCGCACGCCAAAAACCGATAACGGGCACGCAGAGCTCCTGCAGGCTCATGCCGCCGTGGACGTAGTTGTTAGTGCCGCCGGGACGCTTGAAGTGCACATTCTCGCGCGGGGCAAACCCCTCAAAACCGGCGCCCAAACGTCCCATGTCAACATTAACAAACACCCCGCGTACCTCGTCCGAAAGCTCGCCCACGGCCTCGTTGGGCACCACCAGATGACGCTTGCCGCACATGACGGGAGCGTCAAGGACGGGAAGGTCCGGCTTGCCGAGCATCTGGCACTCGCTGAGCTCCCGACGCGTGTAGATAAAGCCGTGGTCCGCCGTTATAACAACACGCGCGCCCGGGGCGTCGGTGCACACGCGACGCGCCAATGCGGCAAGTTCCTCCACGGCGTCCGCACAGGCACCGAAGACGTCGTCCTGCGTAGCGGCCTTCTCGCCCGTGGCATCGATCTTGTTGTGATAGAGGTAGACGAGTTTTGAGTCCTTGAGCAGCGTCTTGCGTTCGGTTCCCGTCATGTTGAGGTATGTGCTCGAGCGTAAAGCGCGGGCCGTGGGCTCAACGTGGGCAAGCACGGCCTCGCGCTGCGGAGTCGTGGCAGTGGGCATGCCGTCAGCCAACACAAACGAGCCATCCGCTGCAAGCTCAAGCGCTTGGTGTGGCAGCAGCGCGGGCATGCCCACCTCAGTAATGGAGGGAAAGACCGCCTGCATGCTAGAAACCTTGACGTTGCCGCCGCGTTCGCGCTCGAGCAGCGCCGCAACGTCGCGGGCAACCTCATAGCGCAGCGCATCGCTCACGATAACGACCGTTGTTTTGGCAGAACCCACAAAGGCGGGCAGCACATGCCAGTAAAACTCATCCTGCCGTGCGGGACCATCGATGTAGCCGCAATCGGCCCACTCCCCTTGCGCAGCAGCCGCCCAGCAGACATTGGCATCCGCCAAGAACCAGTTGCTGTAGAGATTCTCCGCCCAGTCCGCCACGGCGCGGGCAGGTTCCTCGAGCGCATCGCACTCGACGGAGCGTGCCCGCAGATACGCGGTGCACATATGGCGATAGGCAGCATCCATGGCATACCAATCGGACGAATAGGCATCCCACACCTGCTGGGGCTGCGCCAGATGGAAGCCGCCCGCGTGCGACTGCCTAAACGCGCACATATCGGCCACAGCGGCAAGCAGGTCAAAGTGGCTCTCAACACGACGGTACCAGCTTAGGTCGCAGCGACGCGCAGCAAATGCGCGCGCATCCTCAACACGGTCCGCGCCCTGGGCAAACGAGCAGAACAGCTGCGAGAGCACGGCCTCATTGACGCACGGAAACACATCAAGCGAGGTCAGCACATCGATCGGCAAGGTCTCGAACCGCGCAAAGAGTCCGCGGGCGTCCTCAACCAAACGGCAAATCTCAAATAGGTCCTCGCTCGACGCCTGGGTATCGGCGGTCTGGTCCCACGTACGCACCGCCTCAAGGCAATAGGAGCCGTAGGCGGGAGCCACATAGCTTTCGAGTCCCTTGAGCGCTCCCTCGGGAAGCGCGGTAGACGCCGCCGTAAGGAGCACATGGGATGAAAGCATAAGCAATGAGTCGCGCTCATACAGCGGTCCCTCAAGCCCATAGCAGCGAAGCATAAAGGCAGAGAGCACATCGCGCACGCAGTACTTGTCCATCAACTCGGCCAGCGCCTCGGGACCCTCGTGCAGCAGCATGGTCATACAGCCACGCAGCACAAACGCGGGGCGCGCGTCACCAAGCTCTTTACCGCCAAAAATCACCGTAAGGATGCCGAGTTCGATATCGGATGCGCCCGAGGCATGCGGAACACACGCGGCAAACTTAGCGCAGCGGGTCTTGGCATCAAAGAACGCCTTGTGCTCGCGCAGGCTCTCGCGCACGGCGTCGATATTCTCGATGCCTAGCTGATCGGCCAAAAGCGAAAGATAGTCAGCCTGGAACTGATCGGCATACAGCTCAACATCGGCAAGCCAATCACCCTCAAGCCTGCCGCGCGGGCAACGGCGATACAGCAAGATATCGCTCGCAAGGTCATCGCGGTTGATGAGCTTCTTGACGGCAAACATACGGCCCTCGCAGGCTTCAACAAACCGCACTGAGCGCTCAAAGTCACCGTGAGCGGGCATAACGCCGTCATCAGTCCCCGCACCGTCGAAGCCCTCGGCGGCCAAACGTTCAAACTCAGGAGCAAACTCGCCGTCCGCATCGTGCCAAACCACCACACGGCGGGGCATGCATGCGAGCAACGGTTGCAAAAACCGCAACTTGAGCTGTTCTTCTACATCGATCTTGGGCATGAATATCCTTACCGTATCTGCAGTTACTTAATCTTTGCTAGCACATCCTGAAACTTGGCGTAGTTGACCTTGACGCCGTCATCCAGGTCGATCTTAATCATCTGGTCTGCCAAGTGGTGCAGTTTCTCCTCGTAGCCAATGGTCTCTTTGAGCTGGTCGTTAAGCTTTTTGACGCGCTTGTCCAAGCGCACGCGCTCGCCGCGCTCGGCACCAGCAAGGGCATCGTTGGCATAGCCGATCTGGGCACGGTAGCGCTCCTGCTGCTCATGCACATAGTCGGTGCGGATGCGAGCCAACAGGTCGGGCTGATAGCGATGCATGTAAACAAGGCACTTGAAGCCGTTCTTTTTGCCACTGTCGAACAGCCAGTAGATGGGGCGCTTCTTATAAGTCTGGCAGTGGTCCTTAAAGAAGTCCTTCAAAAAGTAGGTGCGGATTACCTCGCGCGAGGTACCCCTGCCGCCGAGCGCCTCGGCAATAAAGGCCAGGTTCTGCTCGAGCGTCTCCTTGCCATACACGGTGCGCACAAAATCGATAAAGTAGCGCACGATGTCATCGTCAAAGTACTCGTCATCGGTAATGGGCAGCACATTATCGCTATCGGGCATAAAGGTCACGTGATCGGGATTGGGCATCTTTGCCAGATAGTCGTCGACCGTGGCGCCCTGATCGACCAGGACCAGCCCGTCCGCATCCAGGGAATAGCGGCCAAACATGCAGCCCACGGCATAGCTTATGAGCGAGGTAATCTCGTCGCGCTTGGTACGCACGTATTTGTTGCCCTTATAGCTCTCGGGGATCTCGTCGGCGGTATCAAAGATGCGTGCCACCGATACGTACTTGTCCTCGACCTCGATGGGCACTTCGCCCTCCATGTTGTAGATCTTGGCAAAGATTCGGTTGAGCTCTTCCTCGTTAGCGCGAAGCTGCTCAAAGCGAGCATTGACCTCGGCCTTGCGAGCCTCGTATTTTTCTTGAAGTAAAGTGGCCATATTTGACCGCCCTCTCATTTAAAAACGCCGACTAATATTCATTTAAAAGGTCACTTTCGAGAGACAGCGAGTCTCTTTGCGATAAAAACGTTGGAAGCTCATTCGACACGCCGTTCTTTGCAATCAAGGATGAAGCATCTCTTACTCACGGATTTGCGTCACCAGTAAGTTCCCATTTTCGATTAGAACGTGAATAAGCAATAAGCCCTTGGGCCTTCAGCTCGCCAAGCAATTTATCTAAATTACGCTTAGATAGCTCACAGTCCTTCCCGAGTTCATCTTTATTTGAGCAGGACCCACTCGAGATTCGAGACAAAACCAATTGACGTTTGTTTTCCCACTCCCGTTCTGAGGTCTCTTTCTTTCGGGCAATTTCTTCCGCCTCATATACAGCCTCGGACTTAACCACAGCAATCCAATCAATGAGAGTGCTGCATTTAAGAAATAAACGAGAACTCACCTCAAATGAATCCGCTCCAATGAGATCTTTTCCTGGCATACCGTTTTCAAAAGCAATGAAATCTACACCGTTCTTTTCGACCAATTGAAAGCGACAATGTGCCAACGAATTTCTAATAATCCGAAATAAATCAAGCACAAAATTGCTGTTGATGAGCGCCACAACGCGATTTGAGGTACAAGTTGAAGCAAAATTGCCAGGCATATCAGCATCAACAAACCTATTTTTCATCTCTTCTTTTCGTGTGGCCGTAAATAGCGTCGACCCATCGCAGAGATTGGCCACTTCCAATAATCTTCGGTGAAGGTACCCGGATTTAGGAGGAACACTATCGGCCCATCCATAATCGAGAAGCGATATCCCTCTGCTACTCACACCTTTACAAGGAGATTCAACCAGAAAAAACTGAATAATAGAACCCATGACGTCATTAGGGTCATTAACCTTAACAGCCTTTATCCAGCTTGGCTTAGGTTCGACATATTCAATTTTAGTTTTATCGACAGGCTTGTGCCTCTTCTTTTCAGCCATGACGATCACCTAGACAAGAGGATTACGTTTAAAATCCCAGGAGGTTTCAAACGAATCGTAGTCCGCCTTTGAAATTGAGCGAGAGTCTTCAACGAGTGAGCAGACAGTCGGTTCGGCATCCTCATCTTGGATAATCGGCAACTGACCGATTTGGCCTACCTCAAAGTTTAGAGTCGGCGACATAAACGCCAAATCAATTTCGGCAATGGAACAGTTGCAGAAAGCCTGGATGTATCGAAGCTCGTTCGGCTCCGCAAAAAGACATGCTCCAGCTACCTCAAATAGCATCCCTCGAGGCGCAAACCTAAAGGAAGCAAGGCTGGAAGAAATTTTAGACCAGGAAACCGCAGGCTTGAAGTAGTCGCCCTGGTTCTTGATTACAAAGTCAGGTGTAGAGAGATAAGTATACTTGGCCAGAATCGCTTCCTTCATCTCCCGACCTTCATCAAACCAATTAACCACCTCGTCGTAGTCACCCCACCACTTTCGATAGGAGCCGCCCCGAATAATCGGGAACCAGCGGGAACCACTCTGCTTTGCCTCGGACCTGCCGCCGCAATCTCGCGATGTGTTGGAAGGCGCCACTTCCCACCATTTCCTCAAAAAGCGGCCATTATCACTCGTCGCCAAGCCCTGTCGCGGAGTAGCAATAGCATCGAGCCTTTTTCCTTTTGAGAACGATTCAACAAGGGCATCACTGGCCCAGTAGGCTATGGGGGTGCCGGGGATTTGCTTGAAGGTGTCGGCGTCGCGGCGATAGAACCAGCCGCAGTCGGGGTTTCGGATCGCCTCGAGGGCCTTCGGGGCCTGGACAGCAGCACCAACGAAGTCCGAAAGGCGCACATAGCCGCCCTTGTAGCCCTTGACGAACGAATTGTGGAACGTGTAGGTGCAGATGGGCACGGTCGCGCCAGCGAAGCCCGAGTACTCAAGCTGGATGAGAGAGGTCAGCGTTCTGTTGTCGATAATCTCGTTGCGGAGCTTCTCATAGCTTCCGATGAACATCCAGACGAAAGGCGACATGACGCCGCACTCGCCGTGGTCCTTGGCGAGATTGAACATGCGAACGACAAAGCTGGAGAACAGGTCGCTCTTCACGTCGGGGTAGTTCTTCTTGACCCACTTGGACATGAAGGGGTTAAAGCTGCTGCTGCCCATATACGGAGGATTCGCAACGGTGCAGATAAAACGACGGGACAGCTTCTCGCAGATGGCGGCAGCGCTTTCGAGCTTAGTTTTGGCCGTAGCGGCAAAAAGGTCATCGGAACAACTCGCGGCGGCAGCCTTGAGCTCGTCGATCTCGTCCTCTGAGGGATTGAGCAGCGAACCGATCTCGCCCAAATGACTCAGCTCCTCGGCGAGCTTCTTGTTACCCGGCAGCTCGTCCTCCCCTAGCGGGATGCTCGAGAGCACGGCAACGTCGGCGCGAACGCCACGCCTAAAGAAGCGACGATCGTGCTCGCGGGCGCACATGGCAAGCGCCAGCTCCGCGATCTGAGCCGCACGGGGGTCGATCTCCATGCCAGCGAGGTTTTTGGTCAGGATGAGCTCCGGGATCTCGCGCTCGCGGTAGCCGCGCTCCTCGTACACGGCAAAGAGCAGCTCAAACGCATAGACCAGGATATGGCCCGAGCCACATGCGGGGTCGCAGAGGGTTATCTCCTCGGGGCTCGAAATGCGGATGAAGTCCTCGTGCTCAGTATCAGGCTCGATGTAATACTCCATGCGCTCGCGCAGCGAACTCCCCGGGTTGTTGAGCATCCACAGACGGCCGAGCGAGTTCTGGACCATATAGCGCACGATCCACTCGGGGGTGAAGAGCTGCGTGGCGGGCGCGATGTCCGCCGCCGCTGCTTTGCGTTTTGCCTTGAAGAACTCGTCTTTGACGTCAGCGTTGTAGTACTGATACATCCAGCCCAGAACGGTCACGCCCTTGCGCCAGTCCTCGTCAGCGAGAATGGTATTGAGTTTGCCCACCACGCCGTCGGACATCATGAGGCCCTGGGGCAACAGCAGCTCCATGGCACCGCCCACGCGTTCAAAGACGCCCGGCAGGCAATCGGCAAGCTCCTCGCACTGAGCCATAAACAGGTAGCGCCACAGCGGTTCATCCAAGCCCGCCATCTTGAGCTCGGCTATGCCATCGGTATCGGCCGTCGCTATCTCCACGTCCAGTGCGTTCTCCACGGCCTCGCTGCCATGGCTGCCGTCCGCACGGCTCAGCATGCGCATACGGCTGGGGAGCCATCCGCGTGCATCCATAAAGCGAATGGCCACGATGCGGTTGAACCAGGTGTAGGCCGCTCGGTCGCGCAGCGCCTCGTGACCCACCTCTGTCTGTATGTGCAGCAGCTCGTCACGCTGCTCAACCTCAGCAGGACTTAGGGGCAGGCCGTTGACGGTCTCGGACCCAACGGGCGAAGGTGCAGGTTCGGTGATGCCGTAGCGCACCATCTGTGCCTCCACGCCTTTGATGAGCTCTGTACGGGCCCAGGTGCAGAAGCTCTTAAGAGCAGAATCGTTCATGGTTGATGAGCCTTTCTAAACGCCATAAACCACCGGTGCTCGCTTTGGCACCGGTGGCCCCGCGAGTTAGTTGATACGAATCTCGTCGTTTGCAGCGAGCTCCTGCATAAGGCGAGAGCGCAGGTCGTCCACGTAGCGCTCCACGTCCTCTGCGGACAAGAGGCGACTCGGCTTGGCCAAATCGGCGCGGCGCACGGTCTTGATCTTGCGCTGGGGCTTAGACGCGGGCACGGGCGCAGACGATGCGGCGCACTTGTTGGCGATCTTCTTGACCACCTCACCCGTACTCGTGACCTCGGTGGTGCGGCGCTCGTTGTCCATTCGCATGCGGGCCTCATCCACGGCGTCGTATATCTTGTTGGTTGCAGCAACGATCCAGTTTTCCCAGTTTGCCGCGAGGGCGTTAAGCTCGTTGAGGCTCTGGACGCCATGGGCGCGGTTCTTGAACGACTCATACCTGGTGTTGGCGTCCGCGATGGCATCCTTGGCCTGCTTGACAAAACCTTCTTGGCTCTCGGCCTGCTTCCGCAAATCCTGCAGGTCGTTTTCGATACGACACAAGAACTCGTTGCGGCGAATGCCCAGGTGCTTTTTGATGTCTTCCTCGACGGGTGCCATCAACGGCTGAAGGTCTTTAATGCGGCCGTAGGGCTTTGGGTCTTTGAGGATCTCGCGTACCTTTGCCACGTTCTCCACAGCGTTGGGAATGTCATCGGAGGCATACTCGATGCCCTCGGTGCGGCTCAAGAAATCCTTGGCGTGGTCAAACGCTGTTCGTTGGTTGGACTCGAAGAACTCAACCACCTTGTCAAAGTCTTCCTTGGCATCGAACAGGCGGTCCTCGTGCTTGGTGAACGTGGTCAAGAACGCCTCGGAATCGCTCTGGTCCTTAAGAACGTCGACCACCTCCGAGCGCATCTTCTCGCACTCGTCCTCACCGGGATACGGGTAGGCCGGCTTGATACCCGTGTAGTAGTCGCGTGCCATGGCGACGCACACCTCACGCAAGCCCTCAAGGCGCTCCTTGAGCTCGGCCACGAGCTTATCCTCGTTGGAGGGCACGGTCTTGAGATCAAACAGGCCACGCATAAGCTCGCCCGTGGCGCGCAGCAACCGGTCGCTCATGCGCACGCGCAAACGCACCTGGGCCTTATCGGCATCCTTACGCAGGAGCGACACCATGCGGCTGTCGTTAGCTTGAACCGTCTGACCGCCAAACAGCACCTGCGCGCGCTGCTCCACTACAAGCTGCGCCACCACATTTGCGATGTCAACCTCGCGCCAGCCATAGGGCTTTTGCTGGTACCTGCGCTGGATATCGCCCATACCGGTATCCAGGTGGCGCTGGTGCTGAACTTTGAGGTAGTCCTCGACCTCCTTGAGCGCACGCGTGTTGCCCGCGTCCATGCCAGCGAGCCCCGCTTGAACGTTGCCCGCCAGAGTGGAGCGGATATCGGAATCGCTCGTGACCGGCGCGCCGATATAGTCGGCCTTTTCAAAGACCACATCGCACAGCTGCGCCAGCACTTGCTCAAAGACCTGAGCGGGTTTGGCCGCGCGGACCTCAATTATGCGGCCGTTGACCGCGCAACGTGCATGGAGTACGGCCTCGCTCAAAAGGACATCGGCCTCTTTCTCGTTATAGGCTGCCTCGCGCATCTTGGACTCGACGATCTGGCGCGTACTCGGCTGAAGCTCCTGGAGATTTCGCGTCTTGGCGTACTTGCGGATCTTGGCGGCGTTGACGAGCGTCTCCCAATAATCCGCCTCGTCGCTCAAAGCCACGATGGCTTTGCCCGAAGAAGCCAAGGCCAGCTCGGTATCGTCCGCACGGCCCAGATCGCTCGCCATAGTCGCCACGCAAAGCTCCATGCCGCCCATGCTGGCACCGTGGATTGAGCCGTCCACATAGCGGTCAAAAGGAAAGTCGTTGGCCCCGCGGTTGAGTTTACGCGCGGTGTAGATGCTGTCGAACAGGCGCTTTTTGATAGACTCGATCACCTGCGCGTTATCGACCGGAGTGCGTGCGATCTCCTGCGCTATCTCCTGCTCCTCGTCGGTGAGGAAGCTATAGGCATCGCCCTGGCGTGCCACGTAGTTCTCGCGCTCCAGGCGGGCAAGGGACTCCTTGACGCGGTCCTTGAGGGCGCGCATGTCCACGTCGAGGCCGTCGATCATGAAGATGGAGATGTTCTCGACCGTGGCCTTAACGTAGCCGATGTAACGAATCAGGTACAGGAGCTTGAGCACCTGAACGTCGTAGGGTTCAAGGCCCTTTGCGTCCTCGGCCGCACGGACCGCGCGGTCGACCACCTGGTTGATGCCGTGCTCAAGGTCTTTGGAAATTGTGCCGAAGAAGCGCCAGAACGGCACGAGTGCACCAGTCTGGTCATGCTGGATGGCCTGAGCGCTCTCCTGAAACGCGCTCAGCATGGAGCGCTCGCCCGTGGACATGTGCTTGGCCTTAACACCGTGCTTGCGTACCTCGGTCATCACGTCGGGCAGAAGCTTAAACTGGTAGCCCACAAACGGGTAGCTGGCCACAAAATCCTTGGAGTTGGCGAAGCCGGCAAGGTCGGAGCGCGAGCCACCCTCAAAGGTAAAGTTGTTTTTGAGGACGGCGGCGTCTTGCTCGTAGACCTGTGCAAGCATATCGGCCGCCGGCGCGGTCTTCTCGAGCACACGGCGCTGGATAACCTCGTCCACGCTGGAGCTGGAGAGCGAAAGTCGGGTATTGAAACGGCTTTGGATCTTTGAAAAGTCGTTGCCCACGGGCAGGCTCAGGTTGTCGATGGCCTCCTGGCTCGTGACCATCACCCACACGCGGCCACCGCAGGCGGCACCCAACTCCTCGACGATGGTCTGAAGGCTCAGCATAAGGCTTGGGTCCCGGTCGTTTGTAATAAACTGACCCACCTCGTCGACCATAAAGAGCAAACGGAAGTTGCCGCCGTGGGCCGCTGCCTGAGCGTCCACGTAGTCCTTGACCTTTTTGGCAAAGACATCAGGGGCCAAAACCTCGTCCTCAGAACCCTCGAGCCAGTTCCATGCGGCCTTTTCGCTCATGCCGAGCACGCTCTGCAGCACCTCGACGACGTCGTCCTCAAAGTAGCTGTAGGTATCGCGGGTCTGGAGCCAAGACTCGCCGTTGACGCGCTCAAAGGCCTCGCGGAACTCCTGGGTCTTGCCCAGGGAATCGATGTAGTCCTCGAGCTTTGCAAGCTTGAGGTCCTCGCCGTAGAAGCCGCGCGCCTCGTAGAACATGCGCTCAAAGCCGCGAAGCAGCGCCGTGGGAGCCGTATCACCCTGCTTCCACTGGCCCGCCTTGCTATCGATGTTAAAGAGGATGGCCTGCGTGGGCACCGAGCACGCGCGCTCCATGGCAGCCGCGACCATGGGGTCGACGATTTTGCCGTCAAAGTAGCGGATGGCGCTCTTGCCACCGATCTGGCGATTCTCGAGCAGGTAGCTCAGCATCTTGAGGAAGTGCGATTTACCGGAACCGAAGAAGCCACTGATCCACACGCCGATCTTGTCGGTGCGCACATCGATGGCATCGCCGTAGGCCTTGAAGAACGTGGCAAAATGCCTCTGCAACTCGCGCGTCACCACGTACTCGTCAAGCTCCTGGCGGATGGACCCATCTTTTGAATCCTGGACCTTGACCACGCCGTTGATGGAGCGGTTGATGTCTTTTGCAAAGAGGTCGCGAACGATCGTGTTGTCCATGGGTGCTCCTTTGGGTTTGGGAACGTTATGGCAAAGGGTTGTTACCGGCGGCAGGGACTTGTCTGCGGGGAGCCGTGCTTACGAGATATCGATGGCGCGGTAGTAGTTGTCGGCCGGCAGACGGTTAAAGAGCTGGAAAGAAGAGCCGTTGAAACTGCCCGGATAGGCGGCGACCACAGGCACCTCATCAAAATCCGCAAGCATGCAGTGGAGAAGCGTGTGTATGCGAAAGAACGGGAAAACCTCGCCCGCGCCGGTGAGGAGAACGACGTCTCCAGGCGCGTGCGGCTCGGTCTGCTCAAGGATGTACGCGGCGACTTTCTCGGGCGAGGCGAACTTGGCCACGTCCTCGAGCACGCGCTGGGTACCGCGGCGCTCCTCTTGGTGCGGGATAGCCTTGAGGACACGGCGCTTTTCGAGAATTGCCAGCACGGCGTCGTAAAGGTTCACGACCTTGAGCGTGCACGGAAGCTTGTCGGCCTCGGCATCGCGTGAAAGGGTGTCAAATAATGCACGCGCCTCAAACTCCAGCGCGGGGTCATAGCAAAAGGTGTGGAAGCCGATCTCATTGCCTATGCCCTTGTTGGCCAAAAAGTCCTCGCTGCACAGGCACTCGCGCAGAAGCTGCGCACGGCGCTCAAATTCCTGACAGACGCGCTCGGAACGGACATGCGCCGCCACGACGCTCTTGCGGGAATGGATGCCGATATTGGTGGTGAGATCGGTCGCCGGGGTGATAACAGGGTCGACGGCGCTTTTGACGGGAGCCACGCTACATCACCGCCCTGCCGGTAAGGGCCGCGATAAGCGACTGCTCGCCCAGCTGAACCAAGGCTCGCTCGACATCGGAATCGAGGAAGAGTGGTGACAGGCGCTCGGACTCCGGGCCCTGGCCCTCGCCGATAAGGCCGGCATGGCGGAGCGTCTGGCGGAGCGAGCCCTTAATGCGCTTGACCGTGGCCTCAGTCCAGCGGGCCGCGTCCGGATACTCCGTGGTAAAGCGTGTCATAAAGGCGTTGAGGTCAACCGCCGTAAAGGCATAATCAAAGTTTTGTAGGCGCTCCCCTACCTCGACGAGCACGAGCTCGCGCACGATATCGTAGCGGCAGATCATGCTGTAGAAGATGGCCTGGTCCGCCTGCGTGGGAGTGCCGGATGCCATGAGCCTGGTTAGGGATGACGCAGCCTCGACGGCGGTTTTGGGGTCGATGCCGCGCGCGGCGCATACGGCGTCCGTGGGCACCATGGCGTCGAGGCGGCGAAGGCACACGGTTGCGCGGTTGGCGACCATGCGCTCCGTGGGATATTGAAAGAGGTTCTCACTCTTTACGCGTACAATGACCTGCTCGTCGCTTGCGCCCTGCATACGAAGGGCAGCGACGATGCGCATCTCATGCGGGAGGAATTGCTCGCGGGTGAGCACCCCCCCCCCGAACGCTTTTTGTGGTTACATCCACAGTACACGCTCCAAGGGTGTCAAAGGCTGTCACAAGTGCGCCGCAACCCGGCAGGCAGGCGCGGCGCACATGACAATAATCATACCTGTTGGTAAAAAAGTTACCACGCCCAGAGTGTCAAATGTTGAGCAACAAAATTTAATCCGGTTAACGGTCATTTTCGCAGCTTAGAAACTTTAACGAGGTCGCCCCAAATCACACTTGCCAGACAACCGCGCTTACGAATGCAGGCACGCACGCGCCCAACGCCACCCTCCGCTATATTCAACATAGAGTTATACATATGCTTCTATGTAAGGAGTTTCATATGCCTGTCGTAAAGCCTATTTCTGATCAGACGCGCGCTAACTACCATTCAGGAACGCGAAGATCACATTCAACGTACCATCGCTCATGGTTACGACGACCTCGCCAACGGTCGTGTGCGCCCCTGGAAACAAGCGAAGGCCGAGGCGGATCGGATGCGAGCCATCAGGTAAGGTCGCCCCTCCCCCATGTAACCATCCTGTAAATCATAGCGGCGCACTCGAGTTTTACCGTGATGCGGTCGCGCCTGGCGCTCCACTGTGCTAAAGTATCCCGAACGTTCAAACGACTACGAGGGGGAACTAGAAGATGGCACGTGTGCACAACTTCTCAGCTGGCCCGGCTGCACTGCCCACAAGCGTGCTCGCCGAGATCGCCGACGAGATGATGGACTACCGCGGTTGCGGCATGTCCGTGCTCGAGATGAGCCATCGATCTAGCATGTACCAGCAGATCATCGACGACGCCGAGGCAACCCTACGCCGCCTGCTGAGCATCCCCGACAACTACCGTGTCCTGTTTTTACAGGGCGGCGCCACGCTGCAGTTTGCGGGCATCCCCATGAACCTCATGCGCCGCGGCCGCGCCGGCTACGTCGTGACCGGCAACTTTGCCAACAAGGCGTACAAAGAGGCCGCCAAGTACGGCGAGGCCGTGCTGCTCGCGAGCTCCGAGGACACCAACTTCGACCGCATCCCCGACATGGCCGACATCAACGCGCGCATTGCCGCCGAGGCCGCGGGCGACGGGCTCGACTACGTCTACATCTGCCAGAACAACACCATCTTTGGCACCATGTTCCACGAGCTGCCCGATTGCGGCGACGTGCCGCTGGTCACCGATGTCTCGAGCTGCTTTCTATCGCAGCCGCTCGACGTCGAGCGTTACGGACTCATCTACGCCGGCGCGCAGAAAAACGCCGGCGCCGCGGGCGTCACCGTGGTCATCGTGCGAGACGACTTGATCGCTGACGGCCCGGCCTTTGCGCAGACGCCGCAGTACATGGACCTTAAGACCCAGGCCGCCAAGGGCTCCATGCTCAACACGCCCAACACCTTTGGCATCTACGTGTGCGGCAAGGTGTTCCGTTGGGTTGAGCAGACCGGCGGACTTGCCGCCATGGCTGAGCGCAACTGGGCCAAGGCCAACCTGCTCTACGACCTGCTCGAGCACAGCGAGCTGTTCCATGGCACCACGCAGGCCGACAGCCGCTCCATCGCCAACGTCACGTTCCGCACCGGCGACGCCGAGCTCGACGCGGCCTTTGTCGCAGGCGCGGCCGAGCACCAGATTCAAAATGTCAAGGGTCATCGCCTCGTCGGCGGCATGCGCGCTAGCGTGTACAACGCCGTCACTATGGAGGACGTGCAGGCGCTGGCCACGTACATGAAGGACTTCGAAGCGCAGCATAGTTTGAGCCCGCGATCTAACTAGCCCGCAACCCGCGGGCCGACCAGCCACCTCAGACCACCCCTGTTTAGATCAAAACCAGCTAAGGAGTTTTTCATGCGCAAGATTAAGACCATCGACGACATCACCAAAGACGGCAAAGTCGAGTTTGGCGAAGGCTACGAGTTTGTGGGCACCGCCGAGGAGGCCGACGCCATCCTGATGCGCTCGACCGACCTGCACGGCTACGAGCTGCCCGAGGGCATCCGCGCCATCGCCCGCTGCGGCGCCGGCGTCAACAACATCCCCGTCGAGGAGTACGCCAAGAAGGGCGTCGTCGTCTTTAACTCCCCCGGCGCCAACAGCAACGCCGTCAAGGAGCTCGTCCTGGGCATGCTGGTGCTCTCGAGCCGCGGCGTAGTGCAGTCGATGAACTGGGTGCGCGACAACGCCGACGACCCCGAGATCCAGGTCGATGCCGAGAAAGCCAAAAAGGCCTTTGTGGGCCGCGAGCTCAAGGGCAAGCGCATCGGCGTTATCGGTCTGGGCAACGTGGGCTCCAAGGTCGCCAACGCCTGCGTCGATCTGGGCATGGACGTTTACGGCTACGACCCGTTCATTTCCGTTGAGCACGCGTGGGTGCTGAGCCACGAGGTGCAGCGCGTGGGCACGCTCGAGGATCTGTGCCGCGGCTGCGACTACCTCACCGTGCACGTGCCCAGCAAGGCAGACACCATCGGCATGATCAGCACCGAGCAGATTAACTTACTGGCACCCGACGCCGTGCTCATCAACTACGCGCGCGAAACCATCATTGACGAGGACGCCGTCGACGCTGCCCTGCGCGAGGGCAAGCTCAGCTGGTTTAGCTGCGACTTTGCCACGCCCAAGACCGTCAAGATGCCCAATACGTTTATCACCACGCACTCGGGCGCCGGCACCGGCGAGGCCGAGGCCAACTGCGCCGACATGGCCATCAGCGAGCTCAAGGATTACCTGGAAAACGGCAACATCGCGCACAGCGTCAACTACCCCGCCTGCAGCATGGGCAAGGCGCGCGCCGCAAGCCGCATTGCCTGCCTGCATGCCAACGTGCCCAACATGATCGGCCAGATCACGGCCATTCTCGCCAAGGACAACGCCAACGTGCAGCGCATGACCAACGAGTCCGCTGGCGAGAACGCCTACACTATGTTCGACACCGACGAGCACCTTGACACCAGTACCATCGAAGCACTCAAGCAGATTCCCTCGATGTATCGCGTGCGCGTGATCAAGTAGCGCCGGCTGATCTGACGGGCAGCTCCCCATGTGGCCTGCCCGTCACTGACATTGAATGCCCGCGGGGGCGCCTTTCGCACGAGAGGCGCCCCCGTTTTTGTGAGCGCTCCATTAAATGCACCGAGCCGCTTCTTGACATACAATTTGTATGTTGACCTAACTATCTGTGAGGTGCCTATGGTTGATACAGATTTTGCTTGGCGGCTTACGCAAGGGCTCGTGCGGATCGACAGTTCCGACCCAGGTGCGTATGAGGGCGAGATTGAACGCTATATCAAAGCGTTGGTTGAGGAACGGTTGGCGCAGCTGAGCCATCCGGTACTCGATACCGCGCAGATTGCAGAGCTCGAAGTACTCCCCGGACGCCGCAACCTTATGGTCACCGTGCCGGGCCAAAGCGACGAGCCACGACTCGTCTATATCTGCCATATGGATACCGTTACGCTGGGCGATGGCTGGGACGCGGACATTCCGCCGCTCGGGACGGTTGTGCGTAACGACAAACTCTATGGCCGTGGCGCCTGCGACATGAAGGGTGGCCTGGCCTGCGCCATTGCAGCACTGGTCCATACGCTCGAGCGCGTGGCGGCGGATGGCGCGTTGCCCCGCCGCGGCTTTTCGCTCATCTGCTCGGTCGACGAGGAAGACTTTATGCGCGGCTCAGAGGCCGCGATCGATGCTGGCTGGGTCGGCTCGCGTGAATGGGTGCTGGACACCGAACCCACCGACGGACAGATCCAGGTGGCGCACAAGGGGCGCACGTGGTTCGAGATTGAAATGGCTGGCGTAACGGCGCATGCGAGCCAGCCGTGGAAGGGCGCGGATGCCGTCGCCGCCATGGCCGAGGTCGTGTGTTCGCTCCGTCGCGCGTTTGTGGCGCTGCCCGCACACGATGAGCTGGGGTCTTCGACCATCACGTTTGGCCAAATCGAGGGCGGATATCGCCCCTATGTCGTGCCCGACCGCGCCAAAGTCTGGGTCGACATGCGTCTGACCCCGCCGATCGATACGGCAGCCGTAACGCGCATGGTAGAGCAGGCCATCGCCGGCGCCGAAGCCGCCGTTCCCGGTTGCCATGGCAGCTACACCGTGACGGGCGACCACCCCGCTATCGAGCGCGATCCGAGCTCTCCCCTTCTAGCTGCACTCAAGCGCGCAGCAGACGATACGACGGACGCGGACACGACCGTCGGCTTCTTTACCGGCTACACCGACACCGCCGTCATTGCCGGCAAGACAGGTAACCGCAATTGCATGAGCTACGGTCCCGGGTCGCTCGCGCTCGCGCACAAGCCCAACGAATATGTGCCCCACGCCGATATCGTTCGTTGTCAGCAGGTGCTAATCGCGCTCGCCGATAACGTGCTCTGGGACGCGAGCGGCCAAGTTGGGGCATAATAAGCCGCAAACAAACCGACTCGTGCGTTAGGACCGCCCATGAAAGCACTTCCGTTTCCCTGCATCCGCCCGGCTCAGGACCGCGTGCTCGAGGCGCTGCCTGCAATGGGCAGCATCCTGAGCGGCAACGATGCTCTGCGCGGAGCCATTGCCGATGGTCTGATGCTCAAGGACCCGGGTGCGGCGTATTACGTGTACGAATGCTCGGGCGAGCCGGGACGTGTGACGGGTGTCGTGGCGATCTGCCCGACGAGTGTACTTGCGGGCGGCAAGGGCGATGCCAGCGCTGACGTGGCCGCCGCTGCGCACGCGATCGCCGAACTCAAAGTTCAGCCGCGCCCCGTGTCGCTCTCCTACGAGGCGTCGCCCGTCATGGATATCATCCTCGGCGCCGCAAAAGAGGGCGCTTCACTCTATGCCGTCACCGACCCCGCCGGCATTACGCACCGCGTGTGGGAGGTCAAGCGCGAGGACGCCGTCGGGGCCATCCGCGCCATGCTCGACCAGGCGCCGGAGCCGGCACTGGCCGACGACCCTGCCTACGCTGTCGCACTAGTCGAGGCATCACAGCTCCTGGCCGACGATGCACGTGCCGCCGGCACCTACACGGGCAAAGAGCCGTTCAACTTTGCCGTAGCTGCGCTCTTCCCCGCCGCGCAGGTCAGCGGCGGCGCGGCGCAGGTTCCGACGGGTCTGCTCACGCACCAGGTCGCGCGGTTCTAGCAAGACCAGACCGTCCAGCACAAAAATCGGCAGCCCAACAAACAGGGGGCGGAGATGCAGCAGGTACATGCATCTCCGCCCCTTTTGCGTCGAGAAGTTATGCCGACGACCCGTGCCGCCGCGCTCGCGTTATCCGCGCTGCGGACCCGCAGTAGCCACGAGCGGTTCAAGCCCCAGCTCGCGCGCGTAGTCTTCCTGCGTAAAGACTTCGACCAGTTCAAACGTATCGGCCGCATCGTCAAACGCAAACTGCAGCACTGAGCAGTTGCCCGGCACGCGTTCGCGCTCGTCGGCCGCCGCGCCCCGCACGTGGTCCAAAAACTCCTTGATAGCCGAGCCGTGGCTCACCGCGAGCACGCACTCGTGGTCCGGACGTCGCATAAGATCGGTTATCGTCGCCGCCATGCGCTCGCGCACCTGCATCTGGCCCTCGCCGCCAAACTGACGATAGAAATCTCGCCACGGCCGCTCGGGCATAAGCATCACGCGCTCGGCCTCAAAGTCGCCAAAGAACCACTCACGCAGACCGTCCAGGCGCTCGTACGCCAAGCCCGGCCACAGGTTGGCGATAGTCTGCTCGGTGCGATGAAGTGTGGAGGTGTAGGCATGATCGGGTTCAATGCCGCGCGCACGTAAGAACATGCCGGCACGTGCCGCCTGGTCGCATCCCAGCTGCGTGAGCGGCGAGTCACTCCAACCCTGAATAATGCGCTTAAGGTTGAATATTGTCTGCCCATGACGAACCAGATACAGGTCTTTATTCATAGGGGTCCTTTCGTTCGTTACCAATCAAGGAGCGAAAACGCACCGTCGCAATAGCCAAAATGAAGCACGGCACCGTTGTCGGGTAGCTCTCCCCCGCCAGTCACATACTCAAGAAACTCCTGGCAGGAAGAGCCGTGGGAGACTGCCAGCACACAGTCGTGCTGCGGCCTGGCCATGATGTGGGACAGCGCCGCGACCATGCGCGACTGGAGCTCGCCTTCAGACTCGCCACCAAAGGCCACCGGATAATCACCCCAGGGCTGCGGCGGCATCTCGCGATTTGATGTACCCTCCAGCGAGCCCAAATGCCACTCGCGCAGGTCATCGACCAGCTCTATCGAGCGGCCCTCACCAGCAATTAGCTCAGCCGTATGCCGCGCCCGGCCCAACGGCGAGGAATACACACGGTCAAAGGTCACGCCACGCGCCTCAAACGCCGCGCGCGTCGCCAGCGCCTGCTCGCGCCCGCGCGCCGTAAGCGGCGAATCGTGCCCACCCTGCAAAATGTTCTGCACATTGAGCTCAGTCTGCCCATGCCGCACCAAATACAAATCTGCCACACGTCCTCCCCTCGCACCACCGCAAAGGGGACAGGTACCTTTGTGGTGGTTTACCGCCGGATCACACCGCGGTGACGCTCAGCTACACCAGTACGTCGGCAAGCGGGCGCTTGGGTACGTGGTGCACCTGCGCCTCGTCGCGCCAGTAATTAATTGAGCCGTCGGGGTTGGAATCGATCGCATCGATCACCTGCGTCTCGGCCGGAACGCCAAACGCCATGATCAGCTTGAGCTCATACTTGTCGCTATCGAGCCCCATGGCATCGATCGCGTGGGGCGTAAAGGCCTTGAACATGCAGGCAGCCACCTCGGGCGTGGCGCTGCGGGCGGCGAGCATCATCGTCTGCGCGGCAATGCCCGTGTCGACCTCGGTAATAGGAGCGGCGGGCTTGCCCGGAACGGCGCGCTCGGCAAGAATCGCGATGTAGCCGGTCGGGCGCTCGCCCTCGGCAGGACCCGACCAGTCCTTAAGCGCGCCGGCCCATGCAAGCTCGTCAAACACGCGAGCGCAGTCCTCGGAACCGCTTACCACATGAAAACGCAGACGCTGAGCATTGGCGCCGCAGGGAGCCAGGTGCGCCAGTTCCGCCAGCTCGAGCAAAAACTCGCGCGGCACGCGCATGGACTCGTCAAAGCGACGGCACGTACGGGCGCGGCGGACCAGCGCGTCAAACGTGTCCAGGCCGAGCTTTTCGCAACCTTGCTTTGCCATCGACTCCGCGCTAGACGGCGCCGCGGGAACTGTTTCGTTCATAGGGACCCCCAATTTCGGGCAATTGTTCTTAGGAAAATCTAACCTAAAACGTAGGCAATAACGAACAGGGCCGCAATGTTCTACACCTGTTGAATAGAAAATCGCGACGTGGGGAACAACGGAAACAATTCGGGGCCTTGGGGGTGCGGACGATTTCTTGGACCGCGCCTAGGCGTATCCAAGCCTGTCTCTTAT
>URBM01000012.1 GCA_900545995.1 uncultured Collinsella sp. | reverse complement strand
CGGCAAGAACGCCGCCGATGGCAAGATCACGATGAGCGCCGTGAAGTACGACAAGGCCGGAACGCACCCCTACACACTGCGCGAGGTCAACGGCGGAACCACCAGCAAGGGCGTCACCTACAGTGATGCCAAGTTCACCATCGTGACGACCATCACCGATAACGGCGACGGTACCCTCAAGGCCGAGCATGTCCTGAAGGGCACCGAGCCCGCCGAGTTCAAGAACACCTACAGCGTGACCCCGACCGATGCAGACCTCGACTTTGACCTGAGCAAGGCCATCGACGGTCGCGACTGGACGGACTCCGACAAGTTCAGCTTTACCATCACCGCCCCCGAAGGCGCCCCGCTGCCCGATCCCGCAACCGTAACCGTGAGCAAGCACGATGCGAAGGACGGCATTGCCGCCATCAAGTTCGGCAAGATTCGCTACACGGCCACCGGAACCTATAAGTACGAGATTCGCGAGAACGCGGGCGGCACGGTCGGCATGACGTATGACGCGCATGTCGCAACCGCCGAAGTGACCGTGACCGAGGACGGCGAGGGCAACCTGACCGCCAATGTCACCAAGAAGGAAAACGGACGCTTCACCAACACGTACCGCACTGAGCTTAACTACACCGCGGCCGGCGGCCTCAAGCTCAGCAAGAGCCTCTCCGGACGTCCTATGACCGAGGGTCAGTTCACGTTTACCGTGAAGCCTGCCGACGAGGCCTCGGCCAACGCGCTTGGCCTGCTGCCCGGAGCCAACAACTTCAAGTCCCCTGCGACGGCAGAGGCAACGGTCGGCCTGATCGACATCCTAGCTGGCCATGAGGTCAAGTTTACGCAGGCTGACGCTGGCAAGACCTTCACGTACACCGTAGCCGAGAAGAATGACGGCAAGCCCGGTTACACCTACGACGACGCCGTGCGTACCGTGACGATCGCCGTCGCCGATGACGGTGCCGGTACGCTTACCGCCACGACGACCGTCTCCGGCGGTCCCGAGGGTACGCATACGACGGTCCACAAGAGCGGTGAGAACAAGGTCGAGAGTGCCCTGGTCCCGTTCCACAACAGCTACAGCGCTACGACCAATACGCCTGGTGGTACCGCTGCTCAGGTTGTCGCCACCAAGACCCTGACCGGTCGCCCGATGGTCGACGGCGAGTTCTGGTTCGGCATCGCCTATCAGGGCGAGCTTGTGGCATACGAAAACCTCAAGCCCAATATCGGCGGGCACGTGAGCTTTGATACGCTGCACTACGACACTAAGATGCTTGCTAATCTTGAGGCTGCTGGGCTTGCTTATCGTACCGATAAGGACGGTAAGCTTGCCTGGACCATTAACTACACGGCCTACGAAGATTTATTCGGGCTGCCGAATGGCGTTTCCGCTACAACGTGGAGCTTTGGCTTTAAGGTTATCGTCGTCGACAACGGTGACGGTACCCTGACGGCAACGGTCGACTACGGCGGCGTCGAGCCCTTGTTCGAGAACGTCTACGGCGCCGACGCCGTGGATGCCGCGCTCACCGGTACTAAGAAGCTCCAGGTTGCCGAGGGCCTGACCCCGGCCGACATCACGGGTAAGTTCACCTTTACCGTGACCGCCGACGAGGCAGGTGCCCCGATGCCCGAGCGCACGACCGTAACCAACGACGCAGCCGGTAACGTGGACTTTGGCAAGATCCACTTTACGCTCGAGGACCTCAACCGCGCCCTGGGCGTGACGGACGATGCAACCGATAGGGCCGAGGCAGACGAAGCTGACGAGGTCGAGGCCGACGAGGCAGAGGCCGACGAGGCAGAGGCTGAAGAGGCCGACACCGATGCCAACGCCGACGAGCCCAGCGACGAGCCCGAGCCCGCAGCCCCCACCGCTCCGCGCTCGCACACCTTTACTTACACGGTGACCGAGTCCGGTAGTGCCCCTGGCGTGACCAATGACACCAACGCCACGCGCAAGGTTTCCTACACCGTGTCTGACGACGGTGCCGGGCATCTGAGCGTCAAGCGCGAAGGCGACGACGGTGCTGCCTTCACGTTTACCAACACCTACGGCGTGGCACCTACCGATTCGTCCGTGACCGATCAGGTCAAGACAGTCAAGCGCCTGACTGGACGCGACCTTGCAGCAGGTGAGTTCACGTTTGAGCTGCTCGAGGACGACGTGGTTGTCGCTAACGGCACCAACGACGCTAACGGCACCGTGACGCTGAGCCCGATTCGCTACGAGGCACCCGGCACGCACACGTACACGCTGCGCGAGGCTTGCCCCAACGCGCTCGGCCTGTACAAGGGCGTCACCTATGACGGCACGACCTACACCGTCGTGACCACCGTCTCCGACAACGGCGACGGCACGCTGACCGCGACGCACAAGCTCGAGGGAACCACCGAGTCGGCTGGCTTTACCAACAAGTATCACGCCATGCCTACGCAGGTTTCCATCGGCGCTATCAAGGTGCTCGAGGGACGCGAACTCAAGAAGGACGAGTTTAGCTTTAAGCTCGTTGGCGAGGACATCGAGTCTACGGTTACCAACGATGCCGACGGCAAGATCAACTTTGACAAGTTTGAGTACGACGAGCCCGGTACGCACGCCTACACCATCAGCGAGGTCAAGGGCGACGAGGTCGGTATGACCTACGACAAGTCCGTCTTTACCGTGACCGTCAACGTGGTCGATGACGGCGAGGGCAACCTCAAGGCGAACGTCGCCTTTACCAAGGGCGACAAGAGCGTCGAGGGTATCGTGTTCAACAACACGTACAAGAAGCCCGAGACGCCCGTGCCGACGCTCGATCCCGGCACGCCTAAGACCGTGACGAACATCGTCAAGACGGTCAAGGGTTTCCTGCCCACCACAGGCGACCAGCAGGCTGCCGCTCTACTTATGGCATTTGTCATCGCCATGGCCGGCGTCGGAGCCCTGGTCTGGGGTATCCGTAAGCGCTAGGCATGCTGGCAGCGCCCGGGGCCAAAAGGCCCCGGGCGGCTAGCGGGGAGCCAAAACACAGCCCCCACCCCACCCCTGGCCGCCACGGAGGCATCTCCCTCCTCCGTGGCGGTGCTTTTGTGCGTTGGGGAGGAGGGCGCGCCACGAAAACGGCCCATCTACTACGTTTAATCCCTTACCCCCAACCATGCCGAAAAGCGCGAAAACAAAACCGCAGGTAGAACGCCTGCGGTTTTGTTCAAAACGAAGGTTTGGTCAGGGGTATCGAGTCAAACGTAGTAGATGGGCCGATTTCGTGGCGAGCGCCGTCAGCCGATCTCCGCGGGCGGAAGAAAACGGATCATTTTGGTCCCGCGAGGCTTGCGGAGGTACTCGTGCAGGGCCGCCCGAACAAAACTATGCCGGTTTACGGGGCTGAGTCACGAGTCCCCAACCATGCCGATATTCGTGAAAATAAAATCACAGGTAGACGAGCCGTCATTTTGCAGAAAACGCGGGTATGGATGGGGGTCCTGAGTTTAGCCCCGTAAACCGGCATAGTTTTGAAATGGTATTAAATCGGTGGCAGCCATTTTGATATGCCGGGGCGGTCAGTCGTTGGGCAACTACCCTCGCAGGTAGGCGATGGCGATCTGCGTGCGGTTGCGCAGGCCCATCTTTGCAAGGATCGAGCTGATGTGGTTGCGCACGGTGCCTTCGCCCATGTAGGCGGTGGCGGCGATCTCCTTGTTGTCGAGGCCGCGGGCGATGAGCTCGGCGACTTCGAACTCGCGGTCGGTTAGGCCGGCAAAGGCTGTGGGCCGGCGGGGCGCGTCGGCTTCGGTGCCCGCCCCATCAAAATCGATATCCTCGATCGCCTTGCCCTCGAGCACGCGTTTGCCATCCATGACCTGTGCCAACGCCGGCGGAATGGCGGCGACATCGGTCTTGATCAGGTAGCCGCGGGCGCCCAGTTTAAGCGCCGACACAATGTATTCGTCATCCGAAAACGTCGTCAGAAACACCATGCGCGCCGCAGGGTCGCGTTCAAGGATTTCGCGTGCCGCCGAAAGTCCGTCGCGCCCCGGCATCTGAATGTCGAGCAGCGCGATGTCGGGCGCGTGCTCGGCATAGAGCGAAACCGCGTCGTCGCCATTGGCGCCGGTGCCCACTACTTCGATCTGCGGCTGGGCGCCCAGGATAATCTTGAGCGAATCGACCACTAAGCGGTCGTCGTCGACAACGATGAGCCTCATCGGTCCTCATCTCCTTGCTGTTTGGGAACGGTGGCAAACACGCGCCAGCCGCCGGCGCTGGCACGCGGGCCGGCGGTGAAGGTGCCGCCAAGCGCCTCGATGCGCTCGCGCATGGAGGCGAGCCCCATGCCCTCCGCAGCGCCGCGGCCGCTTGCTTGGACCCCGCCCGCGCCATCGTCGGTAACGACAAGCTGGTAAAACGACGGATGTTCCATGCATCGTACGGTGACGGTCTGGGCGCAAGCGTGGCGCATGGTATTGGAGAGCGCCTCGCGCAGGACCGCTGCAAAGCAGTTGGCGACATTTGCGGGCGCATGCTCGGCCAAAACTTCAAGCTCAATCTGCGGGCCGCCGTCCGAGCGCGCGCCTTCAACAATGCGTTCGAGCTGCACGGAAAGGTCGACGGCGTTGTCGTTGAGCGCGTGGACGCTGGTGCGCACAAGCTGGAGCGCCTCGTCAACCGTGCGTTTAACGTCGGCAAAGTCGGCGGCAATCCTGGGCTCGTTGGCATGGACCACGCGCAGGGCCTCGGTCTGCAACGAAGCACGCGTGAGCTGGTGGCCGACGTTGTCGTGAATTTCGCGCGCGATGCGGGCGCGCTCGGCCAGGGTCGCAAGTTCGACCTCATAGTCCTGGCGGTCGGCAAGGTCGCGGTTGCGCGCTTCGAGCGCGAGGGCTCGTTCTTGCAGCCCGTCGCGGGTACGGCGCATGCGCTTCTGCTCGCGCTCTAACTGGGCGGTACGTAGCGATAACAAGGTGGCGGCAACCGAAAGGATGGCGGTCAGCAGGAGCGTTCGGGTGGTGAGCGCGCCGCCGCGAAGGTCCGCGACAAGCGCGCAGACAAACACGGCGCCAATCGCCAGCGCGGGCCAGATGCGTTCACGGCGCACGCGTCGCGCGATGTCATAGAGGGCGAGGGGCGCAAACGGCACAAACGGCGGTATAAAGACGGCCGCGATGATGTAAACGTAGCTCGCGGCCTCGCTTGCACGGCGCGTGCGTTCATCCTGTGCCACCTCGGCCAGCGAGGTGGCAATAACGCCAAGGCAAAACGCCGCGACTAGGCGAGCGTCCACAGCAAGACCCATGGCGGCCGCAATACAGCACGCCAGCACGATCGATTTGTCGAAAAGCCTGTTCATACGGGTATTGTACGCGAAGCCGCGCGTGGTGGAGGGGCCGCCTGCGCAACTGTGACATTCCTCCCACGCGGCAAATCGGGGGCATCGGCAGGTCGTGCGACCAAGCTCCGCACTCGTGACAAAGCTCACTGGTGTGCGTCGGCGGCTCCTGCGATGATGCAATCGTACCGGGCCGCAATCAACAGAAGGACCGCCTCATGACAGACATCGTCCACGTCGAAAACCTCGTCAAGCGCTACGACGATCTTATTGCGCTCGACCACTTTAACCTGAGCATCGCCCCCGGCGAGATCTTTGGCCTGCTGGGCCCCAACGGCTCGGGCAAGACCACGTCCATCAACTGCATCCTGCAGCTGCTCGCCTACGACAAGGGCACCATCGAACTGTTCGGCGAGCCCATGACGCCCGCCCGCTACGACCTCAAGCGCCGCATCGGCGTGGTGCCGCAACAGGTGGCGGTGTTCGACGAGCTCACCGTGCGCGAGAACATCGACTATTTCTGCAGCCTTTACGTTAGCGACCGCAAGCGCCGCCGCGCGCTGGTGGACGAGGCGATCGACTTTGTCGGCTTGGGCGACTTTACCAAGTTTCGCCCCGGCAAGCTCTCGGGCGGCCTGGCGCGTCGCCTCAACATCGCCTGCGGCATCGCGCACAAGCCCGAGCTCATCTTTTTTGACGAGCCCACGGTGGCGGTCGACCCGCAGAGTCGCAACGCCATCCTGGAGGGCATCTGCCGCCTGCGCGACGAGGGCGCCACGGTGGTGTATACCAGCCATTATATGGAGGAAGTCGAGCAGATCTGCAGCCGCATCATGATCATGGACGGCGGGCGCGTGCTGGCGCAGGGCACCAACGACGAACTCAAGCGCATGATTCAGATGGGCGAGAAGATCGTGATCGAGGTCGGCGAGGTGCCGAGCGCGGCGCTCGGTGCCGTCGCGAGCCTGCCGCATGTCCTGGACCTGTCGGCGACGGCGGGCCAGCTCACGTTTTCGTGCGAGGCGAGCCCGCATAACCTGACGGACATTCTCGATGCGCTGCGCTCGCATGACGTGGCGCTTGGCCGCATTTATTCCGAGCCGCCGACCCTCAACGACGTGTTCCTCGAGATCACCGGCCGCGAGCTGCGCGACTAGGGGGCAGTCATGTTCAACACCATCATCACTACGGTCAAGACGCTGCTGCGCCGGCCGAGCACGTGGGTCTGGGGCGCTCTCTTTCCCATCGCACTTTCCACGATGTTCATGTTTATGTTTGCGAATCTGAGCTCTGATGGCACGGTCGACCCGGTACCGGTTGCCGTCATAGCGGACGAGGCCTGGGACGCCTCGACCTTTAAGGACGTGGCGACGTCGCTTGCCAAGGAGAGCGACGATCAGCTGCTCGAGATTCACGAGTGCGACGACGCAGCCGATGCGAACCGTGCGCTTAAGGCCGGCGAGGTCGCGGGCATCTATACGGTCGACGACGCAGGCGTACCCAAGCTCACGCTGCTGTCGAGCTACGACAGCTCGCGTGCGTCGTCGGTGCTCACCGACCGCAGCATTTTGGAGACGGTGGCAAGCTCGTATACACAAAATGCCGAGCTCATGTCCCAGATTGCCCAGGACAACCTGGCGGCGCTCGCCGACCCGGAGGCGGTTGCGCGCGCCCTGTCGCTCGAGGGCAGTACCCGCCGCGTAAGCCTGACACGCACCACACCCGATGGCACGGTCATCTACTATTACGCGCTCTTTGGCCTGGTCGCGATGATGTCTGCCGAGTTTGCCGCCTTGAGCGTCGTCGATCTGCAGCCCAATCTGTCGGGCCTTGGCGCGCGTCGCTGCGTGGGCGGCCTTTCCAAGACGGCGTCGCTGGCCGGCATCTTTGTCGGCTCGTGGCTGGTTTCCTTCGCCTCGATGGCGATCGCAATCGGCTACGTGCGCCTGGTCGTGGGCGTCGACTTTGGCGGGCGCGAGGGGCTGTGTCTGGTGGGCGGCGCCGCTTCCGCGCTTGCCGCCACGGGCTTGGGGCTCTTTGTGGGCACGCTTCCCGTTAAGGGCGGCAAGGCGTCCAAGTCGGGCATCCTCACGGGCTTTGCTACCACGTGCGCCCTGTTCTCCGGCCTCTACGGCGAGCCGGCGATGGCGCTTGCCGACGACGTCGCCCGCGCCTGCCCGGCCGAGTGCTGGTTCAACCCCGTCAAGCTCATCTGCGACATGTTCAATCGCCTGTATTTCTTTGAAGACCTGGGGCCCTTCGCCGTTCGCGCCGGCGCGCTCGTCCTGATGGCGCTGCTGTTCGTTGCCGCCGCCACGCTGATCTTTGGAAGGAGCCGCTATGAGCACCTTTAAGACCGCGCTTCGCATGGCGCTGGCGCACCCGTTCTACCTGCTCATCTATACGGTGTTCATCTCGCTCATGGGCGTATTCATCGCGGCCTCGGTGAGCTGGAACTCGTCGCAGCTTGCCGAGTACGAGCCCTACGACACCAACGTGATCGTGGTCGACCGCGACAATAGCGACCTTTCGCGTGCGCTTACCAAGCACCTGGGTTCGCGTTTTGAGCTGGTCACGGGCATCGGCGACGATACATACGATCTTGCGGACGCGCTCTCCAAGAGCAACAGCGCCAAGGGCAGCGCCGACTGCGTGTTCTTTATCCCGGAGGGGTTTGAGGGCGACCTCGTTGCAGCCGCCCGTGCGGGGGAGTCCCTACCCAAGCTCGATGTGACCTACGGTGCCGGCACTATGGCGGCGGCGCTTTCGTCTGCCGAGGCCTCGCGCTGGATCTCGCTCGCGGGCGCTGCAGCCGCACTTGAGCCTGCTGCCTCCAACGGTGACGTCGCCAAGGCTGCCGAACACGCGGCCACCGAGCGTGCCGAGGTCGAGATCGAGCAGGTCAAGGTCGACTCGACGGCCGCCGCAACGCTCGAGTCGTACTTCAACTTTGGCGCGTACGCGATTATCTCGTCGGTCATCGTGTCGGTGGGACTGGTGTTCTCGGGCATGAACGAGCCCGAGCGCGTGCGTCGTATGGATGCCGGCCCAATCTCCGAGCGCCAGCGTTCGCTTGCCGTGTTCGCGGCTGCTGCAGTGCTCACCGTCTGTATCTGGTTTGTGTCGAGCATGATGGGCGTCGTGGGCTTTGCCGGCGCGGTTGCCGAGGTCGGCGTGGGTCGCGTGTGCCTGGCGCTGGCGGCGACGTTTGCCCTGGCGTGCACGCCTCTGGCCGTTGGCTTTGCGCTGTCGAGCCTGGGTGCGCGCGAGGAGCTGCTTAACGGTGTGGGCAACCTGCTCGGCATGCTCATGACGTTTTTGGGCGGCGCTTGGATGCCGCTGTCGCTGATGGGCTCGGCCGTGCAGACGGTGGCGCACTTTGTGCCGACGTATTGGGTGAACGACGCGATCGACAAGGCGCTCGCCGCAGACCTGACGTCCACCGTGCTGGGCGATATCGCCTGCGACCTGGGCGTCACGGCACTCTTTGCCGTGGCCATCGCCGCCGTAGGCCTAGCCCTCGCCCGCAACAAATCCCGCGCCTAGCCACCTAGTCATTGGGTACTCATTGGGGACAGACTTATACTCATTGGGGACAGACTTAAACGACCAAGAGTGGTCATTGGGGACAGACTTAAATGACTAGTCATCGGGGACAGTCTTTGCCGAACCGCCGGCTTGCCGGTCGGGTTGCCAAGGACTGTCCCTGGCTGTCGGGTGGCGAAAGAGTGTCCCTTGCGACTAGTCATTTAAGAACGTCCCCAATGACTAGTCTGAAATAAATCCCAAGCCTCGCCCAAAAATAGTTCGCCAAGGTTTACTATTACGTTCATAAAGTAGTACGAGGCTAACAATGGGGGATAGCATGGCAACGCAGAAAGCCTACGTCCAGGTCAAGGGGCTCAAGAAGCACTACGGCGACGGTGACGCGCTCCTGACGGTGCTCGACGGCATCGACACGTCCATCAATCGCGGCGAGATCTGCGTCATGCTGGGGCCCTCGGGCTCAGGCAAGTCGACGTTTCTTAACCTGATCGGTGGCCTGGAGGATGCCGACGGCGGCTCCATCATGGTGGACGGCTGCGACCTCACGGTGCTCAAGCCCGCCGACCTGGGTGAGTACCGCCGCCGCGAGCTGGGCTTTGTCTTCCAGTTCTACAACCTGGTGCCCGATCTCACCATCAAGGAGAACATCGAGGTCACGGCGCACCTGTCCAAAAACCCGCTCAACATTGACGACCTGCTACGCTCGCTGGGCCTCTACGAGCACCGCAACAAGTTCCCGCGCCAGGTCTCGGGCGGCCAGCAGCAGCGCTGTGCCATCGGCCGCGCACTCGTCAAAAACCCGGGTCTGCTGCTGTGCGACGAGCCCACGGGTGCGCTCGACTACAAGACGTCCAAGGAAATCTTGCAGCTCATGGAGGATGTCAATCACGAGTACGGCTGCACCATCATCATCGTCACCCACAATGCCGCCATCGCGCGCATGGCCAATCGCGTGCTGCGCCTGCGCGACGGGCGCATCGTCGAGGATGAGCTCAACGAGTCGCCCGTCGCGGCCGCCGAGCTCGATTGGTAGGCGGCGCCATGACACCTCTCGCAAAACGTCTCCCGCGCGAGCTGCGCCGCAATATCGGCAAATACCTGGGTATCTTTTTGCTTATGTGCGGAAGCATCGCCCTTACCTCGGGCTTTTTGCTCGCAGCGCATTCCATCGGCTGCCTCATCGACGGCATGCGCGACGAGTACATCATCGAAGACGGCCGCGTGACCACCTCCTTCGAGGCCACCAAAGACCAGCTCAAGGCAGCCGAGGACGCGGCCGACGACGTCGGCGGCGTCACGCTCTACAAGAATTTCTCCATCGACGCCATCATCAAAAAGACCGCCGGCGACGACGGCACCAAGCGCACGCTGCGCACCTATACGCACCGCACCAAGGTCAATATTGCGTCCTACTGCGAGGGCAGGCAGCCCAAGGCGGACGACGAGGTGGCCATCGACCGCGTCTTTGCCACCAACAACGACCTTGCCGTGGGCGATAAGGTTGAGCTTGAGGGCCGCACCTACACCATCTGCGGCATCATGACCCAGCCCGATAGCCAGGCGCTGTTCCTCAACAATTCGGACTTTACGGTGAACACCATCACCTATGGTGTGGCCGAGGTCGCCGATGCCGGCTTTGCCGCGCTCGAGGATGCCGGCGGCGCGCCTGCCTACACCTACTCCTTTACCTTTGCCGATCGCGATCTCTCCACCGCAGACCGCACCGATGCCGAGCAAGATATGGTGGAGGCACTGACCGACGCCGATGCGCGCGTGGATGACCTCATCGACGCCGATTCCAACCAGGGCATTGGCTACGCGCGTGACGACGTGGACGGCGACTCCATGATGTGGATGACGTTGCTCGACATCATCATCGTGATCATGGCATTTGTCTTTGTGGTCCTTACCGACGCCACCATCGAGGAGGAGAGCGCCATCATCGGCACGCTGCTCGCCAGCGGCTATCGTCGTCGCGAGATCGTGCTGCACTACCTTGCGCTTCCCGCCATCGTGGGCGTGGTCGCGGCGCTTTTGGGCACCGCGCTCGGCGTTGTGTTCTTTACCGAGCCCATGCGCAGCCTCTATTACGGTTCGTACAGCCTGCCGCCCTTCCAGGTGTACTGGAGCTGGGAGATCTTTGTGAAGTGCGCCGTGGTTCCCGCCGCCGCGCTCATCCTCATCACGCTGGTGGGTCTGCTTCGCAAAATGGGCAAGACGCCGTTGCAATTTCTTCGTCACGAAGCGAGCGGCAAGTCTGGTACCAAGCGCGGTATGCAACTGCCGGAGCGCATGGGTTTTGTCTCGCGCTTCCGCCTGCGCATCTTCCTGCGCAACCTGGGTAACTTCGCCACGCTCTTTGTGGGTATTGCGTTTGCCTCGCTGCTGCTGCTCTTTGGCCTGGCGATTCTGCCCACGATGACGCACTACGCGGACAATCTCGAGACGAGCCTGGTCGCCGAGCATCAGTACACGCTCAAGGCGCCGCTGGAGCTTGAGGGCACTGTCGAGGAGCGCGAGCAGTGGTCGGCACTCGAGCGCTTGCAGTCGGTTGACGGCGCGCTGCTTTCCGCCGCCCAGGATGCCGATGACGAGTTTGACAACGCGGCCGATGCTGCACAGGCGGCAGCCGATGCCGCGACCGCATCTCCGTCTGCCGAGAGCCTGACCGCAGCGCAGGACGCGCTTGCCAAGGTCCAGGACAAGAAGGATGCGCTTTATGCGCGCCTCGATGACCTTGCCGATGCCCTTGGCTGCAACCGCGACGAGGCTATCGACCTGATCGACAAGGCCTCTAAGATCGACACCGACAACGACGACATTCACCCGGTCAATACGACCGACAACGGCGCGGGCGCAATCGCGCAAGCCGAGAAATATGCCGTTTACCAGCTGCAATACGACCGAGGCGACGGAAATGGGCAGGAGGCGATTTCCGTCTACGGCATCTCGCCCGATTCGCGCTACTGGAAAGACCTCAACGTCGGCGATGGGCGCGTCGTCTTTGGCGGCGGTCTGCTCGATAAGTTTGGCTGGAGCGAGGGCCAGAAGGTCACGCTCAGCGACAAGTACGAGGGCGAGCATTATTCCCTTGAGTACGCGGGCAAGGATTGCGCCTGGGGCTCAAAGTCGGACATGAATATCTATATGAGCATCGACGACTTTAACGAGCTGTTCGACAACGATGCCGCCTACTTTAACGGCTATGTGAGCGACGAGAAGCTCGACCTCGATGCGCGTTACTTTGCCGGCGACGCCACGCCCGACGACATGCGCGCCGTGGGCGACCAGTTCATCGGCATGATGAGCAAAATGATCGGCATGATGATCGGGCTCGCGGTGTTTATCTTCCTGCTGTTTATGTACCTGCTGACCAAGGCGGTAATCGACCACAGCGCCCGTTCGATCAGCTACATGAAGGTCTTTGGCTATCGCGATAGCGAGATCTCGCATCTGTACATCCGCTCGATCACGCTGTGCGTGGCGGCGTCGCTCGTGCTGAGCCTGCCGGTCATTATTGGCTCGCTCACGGCCATCTTCCGCTCGATGCTGCTCGCCTACAACGGCAATATCGAGATCTACGTGCCCGCTTGGTCCATGGCTGCATGCGTCGGCATTGGCTTTGCGACCTACCTGGTCGTGGCACTGCTACACACGCGCTCTATCAAGCGCGTGAGCCTGGCCGAGGCCCTCAAAGTCCAAGAGTAGTCATTGGGGACGTTCTTAAACGGCCAGTCATCAGGGACAGTCTTTGCCGATTCGCCGGCTCGCCGGCCGGGCTGGCAAGGACTGTCCCCAGCTGCCGGCAGATAAGGAACGTCCTTAGCTGCCAGGTGGCGAGGCACTCATTTAAGTCCGTCCCCAATGAGTGGTTTCAGTCATTTAAGTCTGTCCCCAATGACTGGGTTTCGCGCTTGACTTTGACCCTACTTCAACGGGTACCATCCTCTTATGTCTGTAACGCCATATAGACCGAGGGGATAGATTTATGACCGCAACTGCACCCGCAGCACCCGCTAAGGTGTACTTCACCAACCTGCGCACGCATGCTCGCGAGAGCCAGCTCGACAAACTCAAGCGCCTCATCCGTCACGCCGGAATTGAGCAGATCGACTTTGAGAACAAGTTCGTCGCTATCAAGATTCACTTTGGCGAGCTGGGCAACCTGAGCTTTTTGCGTCCCAACTACGCCCGCGCCGTCGCGGATGTCGTGAAGGAGCTGGGCGGCAAGCCCTTCCTCACCGACTGCAACACGCTCTACGTTGGTAGCCGCAAAAACGCGCTCGAGCACATCGATACCGCCTATCAGAACGGCTTTACCCCGTATGCCACGGGCTGCCAGATCATCATCGCCGACGGCCTCAAGGGCACCGACGAGGCGCTCGTCCCGGTCGAGGGCGGCGAGTACGTACACGAGGCCAAGATTGGTCAGGCGCTCATGGACGCCGATATCGTGATCAGCCTCACCCACTTTAAGGGCCACGAGCAGGCCGGTTTTGGCGGAGCCATGAAGAACCTGGGCATGGGAGGCGGCAGCCGCGCCGGCAAGATGGAGCAGCATGCCGCCGGCAAGCCGAACGTCGCGACCGAGCACTGCATTGGCTGCCGTGCCTGCGAAAAGATCTGCGCGCACAGCGCCATCTCGTTTGACGACACCCGCGAGCGCGAGCTTGCCAACGGCAACACCCGCACGGTCCACGTGGCTGCCATCGACCACGATCGCTGCGTGGGCTGCGGCCGCTGCATCGGCGTGTGCAACCAGGACGCCATCAAGCCCGGTTATGAAGCCGCGGCCGACGTGCTCAACTGCAAGATCGCCGAGTACACCAAGGCTGTTGTCCAGGATCGCCCCAGCTTCCATATCTCGCTTGCCATGGATATCAGCCCCAACTGCGACTGCCATCCCGAAAACGACACGCCTATCGTCAACGACATCGGCATGTTCGCGAGCTTCGACCCGGTCGCTATCGATCAGGCCTGCGCCGATGCCGTCATGGCATCCGAGCCGCTGCCCAACACCGAGCTCACCGATAGCGCGGCCAAGATGGAGCACAACCACGAGCATCTGGAGGGCGAGCAGGCCAAGGACCCCTTCTGCATCACGCATCCCGACACCGACTGGCGCGCGTGCATCGCGCATGCCGAAAAAATCGGCCTGGGCACGAGCGAGTACGAGCTCATCGAGGTCAAGTAGCGCCTAGCTATTGGACAAAACAAGCGCATTTGTAGCGCAACGTTAGCAAAAGCCGCCCGTGAGCACAGCGCCCACGGGCGGCTTTTCGGAAGTGCGGTGAAAAATCGAATACCGCCGACCACAAACCGTTTTTTGGCAACAAAACCCCTGATAAATCGTTGGTAAAACTGCGGTCTGGTCGGGCTTCGCGCGATTTTCCCCGCACTTCCGAAAACAGGGGGCCAGATAAAGCCCCAGACGTTGCTTTTTGCCTAAAAATACTCGTCGAGGAAGTCGTCGACCGTATTCCAGTAGAGCTCGGGGTCAATTTGCGCGCTCTTGGCGTGGGTGGCGCCATGGATGGTGAGCTTTTGCTTGACCTTGCTGGCGCACGCGTCGTAGTTTTGGTCGAGCATGTCGTACGGCACAAAGGTGTCCTGGTCGCCGTGGATAAACAGCATGGGAACCGTCGCGTGTTTGAGTTGCCCCACGCTGCTCGCCTTATGAAAGTCGTAGCCTGCGCGCACGTTGCACACCAAGTTTGCTACATCGAGCAAGGGAAAGCTGGGCAGGCCGAACACGTCCTTGAGCTGCAGAGAAAACTCGTCCCAAACACTCGTATAGCCGCAGTCCTCGATAATGCATTTCACGTTTGCGGGCAGAGATTCCCCCGCGACGTTCATGGCGGTTGCCGCGCCCATCGACTCGCCAAAGACCAGGATGCGCGCCTCGGGGTCAGCCTGAACGATTTGATTGATCCATGCGACGATGTCGAGGCGCTCGGGCCAGCCCATGCCGATATAGTCGCCGCCGGAGCGCTCGTGGGCACGGGCGGCGGGTGCGAGTACGTTCATGCCGCGGTCATGGAATCGTTTGGCGTATCGGGCCATACCGATGGGCTCGTTGGTATATCCATGCAGGCAGACGGCGTAGTCGTGCGTGCTCTCCGACGCAGCAAAATACCAAGCGGCAAGCTCGATTCCGTCATCTGCGGTGAGGCTGCTGCTCTTGCGATTCTCTTTAAACCACGTCCGCGCCTCGGTTTCCTCGGCATCCGGCTGCTCACCTTTTTTGTCGTTCTTGCTATCCTGCATCATCTTCATGGTGTACGGCGCTTGGGGGTTCAGGGCAAAGTCAAACAAGAAGTTGCCGGCAAATCCGAGCAGCGCAACGACAACCACCAGCGCAACGATGCCGGCTATCTTGAGCTTTCGATGGGAGCGTGCGTTTTGGGCCATGCGATATTCTCCTATAAGATGTTAATACATCAACATTTAATGCAAGCGCATTATGGACGTTCGCCGTTGATGCGTCAACAGGCAAAGAATGGGTAAACAAAGGGTCACGTATGGTGCAAATTTCGCACGCACCCAGACGCTTTGATATAGTGTTGAGAACTCTTTACGTTGGAGGATGTAACCGGCATGTCCGATTCGAGCGACAGTTCTAAGCCGCGACCCAAGACCGCGGCCGTTCCACACTACACGGTGGGCGAGGAGATCATGAACTCCGTCACCCATGGTGTCGGCTGCCTGCTGGGTATCGCGGGCCTGGTGCTCCTGATCGTATTCGCCGCCCTGCGCGGCGGAGGCCCAGCCCACATGGCCGCGGCAATTGTCTATGGCGTCAGTATTATCCTCGAATACCTAGCCTCCACGCTCTACCATGCGATTCAGCCCGCGGGCGCCAAGCGCGTGTTCCGCATCATCGACCACAGCTGCATCTACTTGCTCATAGCCGGCAGCTATACGCCGTTTTGCCTCATCACGCTTGCAAACGACGGCGGCCCTGCGCTGTTCTTTGCCGTATGGGCCATCGCCATTATCGGCATTGCGCTCGAGTGCTTTTTGCGCGAGCGTCAGCCGCACTGGGTAAGCGGCCTGGTCTACCTGCTGATGGGCTGGCTCGTTGTCTTTAAGCTGCCCGAACTTGTTGCGCTGCTCAACCCCGTGGCACTTGCCCTGCTCGCCGTCGGCGGCGTGTGCTACACCGCGGGCGTGCCGTTCTATATCGCCAAAAACGTGCGCTATCTGCACAGCGTGTTTCACCTGTGGGTGCTCGCCGGCAGCATCTTCCAGTTCATGGCGGTGATCCTCTTCGTAATCTAGCGACCATGCCTGCGCGCCCGCGTTCTCGTTTGGGCGCCGGTGCAATTGCCGTATCCGCCATCAACGTTTTAACCTGACGTCCCGAATCTTGGAGGTTCGAGAAACTCCCGATGGACATAACCATCTCCCTTATCACCACCCTCGTTTTGACCCTCATCAACGGCTACTTCTCCATGTCCGAGATGGCTCTCACCACGGCTAAGCGCGCCGTGTTGGAGCACGATGCCGAGGAGGGCGATAAACGCGCCGAGCGCGCCGTCCAGCTCGCCGCCGACTCCGATCAGCTGTTGGCCACCATCCAGGTCGCCATCACGCTCGTGGGCTTCGCCTCATCCGCCGTTGCCTCGACGAGCCTGTCCGACCCGCTTGCCACATGGCTCATGAGCTTTGGCATCGCGCCGCTTTCCGCCATCGCGCGCGGCCTGGCGCCGGTCATCATCACCGTCGCCGTCGCCTTTGTGTCCATCGTGATCGGCGAGCTCGTGCCCAAACGCATCGGCCTCGCTAACGCCGAGGGCGTATCCAAGCAGGTCGTGGGGCCGCTTTCCGTGTTCCAAAAGATCGCCCGCCCGCTCGTGTGGCTGACCGGTGCCTGCTCCGATGGCCTGGCCCGCATCCTGCGCATCAAGAGCGCCGATGATCGCCAGAACGTCTCGGAGGAAGAGATCAAGTACATGGTCTCGGAGCAGGACGACCTGCTCGACGAGGAAAAGCGCATGATCCACGAGATCTTCGACCTGGGCGACACCGTGGCTCGCGAGGTCATGGTGCCGCGCGTGGACACCACCATGTGCGAGGACGACGAGACGGTCGCCGACGTGCTGTCCACCATGCGCCAGACCGGCTTCAGCCGCATCCCCGTCTATCACGAGGACCCCGACAACGTCGCGGGCATCGCGCACATCAAGGACCTGATCCAGCCCGCGCTCGACGGCAAGGGCGACCAGCCCATCGCCGGCTATTTGCGCGACGCCGCCTTTGTGCCCGACACCAAGGACATCCTGCCGCTGCTGTCCGAGATGCAGACCTCGCACGACCAGATCGTGGTCGTCGTGGACGAGTACGGCGGTACGGCCGGCATCATCACCATCGAGGACATCGTCGAGGAGATCGTCGGCGAGATCGAGGACGAGTTCGACCCCGACAACAAGTATCTCACGCGCCTTTCGCGCCGCGAGTGGCTCGTTGATGGGCGTTTTTCGTGCGATGACGCGATTGAGCTTGGTTGGCCGCTCGAGGAAAGCGATGATTATGAGACCATCGCCGGCTGGATCTTGGAGCTTTGTGACTCGGTGCCCGACATCGGAGAGGTGTTTGAGGTCGCGGGGTACAAGTTCAAGGTGCAGTCGATGCGTGGCCAGCGCATCTCGCTCATTCGCGTGATTGCTCCGGCCGAAACCGATAAGAAGGATTCCGAGTCCTCGGCAGAGAAGCCGGCGGCGTCGGGTGCGGGCTCTGCGGATCCGCACGATGGCGACGAGTAGGGCAAGGACGAGTAGGGGAGAGTTATGGCAGGCCTGTTCAACATCCTTAAGGTCACCGTCAGCGAGGACAAGATCTGCGCGCATGTGCTGGTGAACCCCGGCATGCCGCTCATGACCTCGGAGGACATCGAGGCCACGGCGCGCGTGTACTACCTGGTGCCTGCGATTGCCAAGCACCTGTGCCTGGGCGATTCCGGTCGCGAATTCCAGGACTGCATGGGCCAGACTGAGCTTTGCCACCTGCTAGAGCACGTGACGGTCGAGCTCATGAACGAGACCGGTCTTGCCGGCAGCATCTCGTGCGGTCGCACGCGCGTGAGCGAGCACGACGAGCGCGTCTTTGAGGTTGAGCTTTCGTGTCCCGATGACGCGTTGGCCATTGGTGCGCTGTCGTCGGCGACCTTTATGATGGATTGGGCGTACCTGCACGCCGACCAGCCGGCTCCCGATGTGGACGGTACGGTCGCGGGCCTGCGCAACCTGGTACTGGGCATGCGCGCCGAGGCCGAGGGCAAGGATCCTCACGAGGCCGTCGCCGCTGCGAACGGCGAAGATGCTGCCGAGGACGAGGGCGCTGACGAGGGTGATGTGCCGGTCGACGCCGAGCCTGTTGCCGATGCGACCGCCGAGCCCGTTCCCACCGAGCCCCAGGGCGTCCCCAACTTTGACGACGAGCCCCAGGTGGCGATTGATACCGAGGGCGCGGTTGCCGAAAACCACGAGGCTTCCGCTGCCGTCTTTGGCGGTGCGGCGACGGTTTCGGCGGGACCTGCGCATGAGGGCGGCCTGCCGCTCGTGGACGGCGCCGGCGAGGACCCGGGTGCCACGGTGGCCATGCCGGCTATGCCTCAGGAGTAGGTCTACGCGTTTATCACCATCACGTACCTGCGCCTTTGCCGTACGCAGATGAGCGGAGCGGCAAGTGATGCGCTGCGGGTATAATGGACAGCATTCAAACGGTGGGCACCGACGTGCCCGCAGGAGAGGAATGATCATGGGTAAGACTTTCAGCTTTGTCTCCGGCGCACTTTTTGGTGCCGCTGCCGGCGCTATTGTCGGCGTTGCTCTGGCCCCGCGCTCGGGCGCCGAGACCCGCGCCATGGCTGCCGATATCGCCAACGACGCTTGGGACAATATGCGTGACACCTACGAGCACAGCGCCGAGGAGGCCCGTGCTGCGGTGAATGACTTTGGCCCGATGGTCGATGCCAAGACCGACGACCTGCGCGCTAAGGTTGACCTGGCCCGCGAGCGCATGGACCAGCTGCGCGAGCAGCTCAACGACGCCATTTCGGGCGGCAACGTGACGCCTGCAGCCGACGTCGTGGTCGAGAACGCCGTCGAGGCTGATACCGAGGCTGCGGAGCCCTCGACCGAGGCATAATGCGCGCCGGGGATTTTGTCGGCGCCAAGATCTATCGCAAGCCTACCGAGGACAGGCGCACCAAAAAGGACGGCACGCCGCGCAGCCCTAAAAAGCTCGGAAAGATTCACTTTCCGGTCTTTACCCCGGGCGGTACGCGCGTGGTTGGCTTTATGGTCCGCCAGTCCGATATCGCGGGCATGATCGAGCGTCCCGATCGATTCGTAGCGCTCGACGCCATTGGTGTCTACGAGGGCGCCATCGCGGTTGACGACGTCAAGGGCACCTACGATACCGCTGCGGCCAAGCGCCTCGACATCAACCTGGACGATTGCATCATCTGGGTCGGTATGGACGTGCGCACGGAATCGGGCGACGTCGTGGGCTATTGCTCGGACGTTGAGTTCAAGCCGCGCTCGGGCATCGTGCAGGCATTCTATGTGACCGCCGGCGCTGCTTCGAGTGTTTTGGTTGGTGACACGCAGGTGCCGCCGACGATGCTGCGCGGCTACGAGAACGGCGCGATGGTCGTCTCGGACGAGGTCAAGTCGCTCGGGTATTCGGGCGGTGCGGCTGCCAAGGCCGCCGAGGCCAGCGTCGTGGTGGGCGACAAGGTCAAAAAGGGCGCCAAGGTGCTCGATGACAAGGGATCGGTCGCCGTGGACAAGGGCAGCCGCGCACTGGGCAAGCAGCTCGGCAAGACGCGCGGTATGTTCAAGGCCTTTAAGGACGAATACCAAAAGGCGAGCGGGGGCTCGTCGAAAACTAGCAAATAGCGACGTACCAAATGATGGGAGGCAAGCCGGAGACCTGTTGCTCCGGCTTGCTGTGTTTATGGGGGAGGGCACATGCGCCAAAACGGATCCAACTTAAACGGGCGTTCGGGTGCGCGTCCGACGGCGCGCCGCGACCTGGGGCAGCTGCCCGGCGGTCAGCGCCGCCGTCGCCGTAAGCCCGGCGCGATGTACCTCAACCATAGCCGCGGCTTTAGCGATCGCAGCGCGCGCATCGGCAACAGCCGTACGCCCCGTCGTTCGTCTCGCCTGCCCTATGCGCTCATCGCCGTGGGTTGCGCGCTCGTGCTGTTTATCGCTGCCGTCGTGGGCTACGTCAACCGCAGTGTGGACGTGGAGCTCAACGGGCAAAAGACCGCGGTGCGCGTGGGCTCTACGTTGCAGAATCTTATCGACGATCAAAGCCTGACCGAAACGTACGACGCCGGCGATCTGCTGGCAGTCGACGACAGCGTGCTCAAGCGCCATGGCGGCGAAAAGCTGTCGGTGAAGGTCGACGGCAAGCGCGTGAAGCAAGGCAAATGGGATAGTCGCGAGCTTACGGGTGGCGAGAAGGTGACGGTCAAGGACGGCCGCAACGTGTACGAAAAGCACGAGGTCCAGGCCACGACTATCGAGCCAAGGCTTAAGGTCGAGGGCACGGGTGCCATTGAGTATGTCAAAACCTGGGGCGTTCAGGGCCGCTCCGAGGTATGGGTCGGCGAGCAGTCGGGCAAGACGCAGGACCGCGGCGAGGTCGTGCCCGCCACCGACTGCGTAGTCGAGTGCGCAAGCGTAGCGCCCAAGGGCAACGAAAAGTACGTGGCCCTGACATTTGACGAGGGTCCGAGCGGCGCGACCAAGCAGATCTTGCAGGTGCTCAAGGAAAAGGGCGTCACGGCGACGTTCTTCCTTTCGGGCGATGCCGCGGAAGCCTCGCCCGCTACTGCCAAAGCGATTGTCGATGCCGGGTGCGAGATCGGCTCCAACAGCTACAGCGATGATTCGCTCAAGGGTGAGGATCGCGAGACGGTGCGCAAACAGATCACGAAGGGCACCGAGGCGATTAAGTCGGCGACCGGCGTCGAGACGATGTTGCTTCGTGCCCCCTACGCCGCGTTTGACGAGCAAAACTGGATCGACTCGATGGACCTGGTGTCCGCCGTGGTTTCGTGGAATATCGATTCGGGCGACTGGCTGCTCAACGGCGCCGACGAGCAAGTATCGACCGTGCTCGACTCGATGACGCCGGGCAATATTGTGCTGCTCACCGATAGCGATGAGTGCGCCGAGCAGACGCTCGAGGCGCTGCCGCAGATTATCGATGGCCTTGTCGCCGACGGCTACAAGATCGTGACGCTCAGCGACCTGGTCAAGACGGACACGGCGTTGAGCAAAAAGCTCACCTCGCTCACCAAGGTTTCCATGCCCAAAAACGCCGTGTTCCCCCAACTCCCCGAGGACGACGACACCACAGAGTAGTCATCGGAGACGTGCTTAAACGACTGGTCGTTTAGGGCGGTTTTAATCGCTTTGTCCCACCGTGCTCACCCGGCTCTCTGTCACGGATGCGTCAGCGTTTGGTATGCCTGCAATGTGCAGGGCATAAATTCGGTGCCGCAGCGCGATGCTGATGCTATAGTTACTGCGGTTAATGAGGGTCAAGAGAAAGGTTACAGGTGAAATCCAAACCTCGACCATACAGTCGATGACCCCATGCAGGTGCTTTCTGCGCGTGCACGGGGTGTGAGCGCTGAGCGGCGTGCCGCCCGCGCATGCGTATACATATCAAAAAGTCCACGGATTGCGCGCCGGCATGGTCGCGCGGTCCGCAGGAATAATGATGGGGAGCACCATTGAATTATCTGAGTGAGATGCTCAAATTGCCGGTCTTGGACGTCGACGGCGAAAAGCTCGGCGTGGTTAACGATTTTGGCATTGCAACCGGCGAAGTTTTTCCGCACGTGACGTCGCTCGCGTTCCGTGGTCCCGGCAAGACGCCGTTTATGATCAGCTGGCGCAAATGGGTCGACCGTATCGACGAGACGGGTGTACACCTTAAGACGTCGGCCACCGAAATCCGTTTTTCGTACCTGCAGCCGACAGAACTCTTGCTTGCCCGCGACGTGCTTAACAAGCAGATTGTCGATACGCAGGGCATGAAGGTCGTGCGCGTCAACGACATTAAGTTCTCCATGTCGGGCGAAAATCAGCTGCGCCTGCTGGGTGCCGAAGTTGGCGCCCGCGGTCTGCTGCGCGCGATCAGCCCCACACTCGAGCATGTCGTCGAGGGCTTTATGAAGCACCTGGGCAAGCCGCTCAGCGAGGACATTATCGCCTGGTCTTACATGGACCTGCTCGATCGCTCGACTAAGAACATCCAGCTCTCGGTGTCGCACAAGACGCTTGGCGAGCTGCATCCTGCCGACATCGCTGACATCATCGAGCAGCTCGACCCGCGCCTGCGCGCGCAGGTGTTCGCGCAGCTCGATACGGCACAGGCCGCCGAGGCCATCTCGGAGTTCGATGATGACGAGCTCATGACCGAGATGCTCGAGGGCCTGTCCGATACCGACGCATCGTCGATGCTGGCCATGATGGACCCGGACGACGCTGCCGACCTGATCGACGAGCTCGATTATGAGAAGGCCGAGAAGCTCCTGCGCCTGATGGGCGTCAAGGAGGAGAAGGCGATTCGTAATCTGTTGGGCTATGAGGACAACACCGCCGGCCGCATCATGACCTCGGAGTTTGTCTCCCTGCCCGCCACGGCGACGGTCGGCGATGCCATCGAGGCGATTCGCAAACTCGACGAGGACTTTGAGAGCGTCTACTACGTCTATACCGAGGATCCGAGCGGCATGCTGACGGGCGTGCTTTCGCTGCGCACGCTGATCGTGGCCGACCGCGACGCCACGCTGGGCCAGCTCGCCTATCGCGATCTGGTCTACGTGTCGCCCGACGAGGACCAGGAAGACGTGACGGACGAGATGACCAAGTACGACCTGGTTGCCATCCCTGTCTGCGACGAGAACCGTCATATCCTGGGTATCGTGACCTTCGACGACGCCATGGACGTTATCGCCGAGGAGCATCAGGAGGACCTGCAGATCGCCGGTGTCGGCTCGGGCGATAGCGCGTCGGACGACTCGACGAACGTGCTCAGCTGGTTCGTGCATCGTCAGTACTGGGTCGTCGTGTGGGGCATCGCCTCGTGCATTATGGCGACCGTGCTGGGGACGGCGCTGCGCTCCGCGCATCTGGTGGTGTTCCCCATGTGCGCCATGCCGCTCGTGCTGCTGGCTGCCTCGCGCATGGTGTCGTTCGTCAAGAACTACTTCCTCGAGTACGACGGTCACGACGACGAGCCCAAACCGTACCTGGGATTCTTCTTCCAGAGCACGGGTATGGGCCTGATCCTTTCGCTTGTTACTTACCTGTGCGCGCAGCTGGTGCGCACCGCCGCGTTCCCCGATGCCACCATGTTTGAGGAGCAGCTCTTTACCGGCTGCTTTAATATCGCTGCCGTCATTTGCCTGGTTGGCAACATGAGCGCTGTGATTTATCTGATGGTGCTGTTCTGGCGCGACGAGCACGACCTTAACACGTCGGGCACCGCCATGAACGTCATCGCCGTCATGATTTCGTGTGTGGCGTACTGCATCGCCGCGGTGCTGCTCACCATGTCGGTCATGGGGTAGGTGGTCGCGTGCAAAACACGAAGCAAAAGGCGAGCACCAAGCAAAAGCTGACCATCGCGGCCATCTTTGGCGCCATGGGCCCCGGTCTTCTGGCGGCGCTTTCGGGCAATGACGCCGGCGGCATCGCCACGTATTCCAGCGCGGGCGCCAGCTATGGCTATAAGATGCTCTGGATGCTTCCCGTCATGACCGTGCTGCTTATCGTGACGCAGGAGACCGCGGCGCGCTGCGGATGCGTCACGGGTAAGGGCCTGGCCTCGCTCATCCGTGAGCGCTTTGGCGTGCGCAGGAGCGTGCTGGCCATGGCGGCGCTGCTGATCGCCAACACGGCCGTTACCATTTCGGAGTTCGCGGGCATCGCGAGTGGCCTTGCTCTGTTTGGCGTTCCGGCGAGCATCTCGGTGCCGCTCGTGGCGCTGCTGGTGTGGATGCTTACCATGTCGGGCAGCTTCCAGCGCATCGAGAAGATTTTGCTGCTGGTGAGCTGCGTGTTCGTGACCTATATCGTTGCTGCCTTTATGGCCGGCCCCAACTGGGGCGAGGTTGCGGTCGACTTGGTCGTACCCAATATTCAAAACGACCCCAGCTACGTGTCGCTGGTAGTTGCCACGATCGGCACCACCATTGCGCCGTGGATGATTTTTTTGGCGCAGAACAACGTGGTCGATAAGAATGCGGGCGAGGACGATATCGTGTTGCAGCGCATCGATACCGTGAGCGGTTCAATTGCCGCCGACATCATCGCCGGCTTTATCATCATCACGACCGGTACAGTATTGTTTCCGGCGGGCGTCCAGATTAGCGACGCTGCCGATGCGGCCCGCGCGCTGGAGCCCATCGCCGGTCAGTGGTCCACGGTGCTGTTCGCCTCGGGTCTGGTCGCGGCGAGCTTTTTGGCCGCTTGCGTGCTGCCGGGCGTTACGTCGAGCGCTATCTGCGAGGCATTTGGCTGGGAGCGCGGCGCCGACCGCAGCTGGGACGAGGCTCCGGTCTATCGCGGCATCATTACGGCCATCATTGGCATCTCTGCCGTGCTGGTGCTTATGCCCGGCGTCGACCTGTTCCAGATTATGATGACCTCGCAGGTCATTAACGGTGTGCTGCTGCCCGTAGTGCTGGTGTTCCAGGTGGTTATCGCTGCCGATCGCCATATTATGGGCGGCAACCGTAACGGCCGCGTGTGGAATGTACTCACGTGGGCGACCATTGGCGTGATTACGGTGCTGACGGTTGTCATGTTTGTCCTGCAAGCGATGGGCTACAGCGCTTAACGACTGCTTTTGCTTCCGAACAGGCCGCAGCGATGGGCTGCGGCCTGTTTTTTGCCTGCTATAGGGTGTTAGTTATATGGCAGTGGGCAAAAAATGCCAAATATGAGTACTGCTGCTAAGCGAATAGCATTTACATTCAAAAAGATAATGAACATAACATATAATATGTTCATTAAAATTGGCTTCAATACGCTATAAACCAGTCAGATTGGCTGCTTTCGGGGGTTGTAGGGGTAGCGCGCAGAGATGTGGTGTAAGAGGCGGGGCATGCCCCGCCTCTTCTCTTT
>URBM01000011.1 GCA_900545995.1 uncultured Collinsella sp. | reverse complement strand
AAACGGAATAGACGGACCGACCGTCCGGCTGAGTCTGGGAAGAGGTGCCGGGCGGCGGGCGGAGCATGGCCACCGGACCTATCGAAACACATCTCCACCGTTCCATCAACTGGGAAAACGGCGCCCCCGGACCCCAGGAGGGGCCGCGGGGGCGTTCAGCTAACTGCGGGAATGGCCTATTTGCTCAATGTGTTCGGCTGAGATCGGAAATCAACCGCTATAACGGCGGCGCGATCGAGGCAGCGGGCAAGCTCAACGTGAGCTACGAGGGCAACAACACCGTCACTAACGACAACGGCCGCGGCATCAAGGTTAAGGATGGCGCGAACGAGAACGCCGAGCTTAATATTCAGGGCGACGCGTCCAGCACGCTCAACGTGACATCTTCTCGTGACGCCATCACTTCCGTCGGCAACATCAACATCGACGGCGCTGGCACTGTCAACGCCACGAGCACCGAGCACGATGCCATCGATGCCGGGGGCGATGTCACCATCAAGGGCTCGGGAAACGTTAACGCCACGGGCGATTCGGATGGCATCAGGGCCGACGGCAACATCACGATCGACAACAGCGGAACCGTCACCGCCAAGGCCACCGAGGATCAGGGTATCGATGCTAACGAGAACCTCATCATAAAGGGCGGCGGCAAGGTAGAGGCAAGCTCTATCAAAGACAATGCGATTTGGGCCGACGGCAACATCGAGATCTCGGGTGGCAGCCAGGTCGAGGCAAGCTCCGAGGAAGACGCCGCCATCGACGGTAAAAACAGCCTCACGGTCACGAACGCTTCCCTCAACGCAAGTGGCGTTGGGTATGGCATCTATGTCTACAAGGGCATCACGCTCGATGGCGCGACCGTGACGGTCCGCGCAAGCTCAGATGGCGGGGAAGCCAGCGCACTCTTCACCGATGAGGACGACATCGTCATCAAGAACGGCTCGACTGTGGATGCGCTCGCAGAAGGCAGGTTCTCGGTTGCAATCTCCACCAGTAATTTCTACTCCGACGAAGCGGGTGGCCATATCTACATCAGCGACTCCGTTGTCAAGGCCATAGCCCGCTATGCCGAGACCGGCGGCGACGGCCCCGACCACTACAGTGGAGACCAAAACGACGAAATCATCCCTGAGTCCGAGGGCCTGAACATCGGCATCTTCGCGCAGACCGAGAAGGGCATCACGCCCGCGACCATCTCGATCGTCCGCAGCAAGGTCACGGCCGAGGGAGACACGGCGGCTATCTTCGCCCTTGCCATGAGCGCGGACGGCAAGGCGATCGGCACCATCGAAATCAAGGACGCCACCATCCAGACGCCTGCAGGCGGCAAAGTCATTGACTATCGCAACAAGGAAGAGCTCAGCGACGGCATCGTCTACGAGGCGGGGCAGACCATCGGCACGGGCGATGCCACGATTGACTCCCCCTATGACGCCGCTGTCGCCAAGAGCACGGTCATCGTGCCTCCCGAGGAGACCAAGCCCGAGGAAAAGCACGGCAAGACCAAGCCCGAGGGTTCCAAGTCCGAGGGCACGAAGACAACCAAGACCGTTGCAGTTGCAGCCAAGGGAGCCAAGACCGTCGGCAAGCTCGCGGCAACCGGCGACACCTCGAACGCAGCCATCGTGGCAGCCGCCCTTGCGGGAACAGCCGCCATCGCCGCAGGCGCCCTGGTGAGCCGCAAGCGCTCATAGACGCCCTTCATACACGAACCGACACTTTTAAAGCCGCCTAGTCCGCGCACCGTTTAGCAACGCCACCGCCGAGCTCCCCTCCGGCGGTGGCGCTTCCTGTTTGCACTCGTATGGTGCACACGCGAGCGGAGTCGCAACAGGCGGCTCCGCGCTTTGTGATTAATGCCCGACAACGCGTAGGTGCGCAGCTTATTCCTCTTCCGGATTTTGGACATTTTGCCCTCCAAACGGCACTACCGCCGGCAACATCCAGCAGATACGCTGAACCTAGCCGTATAGGCCCTATGAGAACGGGAGCAACCATGGCAGCCTTGTTCACGACCCCCAAACGCAATGACACTACCGCCGGAACCCATGTTGCCGAACCCGACGTTCGCCGTCGCATAGGACTCGCGCACGGCAGCTGGCGCCGCGTGACGCGCCGCATCGTCGTAGGCGCCGTGTGCGCGCTCACGGTGAGCTCGCTGCTCATGCCGAGCGTCTCGCTCGCGGCGGAATGGGTCAAGGTCGGCGAAACCAAATACAACGCCGGCACTGCGGCGGGCGACGAGACCGGCACCTGGTCGTGGGACGGCGCCGACGACTTGAAGCTCAACAACTATAACGGCGGCGAGATCCAGGCCGCAGGCAAGCTCAACGTGAATTACTCGGGAAACAACATCGTCACTGCCGACTGGATCGAAGGCATCAAGGCTTCTCATGGCAAGAATGAGAACGCCGAGCTCAATATCCAAGGCGACGCGGGCAGCACGCTCAGCGTGACATCTACTGAGGACGCTATCCTCTCCACGGGTAATATCAACATCGACGGAGCCGGATCCGTCAACGCCACGAGCGCTGGGTTTGATGCCATCGACGCCGAGGGCGATCTCGCTATCAAAGGTTCGGGCAACGTCAACGCCACGGGCGTATCGGATGGCATCAGGGCAAACGGCAATATCACGATTGACGACAGCGGGGCCGTCACCGCCAGGGCTACCAAGGACAAGGGTATCGGAACCGACAAGAACCTCACCATCAAGGGTGGCGGCACAGTCGAGGCAAGCTCAGCCGATGGTGAGGCCATTTGGAGCGGCGGCAACATCAATATCTCGGACGGCAGCCAGGTCAAGGCGAGCTCCGAGAAAGACGCCGCCGTCGAGGCCAAGGGCAGCCTCGCAGCCACAAACGCCTCCCTCAACGCAAACGGTGTTGAATATGGCGTCTATGCCCACAAGGGCATCACACTCGATCATGCAAACGTGACAGTCCGCGCAAGTAAAGGCAGATACGGTGACGCCATTGCCCTCTTCACCTACCAAGACGATATCGTCGTCAAGAACGGCTCCACCGTGGACGCGTTTGCGGAAGGCGAGGTTTCGGCTGCATTCTCCACCAGAAACGATCGACCCAACGAGGAGGGTGGCCACATCTACATCAGCGACTCCGTTGTCAAGGCCATAGCCCGCTATGTCGAGAACGGCGACGGCCCCATCCCCTACAGCGAAAACCAAGATGGTGAGACGAGCCCCGAGCCCCAAGGCGAGAACATCGGCATCATCGCCCAGACCAGCGAGGGCGTCACACCCGCAGTCATCTCGATCATCCGCAGCAAGGTAACGGCCGAAGGAGATACAGCGGCAATCTTTGCCCGTGCCATGAGCGCTGACGGCAAGACAATCGGCACCATCAAGATTGAGAACGCCGCCATCCAGACGCCCGAAGGCGGCAAGGTCATTGACTATCGCAAGCTCCGTGACGGCATCTACGAGGCAGGCCAAGCCATCGGCACGGGCGACGCTGTGATCGACTCCCCCTATAACGAAGCTGTCGCCAAGAGCATGGTCATCGCACCTCCCGAGGTAGCCAAGCCGGAAGACCCCAAGCCCGACGAGACCAAGCCCGCAGAAAGCAAGCCCGCGGAGTCCAAGCAGAACCCCAAGCCTGAGGGCTCAAAGCCGACCAAGGCCGTTGCGGCTTCAATCACGAAAGCCAAGACTACCGGCGTGCTCGCGGCAACCGGCGACACCTCGGGTGCGGCCATCGTGGCAACCGTCCTTGCGGGAACAGCCGCTATCGCCGCAGGCACCATGGCGAGCCGCAAGCGCTCTTAGACGCCTCTGCGCACATGGCAGCTCCCGCGAAGGCCCCGAGTCCCAGCACCGTTTAACAACGCCACCGCCGAGCTCCCCTCCGGCGGTGGCGTTTTCCATATGCGTCCGCAGGGTATGCACGAGATTGTCTTTGGTCTAGCCCAACCTGCATGAGCCGGCGTGCGACAATGGGGGCCGTCGATATCACAACGCCGAGAGAAGCCCGTCATGGAAGCGCATCAAAAGCAGATAACCGTTTATTCAGAGTGTGCGGAAGGCGCGCCCGTCATCTACCTCCCCGTAGTTATGGGCGACGGTAGTGGAGTCTACGAGTGCTGCCGAGAGCTCGACTGCCCACCATTCACCCTTGTCGCCATTGGAGGGCTCGATTGGAATCGCGAGCTGAGCCCCTGGGAATGCGGCGGAACTATACGAGATGCCGAACCCTTTGGCGGACAGGCTGCTGGTTTTCTTGACGAGTTGTTGAAGCAGATAATCCCAGAGGCCGAATCATCGCTCCCGCAACCACCCACCTGGCGCGGCGTTGCCGGCTACTCGTTGGCGGGTCTTTTTGCACTGTGGACACTTTGGCAAACCGATGTCTTTGAGCGCGCGGCGAGTGCATCGGGGTCGCTGTGGTTTCCCGGTTTTATCGACTACGCGCACGAGCACACGATGCCAAACGCGCCCGATGCCGTCTACCTGTCGCTCGGCAAAAAAGAGACCAAGACGCCCAACCGCATGATGCGGTACGTACTCGACGACACACGCGCGATGGAAGCGCTGCTCGTCGAGCGCGGCATTCCAACAACGCTGGAGCTCAACCCCGGCAATCACTTTGCCCAAACCGACTTGCGCATGGCCCGCGGCATCCACTGGATACTGAATCATTAAAAATGGTGCCCACGCGCATATACGCATGGGCACCATATCTTGTTTTAGCTGAACGCAGCTGCTACTCAGCAGCCTCCTCAAGCTCGGAGACATCAAACTCAAAGTCGTTACCCGGCAGAATCGCGTTGAGCACGATACCCACCAGCGATCCCACGGCAAGACCCGAAAGCGAAATCGTCACGCCGCCCAGCTCCAGCACGATGGCACCGGCGGTACTGTAGGCAATGCCGAGCGAAAGCACGAGCACCAGAGCCGCCACCAGCACGTTGCGGTTGTTCTGGAAATCAACCTGGTTCTCGATGAGGTTGCGCACGCCAACGGCGCTGATCATGCCGTAGAGCACGAGTGACACGCCGCCGATAACGCATGCCGGCATAGCAGCGATCACAGCAGCAAACTTGGGGCAGAACGAAAGCACAATGGCGCAGCAGGCGGCAATGCGAATCACGCGCGGGTCGAACACGCGCGTCAGGGCGAGCACACCGGTGTTCTCGCCATACGTCGTATTGGCAGGGGCGCCAAAGAGCGATGCCAAGATAGTCGCCAGGCCATCGCCGAGCAGGGTACGGTGCAGACCGGGATCGGCAATGTAATTGCGTTCGCAGGTAGAGCCAATGGCGGAAATATCTCCAATGTGCTCAATCATGGTCGCAAAGGCCAGCGGCATGATGGTGATGATGGCCGTCGTGGCAAGACCGCTATCGAACTGCGGCCCAAAGAGTGCAAACACCGTGTTGCCCCACACGACGGGCAAGCCAACCCAGGGAGCGGCTGCGACGCCCGAAAAATCGACCTCGCCCAGCGCAGTCGCAACGGCATAGCTCACCACAACGCCCAGCAGAATCGGCACGATCTTGACCATGCCGCGACCCCAAATGTTGCAGATGACGATTACGGCGACGGCAACCACGGCAACGAGCCAGTTGGTCTGGCAGTTGGCAATAGCGGAGCTTGCCAGGATCAGACCGATCGAAATGACGATGGGACCAGTCACCACCGGCGGGAAGAAACGCATGACACGCTTGGCACCAAACGCACGGAAGAGCGCCGCCAGCACCGGATAGAGCAGGCCGGCACAAGCTACGCCCAGGCAAGCATAGGGCAAAAGCTCGGCCTCGCCGTTGGGCGCGATTGCGGCATAACCGGCAATAAAGGCAAACGAGGAGCCCAGGAACGCGGGCACCTTACCGCGCGACAGGAAATGGAAGAGCAGCGTGCCCAAGCCGGCAAACAGCAGCGTTGCCGATACCGAGAGGCCGGTGAGCACGGGCACCAGCACCGTGGCGCCAAACATGGCAAACAGGTGCTGCAGGCCGAGCAAAAACATGCGCGGGCGGCCGAGCGACGATGCATCGTAGATGGCATCGGTGACGGCGGGCGTCGAAGACTGGGACATGGAAGTCCTTTCGAATGGAAGGGCGATCAGGCATATCGGATAACCTGCCCGAACGATACGATCCGAACCATTGTACGTGATACGCCATGTCTCGCACGCGCCGTCACCTGCAAACGGTAGCGTTACTTCCAAACGCGCTCGGCAACGCGCCTGACCAGCGCAATCTTTGCCCACTGCTCGTCCTCGGTCAGCTTATTGCCAATCTCGCAGCTGGCAAAGCCACACTGCGGAGACAGATACAGGTTCTCGAGCGGCACGTACTTTGCCGCCTCGCGGATGCGCTCGACGATAACATCCCCGTTCTCGAGCTCTGCCGCCTTGGTGGTCACCAAGCCCAGCACGACCTTCTTGCCGGGAGCAACGTACTTGAGCGGCTCAAAACCACCGGCGCGGGGCGTGTCGAACTCCAGATAGAACGCGTCAACGTCCTCATGCGCAAACAGATACGGCGCAATGGGGTCGTAGCCGCCTTCAAAAGCGTAGGTGGAGTGGTAGTTGCCGCGGCATACATGCGTGTTGATGACCAGATCGTCGGGCTTGCCCGCGATGGCGGCATTGTTGAGCGCCACGCCCAGCTCGCTCACCTTTTGCAGGTCAACCGGGTTCATGCCGGTCTTGGACACAAAGTCGGTATCGCAATAGATGCCCCAGGTGCAGTCATCAAATTGGATGTTGCGGCAGCCCGCGGCATACAGGTCGGCAATCACGGTGCGGTATGCTGCGGCGATGGCATCGGCGAGCTCTTCGTCAGTCTTGTAGACGGCGCGCAGACTCTCCTGCTGGCCATCGCAGCGGTCGAGCGTAACCTCCGAGAACGTCTGGATCGGCACCGGAATGGTCTGGCGCGCGACCTGGCCCTCGCCCTCGAGTGCCTTGACAAATTTGAAGTGCTCGACGAACGGATGGTTTTCGCCGCTAATGGGACCGGTCACCACGGCAGTGTCGGCGGTAGTCTCCTCATCGTGGAACATGTAGCCCGTGCGCGAGGCGCGGCGCTCAATGCCGTTGAGTCCCCACATAAAATCGAGATGCCAGTAGCTGCGGCGGAACTCGCCATCGGTGATCACCTGCAAGCCAGCGGCCTTTTGCTTAGCCACCAAATCGCGAATGGCCTCGTCCTCGACGGCCTTAAGGCCGGCGGCGTCGAGCGTGCCCGCGGCATAGGCGGCACGTGCATCCTTAACAGCCTGGGGACGAAGAAAGCTGCCGACGATATCGGCGCGAAACGGCGCTTTGAGCTGGGTGGATTTGCTCATACTGATCTCCTTTTTTGCGTGGATGCTTTAACGGGACAAAGTATGAGTGCTCAAGTAGCCATCGTAAAATACGTATTATTTTTGGTTTGGCATAGGGAATAGCTATATCAATACGCGCCGCTCGGCATCATGCGCACGGCAGACATAACAAACTAGATATGCTGACGAATCGCGTCGATATAGGCCTGCCCATAGCGCGTGAGCGTCGTATTTTTGCGCGTGATAATGCCGATCACCATGTATTCGTCCACATCGAGCGGAATCGAGATAATACCCGGCCCGTTGAGCTCGTGGCTGATCACGCCCGAACACACCGTGTAACCGTTAAGGCCCATAGCTAGGTTGAACAACGTCGCACGGTCACGCACGCGGATATTCTTGCGACGCTCAAAGGTCGAGGTCAGTTCCTCGGAATAGTAAAACGAGTTATAGCTGCCCTGCTCGTAGGACAGGAACGGGTAGTCCTCGAGATCTTCGAGCGTCACGCTGGCATGGTCCGCCAGTGGATGGTCGGCGCACACGAAGACATGCGGCGTAGCGCAGAAAAGCCCCTCGAATACGAGCTCGTTGACGGCAAGCATGCGCTCGATAACCTCGCGGTTATGCTCAGATAAGTACAGGATGCCCAGTTCGCTTTTCATATGCGCGACATCCTCGATAATCTCGTGAGTCTGCTCCTCGCGCAGGGTGAAGTCGTAACGCGCGGCATCGAACTCGCGGATCACGTCAACAAACGCGTTAACGGCAAAGGAATAATGCTGGCAACTCACGCTAAAGTGCGGCACCTGCTCGGACGTGCCTTTGTACTTGCCCTCGAGCAGGTCAGCCTGGTCGAGCACCTGGCGCGCGTAGCCCAAGAAGGTCTCGCCTTCCTCGGACACAATGACGCCCTTGTTGGTGCGCTCAAAGATATGTACACCCATCTCGTTTTCGAGATCGCGGATCGACGCGGTGATCGAGGGCTGCGACACAAAGAGCCGGCGCGAGGCCTCGGTGATGCTGCCGCATTCGGCAACCTTAACAACATATCTGAGCTGCTGAAGCTTCATAGCCTTCTCCCTAGACGTTCGTGACGTCGAAACCCGTCGCGTCCATCTGACGCATAAACGACGGCATCTCCCCCGTCGCGGCGCAGGCGGCAATCTGATGTAGAGCCCCGGCGACCGCATCGTCTGCCGCAGCGCCGATATGCCAGCGCGCGGCAGCCGTGACGGCCTCGTTGGCATTGGCGACTGCAACGGAATTGGGAACGGCATCGATCATGGGCAAATCGTTATCGGAATCGCCGAATACGGCCACCTCGTCGGGCGTCAGGCCCAAAGCGCGCGCCAGCTCCAGCGCAGCACAGCCCTTGTCCCAGCCGGTCGGAAGAACGTCGAACAGGCGCACGCGGTTGTTGGGAAACACGAGCGAGAGCTCCGGCACCTCGGCGGCAACACGCTTGCGCAGCTCGGCGAGCTCCTCGCGCGAACGGGCACTCCAGATATTCGCCTTGTATACCGGGGCATCGTCAACGACAGGACGACAGGGAGCCTCTTCGCCCTTGAGCCACGCGTTGCCGCCTGACTCCATGGCGCGACGCACACGCTCGGGATCGCTTGTCACGCAATAGGCGTCGTTGTCCCAAAAGTCATCACCCAGACGGTAGACCTTCAGATAGGTATCGTCGGTCTCTTGCTCCAGGTAGTCGGCCAGGCGCATCAGGGCATCGTTATCAGTTGTGCGCGAGGCAACCGCCTCGCCATCGACAAACATCACCTGGCCGTTGCAAAACGCACCGGTCGAGAAGCACTCGGAGCGATTGCGGAACATCCAGCCCATCGCGGACGGCTGGCGACCCGAAACCGGGCCAAAATGCAGGCCCGCCGCTTGCATGGCATGAATGCCCTCGATGGCGTAGTCGCTGGCGCCATCGTGTCCAGCAGGAATCAGCGTATCGTCCATATCGGTCAGCACAAGTTTGATCATAAGGTCCCCTCGGTCATTCTTAATCCCGTCTATTGTACCGACCTGCCAAAAAGGGACAGGTTTATTTTGGCAGGTTTTATCTGGGAAAACGCAAAGCCCCAGTTGTTACCTGCCAAAATAAACCTATCCCTATTTGGCAGGTGCGCTAGTATAGGGAACAACAGATTCGATGCGGGAGTGCCGGCGGTGCAAACCACAAGGCTGAGAGGGCATGGGGCCCAATCCTTTGAACCTGTCAGTTAATGCTGGCGTAGGGAGCATGCCGCCTTTGCAGGGGCGCTGTCTATGCACAGCGCCCCTTTTCTATGCCAAGGAGGCATGTGCAGTGATTGATTCGAAACAGCTTAAGCAAAACGTGATCAAGGCCGTGGGGGAGATTCGCGCCACCAATCCGATGGCCGGCTCCATCACCAACACGGTGACGATCGACTTTGTCGCCAACGCGCAGCTCGCCGTGGGCGGTTCGGCCGCCATGGTCTATCTACCCGACGAGGGCGAGGCACTCGTTGCCGGCGGCGGCGCCATCTATCTCAACATGGGCACGCTCTTCCCCATCTACGAGCAGACGATTCCCCGCGCGGCCAAGGCGGCACACGACGCCGGCAAGCCCTGGGTGCTCGATCCGGTGGGTCTGGGCATCGGCAGCCTGCGCACCAAACTGGTAAGCGAGCTCAAGCAGTACAAGCCCACCATCGTGCGCGGCAACGCCTCCGAGATCATCGCGCTCGCCGGCCTGTGGGGTCTTGAGGGCGAGGCAGCCGATCTGAGCCGCGTGCGCGGTGTCGATACCACCGACACGGTCGATGCCGCCCGCAATGCCGCCGTGGCGCTCGCCCGCTACACTGGCGGCGCCGTAGTGGTCTCGGGCGAAGTCGACCTAATCACCGACGGCACAACCGTGGCCAAGTCCCACGGCGGCAGCCCGCTCATGTCCAAGATCACCGGTTGTGGCTGCTCGCAGGGCGGCGTGCTGGCTGTGTACGCCTGCGCTGCCGATCCGTTTACGGCAGCCATCTGTGGCACCGCCGTCTACAACGTTGCCGGCACGCGTGCCGCCGCTGTCGCCGATGCCCCGGCAAGCTTTAAGGTCGCCTTTATCGATGAGCTCTACCGCGCGGCCGCCCAAGACATCGCCGATAACCAACTCGAGCTCGAGGAGGCATAAGCCATGTCCGAACCCGCAACCAATGCCGGCATGAACACGCTCGTCGCCGTGGCCATCGCCCCATGCGGCACCGGCGACGAGCTGTCCGCCGAGGTCGCCGAGGTCGTGCGCGTCATTCGCGAGAGCGGCCTTCCCAACCGCACCACCTCGATGTTCACCGAGATCGAGGGCGACTGGGACGAGGTCATGCAGGTCGTGCGCGACGCGACCTTTGTGTTGGCGAGCAAGGGCATCCGCACCGAAGTCGTGCTCAAAGCCGATATTCGACCCGGATTTACCGACACCATGACCGGCAAACTCAAGCGCATGGAAGCACAGATCAAAAAGCAGGAGGAAGCACAATGAGCATCCGCGACAACCTTGATATCTCGGCCTATCTGGTACTCGGCCCCGAAAACACCCTCGGACGCCCCGTGGGCGATGTGGTGGCCCAGGCACTCGACGCCGGCTTTACCTGCATCCAGGTGCGCTCCAAGGTGGCAAGCGCCCGCGAGATCATTGCGCTGACCGACGACGCCGCGCAGGCAATCGCACAGGCCGGCAAGACCGGTCAGGTCGCCCTGTTAATCGATGACCGTCTGGACTGTGTGCTTGCCGCGCGCGAGCAGGGCATTGCCGTCGATGGCGTGCACGTAGGCCAGAGCGACATTCCCGTCGAGGTCTGCCGCAAGCTGCTGGGCCCCGATGCCATTGTGGGCCTTTCGGCCCGTTGCGAGGAGATGCTCGAGTACGTCAAGACCGCCGACATGAGCCTGGTCGACTACCTGGGCATCGGCCCGCTCCACGAGACCGAGACCAAGCGCGACTGCGGACGCGCGGCCGACGGCTCTATCATCACCAAGAGCTTTGAGGACCTTGCCGCACTCCACGCGGCAAGCCCCGTGCCCATCGTGGTGGGCGGCGGCGTTAAGACGGCCGACTTGCCGCAGCTTAAGGCCACCGGCGTCGACGGCTTCTTTGTGGTAAGCGCCGTCTGCAGCGCCGACGACCCCCATGCCGCAGCCAAGGACCTTGTCGACACCTGGCAGCAGGCATAGGCATAGGCCGAACAGCTGATTCGCAGCCTCATATCTTCAGCAATGGAAAGCGCATCCCAGTTTGGGCCTCCATTCCGGGATGCGCTTTCCGTATGCGACCCTTACCCCGCCAGATACGCTTCCAACGCCGGCAAAGTCGCCTCTGCATCGTGGCGGCCGACCTGGTAGATGCGCTCGAGCTCATCCGGTTCGCGGCACAGCGACGGCACCTTCACCGATTCGCTCGGCCGCACCACAAAGATTTCCCCGGCAGCCTCTCGACGTGCCAGGTCATCGAGCGTGGCATTGTAGACCTCATGCCGATGCTCAAGCGCTGCAACAAACTCCGGATAGTGACGGAACACGCGCCGCAGCATGGGCATCACGCTGTTGGGCTGCTTCACAAAGCCCGCCGGCTGCGTGAGTACCACGATATTGCGGTCATACCCCTGCGCAAACAGCCATGCGCTGGGAATAGAATCAGCCACGCCACCATCCAGATACTTATGCCCGTCAATAGCAACGGGACGCGTCGCCACAGGAATGGCAGACGACGCCCGGATCCACTCGATATCGCGCTCGTCGCCATACGGTAGATCGTGGTAGACGGCCTTGCCCGTCTCGATATCGGTACACACGCACGTAAATCGCATGGGGCAGGCGCGATACGCCTCCAAGTCGATGGGATCGCGCTCGATAGGCACCTCGTGATAGGCAAAATCGGCATTGAACATATCGCCGGTTCGCAGCCAGCTGGTCACGCTCGCATAGCGCTTGTCGGCGCAATAGGCCTTGTTGTAACGAATGGCACGGCCGATCTGGCGTGATTTAAAGTTGTAGCCAAACGCCGCGCCCGCCGAGACACCCACCATATGGTCGCAGGTCAAACCGCGCTCCATCCAAACGTCGAGCACGCCCGCCGTATACATACCGCGGTAGCCGCCTCCCTCGAGCGCAAGCCCCACCGTGCGCGTCGTATCCGGCTGTGCCATGTGACCATCTCCGTTCCTGCGTTTTAAAACGGGACAAGTATACCCGTCAACATATATCGACTCAGTCGCATTTTTCATGCGCACCCAGGCGTTGCCGTTTGGCGAATAATAGCCGCCCACAGCATGTGCGCCCATATATAATTGTGCACTGTTGTCTATACTACTCAGCTGTTATCAACAGCGAACATTAGCCGGCAAAGCAACTCAACAACGCAGCAAGGCGGGGGCCTGGATACACGCAAGGCGCCGAGCAACGACGCGTGTACACTACGAGCTCGCCCGACGCCATCCGCCCCGACCTCAGAAAGCCGCTTACAACATGGACACCGCCAGCAATTACACCGAAACGCTCGAAAAGACCGTCCGTGACCTTCTCGAGCGTCAGGATGATCTGATTAGGACGGCCTTTACCGACCAGCTCACCGGACTTGGCAACCGCGGCGGCTTTGCCCATTCCCTAGAGGAAATCTGGGAGCAGGAACTGCCCGTGACCATGGCGTTTATCGACATCGATAACCTTAAGCACTGCAACGACGTCTTTGGGCATGACGAGGGCAACCGCTATATCTTGCAGGTAAGTCTCTATCTCAAGCTGTATATGAAAGTGGACGAGGCGGCGTTTCGCATAGGCGGCGACGAGTTTGCCATCCTGTCTACGATTGCGACCGAGGACGACCTCGCCGAGCGCCTGGAACACTGCCGAACGGTCCTACTCAAAAACAACGATTCCGAGATGCCCCACTCGTTTAGCTACGGAGTGTCGCACGCCGACCCCGCCCTGGGTGAAGTCTCCAATCGCATGACACTCGATGCCGACCATCGCATGTACGACTACAAGCTACGCCATGCCATGCATCTTGATCGACGCAATATCGCGCAAGTCCACACCGACGACTTCGAAATAAGCGATCGCGTTTTTGGCGCCTTTTCGATGCTCAACGAAGGCCGTTATTGCTTTATCGAGAACTTGGACAAACATCGCACCCTATGGTCACAAGGCGCCCTGCGCGATCTCGGTCTTCCTTCTGAGCATGTAGACAACTGCCACGATTACTGGAAAACGCGCGTCCACCCCGATGACCTTGAGGCCTACATCAACGACATCGACCAAATCTATAATGGCTCCAAACACCGCCGCGTCATGCAGTACCGCATGCGCAATGCCGCGGGCGACTACGTCCTCTGCCGCGCTCGCGGGTTTCGCATCGACGGCGACGGAAATACCCCCTCGCTCTATGTCGGCGAACTTGTTAACCACTCACTCGCCGAGACCGTCGACGCCGCCACGGGCCTCGGAACGCAGCGTATGCTGATCAACGCTATCGATGCCTGCCGTCGCGACCGTTGCGAGACGGGGCTTATAGCGGTCCGCGTTTGTGGCACGGCAAAGTTCAACGAGCTCTACGGGGCCGAGGCTGTCGACAACATGCTCGCCGAATACGCAGGCCGCATGCTATCGATCACCCGCGGCAGAAGTCGTGTCTTCCGCTCGCGAAACGCCCAGTTCGTCGTGCTCAGCAACGATCTGGACCACGAGACATTCGAGCAACTGACCCATCATCTTAAAGAGGCCGTTTTCGCTCCTGTTCGAATCGCGAACGACACCATTACCCCCGTCTGTCTTGTCGTCCCGGCCTTTTACGAGCGCTTAATCAATCAAGCGACCGCTGTTTTAGGCGAACTCGACCGTCGTCTTCGCGCCGCCGGCGGGCTTGCACCCAACGACAGCCTCCCCATACCCGAGATTGAGCGTAAAAGCGCCGTCGCCGAACGCATCGATACGCTCACGGGCCTCTATCGACCCAGCGAGTTTATGCGGCGTGCCAACGCATTTCTTAAGACAAGGCGCGACGCCGCTTGGTGTATCGCCACCGTCGACATGGGCCATATGCGACTGTTCAACGAATGGCACGGACAGGCCGAGGGCGACCGCGTGCTCGCCGATGTGGGCACGGTCCTCAAAGACATCGAGAATGCCGAGATGGGCGTCGCAGGATACTGGGGCCAAGACGACTTTTGCATTCTCATCCCCTTTGAGCACAACACCGTCCATCAAATCTATAACCGCGTTCGCGCCGCCGTGGCCAAGCATGATGACGGCGTGGGTTTCTGGCCGTCCATGGGCGTTTGCCCCATCGACCCCAACGAGGAAATCACCATCGACGCGCAGGCCAATGCCATGTTTACCAATCGGCGCGCAAAAAACGACTTTAAGGAGCGCGTCGCCATTTTCCGCCCCGAGGAGTACGAGCGCGAAACCGCGTTCCACCGCACGCTGACCGAATTCCAGTATGCGTTCTCAAACGGCCGCATTACCTACTACCTGCAGCCCCAGGTCGACATGGAAACTGGCGAGATCGTTGGCGCCGAGGCGCTCACGCGCTGGATTGGCAAGGACGGTTCCCTCATTTCGCCTGTAACGTTTATCCCCGCACTCGAGGAAAGCGGCTTTGTAGTGACGCTCGACAAGTACATTTGGCAGGGCGTCGCCTCGTGGCTGCGCGAGCGCATCGACCGGGGGCTTCGCGTGGTTCCGATCTCGCTCAATGTGTCGCGCGTGGATATCCTTGCCTGCGACGTTGCCGAACATATGGGAGCACTTGCCGCCCAATACAACCTACCGCCCGAACTCATGCGCATCGAGATCACCGAGACAGCCTATACGGGAGAATCCGAGGCCGTGGATAAACTGACTGCCGACCTGCACACCCGCGGCTTCTCAACCTATATGGACGACTTTGGCACCGGCCAGTCCACGCTCGCGATGCTCAAGAACGTCAACGTCGACGTCATCAAGCTTGACCGCACGTTTGTTCCCGCCGACGGAGATCAAGGCCGCAGCGCGCAAATCATTACATCAATGCTCGATATGGCGCAGTCGCTCCATCTGCCCGTCGTGGTCGAAGGCGTCGAGACAAATGAGCAGGCGAACATGCTACGACAGATGGGCGCCCGCTACGCTCAGGGCTTCCTCTACTACCGCCCCATCCCGGCGAATGATTTTGAGGCATTGCTCGATGGTGGCAATAACAACTGATACGCTCGCGCGCAAAACACCACCGCCGAAGGGGACATTTGTCTCCATTAGCTAACGGATATCCCCAATTCAAACCGAATTGGGGATATGATACAAACCGTTGTTCTGCCCAAGGAGGTTATTCATCATGAACGAGTCATACCGCTTGGGCGAGCAATCGATTATTGCCTATCTTCAGCGACTTGCGAATGGTGTCTCGACCGCCGAACTCGATGTTTCCGCGCTGCCTGCTGAGCTACGCGCCGTTGGTGAGCAACTGCAAAAGACGCATGCCATCCTGCAACAAGAGCGCCAGCTGCTTGAGTGCAACGCCTATATCGATCCGCTCACCAACTTGGGCAACCGCGGCGGACTCGACCGTCACGTCGAGCAGCTCTGGCGCAAAGGCGACCCCTTCACCTGCGCCTATATTGACATCGACCATCTCAAGCATTGCAATGATAAGTTTGGCCACGCCGAAGGCAATCGCTATATTCTGAGCATCTGCCGCACGCTCTCCGAAACCATGGAGCACGATGAGATGCTGTTCCGCATCGGTGGAGACGAGTTTGTGCTTATCTCGCTCTCCGCAAACGAGACTGAACTCGAGCAGCGCTTGGAGCAGGTACGTGCCGGGCTGATCGAGGCGAGCTCAGGTGACAAGGCGCCCATGATCGCCGGTTTTAGTTTTGGTTGCTCGCACGTCGACCCGCTTGCAGGCGATACGCGTCGCCAGATGACGATGGATGCCGATCGCAAAATGTATCGCTATAAGCTTATGCATCGTGTGCAGCAACCGAAAGACAATGACGTGCCACAACACCCAATCGTCGATCAGCTTCCCTGCAACGACCGGGTGTTCCAGGCGATCTCCATGAGCTCTGAGACGCGCTATCCGTTCATCCTTAACCTCGATACGGGCGAATCGCAATGGTCGGTTAACGCCGTGCGCGATTTTGACCTGCCCTCCCAGCACCCTTTTAACTCGGTCGATATGTGGCTTGCTCGCGTCCACCCCGAGGACCGCGACAACGTACGCGCCGAGCTCGACATGGTGATAAACGGCACGTGGCACTTCCACTACATGCAGTACCGCGTTATGGATGCTACCGGAGCGTACGCGCTTTGCGACTGCACGGGCTACCGCTTGGACGGCACCGATACCGAGCCTAACATGTACGTGGGCATGATTATCAACCGCAGCTTGGCAGATACGACCGACTCGGTAACGGGTCTGGGCGATGTCCACGCCCTGGTCAACGCTATCGGAGAGATGCGCCGCGTGCCGCGCGAGGCTGGCTTTATTGCCATTAAGGTCGACGATATCGCCGAGGTCAATGCCCGCTTTGGATTCGATGCAGGCGACCGCGTGCTCGCCGAAAGCGCCGCCTGCCTCATGGATTGTTCGCGCGGCAAGGGCCGCCTGTTCCGCTCAACAGGACCGACATTCGTGGCGCTTTTCGACGACCTTGATCCCGAAGAGACCAACGCGATTGCAGAGGAGATCGAGCGGTTCCTGGGTTCGCCTGTGCTCATCGGATCGCTTGAATACCAGCCGCCCATTCGCGTGGCTACGCTTCATCTGGACGCCGTCGACCGACAGCCCGTTTCCATTTTGAATGAACTCAAAGCGCTGCTTAAAGAGGCACCGCAAGTACCGGGCACCAAGCTGGACTAGCACCACGGGGCGCGATGTGAAACACAAACCGTTTCGCACCGCGCCCCACGCCATCTGCCCTCTCGTGCGATAATCCTCCGCAGAAGTCACCAAAAGCAGAGGGAGTTTGTGATGAAGGTTCTTTTAGTCAATGGCAGCCCCAAGGCAAACGGCAACACCGCCCGCGCGCTCGCCGAGGTCGCCGAGCAACTCAACGCCGAGGGCATTGATACCGAGGTGTTTCAGCTGGGCGCCAAGCCCATCCGCGATTGCATCGGTTGCGGCCAGTGCGGCAAGCTTGGCGGTCGATGCACCTTTGATGACGACGTGGTGAACGAGCTGATCGCTGCCGCCGAGCAGGCAGATGGCTTTGTCTTTGGCTCCCCCGTCTACTACGCACACCCCAGCGGCCGCATCCTCTCGGCCCTCGACCGCGCGTTTTATGCTGGCAGCAAGGCCTTTGCGCACAAGCCGGGCGCCGCTGTCGCCGTTGCCCGCCGCGGCGGCACGTCGACCACGTTCGATGTACTCAACAAGTACTTCACCATCAACCAGATGCCCGTGGTCGCCTCCACGTACTGGAACAACGTCTTTGGTGCCATGCCGGGCGAGGCCGCCCAGGACGCTGAGGGCCTGGCCACCATGCGCAACATCGGCAAAAACATGGCCTGGCTCCTGCATTGTATCGAGGCAGGACAGGCCGCCGGCGTCGAAGCCCCCGAAGCCGATCGCGCCCGCACCAACTTCATTCGATAAGTCCAGCGGTGGTCACCTCGAAGTTCTATCAATGTCAGCGAAAAGCCAGCTGATGAGGCAAGGTGCCTTGAAAGAGGAGGGCGCTGGGCTTTTGCCCGCGCCCGACGATTGAAAGGCAGATTGCCCATCAGATGGCTTTGCAGCGTCGAGGTGACCGCCGTTCGTTAGAACGGCGGAACATAGATATGAACGTGCAAATCTTCGGCACCAAAAAGTCCTTCGACACTAAGAAGGCCCAGCGCTATTTTAAGGAGCGTCGCATTAAGGTGCAGTTTATTGACCTTAAGGAAAAGGAGATGAGCAAGGGCGAGCTCACGAGCGTGATGCAGGCGGTCGGCGGCATCGACAAGCTGCTCAACCCCAAAGCCAAGGACGAAGAGACGCTCGCGCTCATCCAGCACCTTACCCCCAGCCAGCGCTTCGACAAGCTGCTCGAGAACCAGCAGGTTCTAGCCGAGCCCATCGTGCGTAACGGCAAAAAGGCCACCGTCGGTTATTGCCCCGATGTATGGGGAGCCTGGGAGTAGCCTGTGTTATTTGCCGGCGCGTGGGTATAAGAGCAGGCGTTTGGCATAAGATTCAACTGTAAGCCATGTCTAACAAAGGAGGGCACATGCCCAACAAACCCGTGAAGATCATCATGCTTACCGGATACCTCGGTGCCGGCAAGACCACGCTGCTCAACCACATCCTCGCTAACGACGGCGGCATCCGCGCCGCCGTGATCGTCAACGATATCGGCGAGATCAACGTCGACGCCAACCTTATCGCCGACGGCGGCCTTTCCGAGACCGACGACCTCATCCCGCTCACCAACGGCTGCATCTGCTGCACGCTTTCGGACGACCTGGCCAACCAGCTGCAGGGCATTGCCGATTCGGGCGACTTCGATTACATCATCATCGAGGCCTCGGGCATTTGCGAGCCCATCCCCATCGCCTACACCATCTCGAGCTTCTGCGACGAGGCCAAGGTGGGCGGCGAGCCCAAGCTTGCGCTCGACAACATCGTGGCTGTGGTCGACTGCGCCCGCATGTACGACGAGTTCAACGGCGGTCGCGACCTGCTGGCCGAGGATATCGACGAGGACGACATCGAAAGCCTGCTCATCCAGCAGATCGAGTTCTGCTCCACGCTGATCCTCAACAAGACCGATACCGTGACGCCTGAGCAGATCGCCGAGCTCAAGGCCATCGTGCGCAGCCTGCAGAAGGACGCCGTGATCGTCGAGGCCCAAAACGGCGAGGTCCCCATGGAGGAACTGCTCGATACCGACCGCTTCGACTTTATGCGCGCCTACAACTCCGCCGCCTGGATCGAGGCCATGGAGCACCCCGAGGAGCACGACGACCCCGAGGTGCTCGAGTACGACATCGAGACCTTTGTGTACTCGCGCCGCAAGCCGTTTGACCTGCAGAAGTTCACCGATTTTGTTGAGCAGGAGTGGCCCGACGAGGTCATCCGCGTCAAGGGCCCGCTGTGGCAGGCCAGCAATCCGGACATGTGCTACATGTTTGAGCAGGCCGGCCACCAGATGCGCCTGATGGAGAACGGCTTGTTCGTTGACTCCGCGCCCGAGGGCGAGAAGCAGAAGATCATCGACGAGAACCCCGAGATCATGCAGATTTGGGACGACGAGACGGGCGACCGCATGACGAGCCTGTGCATCATCGGCCGTCACATGGACAAGGATGCGCTCATCGCCTCCCTCGATGCCTGCCTGACTGACTGGCACCGCGCCTAGGTTTATCTAAGCGGGCATTTTTCCGCTACGTAACCGCCAAACCACCACGAAGGTGCCTGTGAACTGCCTCCCATTTCTTGGACATCGGGAAATGGGAGGTTTTCCATGAGTATAGACCTCAGGGTGAAGCACGACCTGGAGTCCAGGAGGCGGGCCGTCGAGCTCTTCGACGCCGGCGTCGGCTGCAAGCCGGCGGCCGAGGCCCTGTCCGTCCCCCGCGAGACCGTGAGAGAATGGCAGTGGGTATACCGGGCGTTCGGAAGCGAGGCGCTGCTGTCCATGGGCGGGAAACAATCCAGGTACACATTCGAGCAGAGGGTCGCCGCGGCGTCGGCCGTGGTCGACGGCGGGATGGCGAAGACCGACGCCATGGCCGAGTTCGGGATCAGGTCGAAGTCCCCGCTGGAGCGCTGGTGCAGGCTCTACCGCGAGGGCGGCGCCGAGGCGCTGCGGCCCGGCCCGAAGGGCAGGCCGAGGGGGTCGAGGTCGAAACCCCGGGCCCGCACCCGCGAGCAGGAGCTCGAGGAGCGCTGCCGCAGGCTCGAGGCTGAGGTCGCCTACCTAAAAAAATTGCGCGCCCTGGTCGAGCGGGACGGGCTCTGACCAGGGCGGCGGCCGAGGCGGTGAGGGTGCTGGGGGCGGAGGGGCACTCCCTGCGCCACCTGCTGGAGTGCTCGGGGCTCAGGAGGTCGACCTACTACTACGCGCTGGCGCACCCGCGGAGGCCGACCAGGCCCGAGCTGCGCGACGCCGCGGCCGAGATATTCTCGCGCACCGCCAACGGCTGCGGGCACCGGCAGATAGCCATGTGCCTGCGCGCCGAGCTGGGCGCGGTCGTGGCCGACAAGACCGTGCTCAAGATGATGCGCGAGATGGGCATCCGGTGCGGGATACGCCGCCGGGGCTCCCGCCGCCGGTACAGCTCCTACAGGGGGCTCGTGGGGAGCACGTTCGAGAACGTCATCGCGAGGGACTTCGGCGCCGACGGGCCGTGGCAGAAGCTCGGCACCGACGTCACCGAGTTCAAGGTCGCCGGCGCCAAGGCCTACTGGGCCCCGGTGCTCGACTTCTGCACGAAGGAGATCGTGGCGAGCGACATATCGACCTCGCCGGACCTCGCCCAGCAGCACAGGATGCTCGACCGGCTCCTCGAGGTCCTGCCAGACGGGGCGGCGCCGACCATGCACTCGGACATGGGCTGGCAGTACCAGCACGAGTCCTACGCCTCCAGGCTGGAGGGGGCGGGCATCACCCAAAGCATGTCACGCAAGGGGAACTGCATCGACAACGCCGCCACCGAGCAGCTCTTCGGCCACGTGAAGGACGAGTTCTACCGCGGCAGGGAGTGGGGCAGCTTCGGGGACTTCAAGCGCGACCTGGAGGAGTACATAGCCCATTGGAACACGCGGCGCAGGCAGGTAAGATTGAAGGGCCTGACGCCGGAGGAGTTCCGGAACCAGGCCCTTGCGGCGTAGTCGCTATTTATTCAGTCCAAGTTTCGGGGCGCAGTTCACTGTTCCCTTCGTGGTGGTTTTTCGTTCTGAGCCAAGGAGATTCATGTTCAACATTGTGCTGTATGCGCCCGAGATTCCGGCCAATACGGGCAATATCGGCCGTACCTGCGTGGTCACCGGCGCCCGCCTACATCTGGTGGAGCCGCTGGGCTTTTCGCTCGATGACAAGACGGTACGTCGCGCCGGCCTGGGCTACTGGCAAAACTTGGACGTGGCGACCTATGCCGGCTGGGAGGATTTCCTTGCACGCAACGGCCTCTCCCCCGCCGATGGTCGCCTACATCTGCTGACCAAAAAGGCACGCCGCACCTATGCGCAGAGTACCTACCGCGATGGCGACTACTTGGTCTTTGGCAGCGAGAGCTCGGGCATTCCCGAGCCGCTGCTTGCCGCGGCGCCCGAGCGCTGCGAACGCATCCCCATGTTGCGAGATTGCGATTCGCTTGACAACGCCGAGGCCTGGGAAGCCCACGAGGAATCGCTCGGACATACCGAGGACAGCCACGAAGCCATCCTTCAGCAGGATATCTGCGGCAACTTCGTCGACCCGGACGACTACCGCATCAGCGCACTCAACCTCTCCAACAGCGCCGCCATCGTCCTCTATGAAGCCTTGCGCCAGGCAGGCTTTCCGGGAATGTGACAAAGGGACAGTCCCTTTGTCACGCAATTAGGTCCGCACCCCTACCTATACCGATTTGCACCAAACGCCGCCAAAGTTCTCCGTCATCGAAGAACACGGTCGGTTATCCTTCTGCATCGCAAGCCTCAACCTCACCGTTCACAGAGGCCGTCTCCATACCGACAAGTATTGCAATACGCTCCTGTTTTTCAATGATGAACCGCTTATGGTAGAAGATGTTGGCATATTGCAAAACACGATTCATCTGCGAGACATCAAACAAGGCGCCGACAACGCCGCCAAACACGGGAATGGCCTTGCCGAGGGATTTTTGAGTGATATTCCTGCCAATTTGTTCGAGTACGTTTTTGAAAACACTATTCTCGAGCGACTTCTTGCCAGCATTCTCGAGTGCCTTACGTGCAGCGGCATTAGCAAGGGCGCGAATCTGCGTGACAAGCATAGCCGCGCCGCCCCGTGCCGCCATTGCCGTCCAGCCTTTCTTGACCGTCTGCTTCACACCCTCCATCTCGGCTACAAGCATCACTTTACCGATTGTGACAGCCATGCCATCAGCAGAGCCTGCCGACGGAGCCATCGCGTTTGAAAACACATCGCCCGCAATGACCATTTCAGCCGGATCCTCTTTAACGTTAAATCCGTACATCATGGCAACCGACTGCACCGCGCGATAATAGAGAAACATGCTGAATACGATATTGAAGGGCAAACCGGCAAACCCAGGAGCACCCGTCACCGCACCCTCGGTCGCCGCAAGCAGCAAGTGTCTACCGTTCTCACCTGCCGCAATCCTCGCGACGTCAAAACTGCGAAGCATGAATAACTCGTCAATCGAACGGATAGTAACGCCTTCAAGCGTAGTATTTGCGGCCTCAACAATCTGCGCCTCAGTAACGCTGTACTTGGCAGCTTGCTCCTCGATAGCTTTGAAACCATCGACGACCTGCTTCATAACCTGTGCATATAGCTCTTGTTGCTGAATCTCACTTGTAAGCTCATCGACCGCATCTCCAACGGCAGTGCGAAGATTCTCCGGTATCTTTAGCCCAGCCATATCGGTCAGCTGCTTGAGCTTTGAAGGCGCTACCATCTTTTCGTATTGCTCGGTCAATACCTCAAGCTCGGCAAGCTCTTGATTGGTCAGCAACGGATCGGGCAACACCCAATCACCGTTATCGTCAACGAGCGTCGATGGCAGGCCGAGTTGCTCTTGTCGCTTTGCGCTGTAGCGTTCATTCGCCGCGGCTGCAGTTGCAGAAGCAATCCCATTTGCAAAGTCAGTAATACCTTTAAGCGCATTATCCGCCAACGGGCTAGCGGCGTCCGCCAATTCACTCGATTTCTTTTGGGTCTCCTTGACCACACCCATAATGGCGTTTTGCGCGCCATTTAATGCTCCAAACATTATGTTCTCCAGCGAAGAAGAACCGACACCGGGCTTCCGCTGCTTTTCGGGCTCCGCCTCACCAAACTGTTGTCGTTTATCGGACACACCATTCACCCTTACTTAAACGTAACGTTAATATCGACATCGTCGTCGCATAGGGCTTTGACCTGTTTTTCGATCAATCCGCTGGCTCTATCATCAGATTCTTTGAGCATATCGCTCTCTTCGACCTTCTTGGTCTGCTCCTTCTTCGCCTGTTTCAACAAACCGTTCAGATCGTCCGTACTTACTTGATTCCAGTTCAGAAAACCATTGTCCTCAACATATTTCTTCAGTGTATTGGGGTCTGTTGAGAAAGAGGTAATTTCCGAGTGAGGCAATGTAACCTTTACGCTCTTGACCTCTGAGTTCTCGTCGTTCATATCAACCCGCTTGATTTCAATCTTCATTTTATCGGCATCGATCCCGATATCAGCCTTGCCGTCAATCGTTGCGACATATCGCTTAGACGTAAAGGGGTTTTCCCACCCAAGCGGATTCCCCGCTTCATCAATTGAGAGCAGCTGCGTAAAGTTATATTCGTACGTCACAAGCTTTACGACCGGCGCGATCTCCTCGCGAATCGAATCATCGGTGATCGTTGTAGGATTACGTGTCAAATACAACCAGATACACCCGGCAGTCGCCACGGCCGTAACAGCCAGCAAACCGCCAAAGATTAGCTTTTGCGTTATTGTTGTAAACAAGTTTGTTCTTGTCATCCTGCTTCGCCTTTCTTTTATGGGCCCGACTTCTCCATCATCTTCCATCGTGTACATGACGGCACGAATCATTCTGTCAACGGCTTAATGCAAAACGCGACCGTTCGGAGAAAACGGTCGCGCATTCTTTCCAATTCCCGCGAATTATTCCTTGATGCTGTAATTCGATACTGTCGGCGCGACCCTCGAAGCGTCTACCTCACTCATTACCTCAAACTTCACCTTCTCGCCAGGCGCCCAGGCGGATGTATCTGCGTAGCATTCTTCCGCCCTTACACCATCGGCATCGTAAAGAGCAACATTTAGAAAAACGTTTTCGAACGATATGTCAGAGGTGTTTTCGACGATTGCGGTGTACGTATAGAGGCCGTAGCCGTCGTCACTTTTCTCAAAGGTCGCCGATGAGAGCAGGCCGTTGATAACCTCATCATTATGCGTCTTCTCCTCCACGGTCCTACCGTTCTTGATCAGCTCGTCAAACGCATCTCGATACTCATCATCGACCGTCAAGTCATACCGATCAACCAGTTTCTTAAGCTGTGCAGATCGTGTGTCATAGGCCTTTTCCCATTCGTCGTAATACTTGGGATCCGATTCCGCATACTTCTTGACAACATCAAGCTGATTATCAAGCAGATTGAGATAGGCAATGACGTCTTCTTGCATCTTAGTGTCTTTAAATGACGCCTTTTTGAGTTCTTTGTCGTTATCGATCTCGGTTTTAATTGCCTCTTTTCGAACTTTATTAGAGCTCAGATCAGCATCCTCTCCCAGTGATTCAAGGTAATCCGACCGCTTTTGATAGCCTTGAGCAATCACGGCCATTGCACGTTCATCGGCATAATCAGGCCCATCGTTTTTCTTCTCAACCTGTGAACAGCCGCTCAGCAGAAGTGCCCCACAGAGCACCGTCGCAAATAGCGAGATCGCCGCAGCCATCCCATAATGCCTTTTCATCTTGTCCTCCTTTAAATACAAAACACGATATCTAGCCCCCTCGTCAAAAAGCAGACGAATTGGCAACGCGGTGGCACTATTTGGTTCCAGGGCGTGAACTGGATAAACATCGAGGGAAGGAGTGGACTCCGTGCAATAAACTCCCCTCGTCAAAATGTCTAGTTAAAGAGGACGGACAGACGGCGAACGGTCATATCAGTTCGTATCCGCCCGTCTCCAACGATCGAACGTCGATGCGCTGACGTTCAGGAGCATTGCGGCCTCTCGCCTCGTAACTTCACCTCCTTCGAATGATTTGATGACATCGCGGTAGCTATCCGGACGTTCGAGCGTCGGTCTCCCAAATCTCACACCCCGCAGACGCGCCGACGCGATACCCTCCGCCTGGCGCTGCTTTATGTTTTCGCGCTCCACCTGAGCCACATAGCTCAAAACCTGAAGCACTAGGTCGGCAATAAAAGTCCCCGTAATCCCATTGGGCTGTTCGCGTGTATCAAGCAATGGCATATCGAGTACCACGATGGCAACGCGTTTGTCCATCGTTATGCGACGCCATTCATCGAGAACCTCCCGGTAGTCGCGGCCTAATCGGTCGATACTCTTAATCACCAGAACGTCCCTTTCGCGCAGACGACGAAGAAGACGCTGGTACTGAGGACGCCTGAAGTCCTTTCCGCTCGCTTTGTCAGCGTAGATCAAATTCGTTTGGACCGGAAACCGCTCCAGCGCATCCAGTTGGCGATCCAGGTTCTGATCTGCTGACGAAACTCGAGCATACCCATAGATTCTGTTTTTCATGATTGCCCCCATCAGCCGCACGATGGCGGCATCAGCTCATTTGAGAGCCCACTCACAATAGGGCGTACAAATTTCGCGAATGGGTTGAACCCATTTTCGGGCTCCAACGTAAGTTATTCAAGCACCACTTCGATAACGCGCGACGCCAACCTGATACTTTGAAATAAAATTAATCGTTTTTAACTGAAATTAACTAAAATAAAATGAAGTTAAACGACGGTGTGAAAGGAGAGCCTTGTGGAATATCTCGAGAACCCGTTTACCCCCAGTTTTGGCGAGGTTCCTGCCCATCTCGCTGGCAGACAACAGATTATTCGGGATTTGGACCGTGCCTTCTTGAGCCAGCGCAGGCGCCCAGAATTGACCTCGATCTTCTCGGGCGCGCGTGGAACCGGTAAAACCGCTCTCATGTCGTCGCTCGCGACGAGGGCGGAATCCCACGGCTGGATAGCCGTAAAGGCAACCGCGCTCCCGGGAATGCTTGAGGAAATCGAGCTCGGGACGAAACGTGCCGCAGCCCATCTCATCGACTCGTCCACCCACTTCGAAGTCACCGGCCTCGGAATTGCACCGCTCGGCAGCGTCGAGGTCAGTCGCGTTCACAATGCCTCAACCTGGCGTTATCGCATGAGCGACATCATCGACCAGCTCAACGAGGCGGGCACCGGTCTGCTCGTCACGGTTGACGAGGTGGACCCGACACTCGACGAGATGATTCAGCTCGCAGCGACGTATCAGCACTTTGTGACCGATGGGAAACGTGTCGCGCTGCTCATGGCGGGACTTCCCAACAACGTCTCGACGTTGCTGAACCACAAGACGGTCTCGTTCCTTCGCCGCGCCCAGCAATATCATCTGGGTCGCATTGCCGACTATGACGTACGCGAAGCCTTGATTCGCACAATCCAGGAAAACGATCGCCTGGCAGATGCTGAGGGAATCGATAGAGCCGTTCGCTCGATCTCTGGTTTTCCCTTCCTATTGCAACTCGTAGGCTACCGTGCCTGGGATCTCACAAGCGATTCGAAGGAAATCTCGTCACGCGACTTTGACCTGGGAATCAAAATCGCGCGCGACGAGATGGACGACCGAATCCTTGCGGCAACCTATCGGGAACTCACTGCAGAGGACAAGCGATTCCTCATCGCCATGCTCGATGACGAAGAAGAGTCCACCACCGCTGACCTTGTCGAACGCCTTAAGCGTTCGCCGCAGCAGGTCTCCCGCTACCGACGCCGCATGATAGCTGTCTCTTATACACATCTCCGAGCCCACGAGACATCTCAGGATCTCG
>URBM01000010.1 GCA_900545995.1 uncultured Collinsella sp. | reverse complement strand
GACTTGCAGCGACGGACCTCAGGACACTCTTACACCACGTCTGCGCGCGCGACCGCCCGGAAGTCTCGAAAGGTGGGCCATGTGTTCCATGTTTGCGGTGCCGACGCCTATCGTTCGTCATAGAAATCCGCGATGGCCAGGTGCGCTGACGCTTATGTACTTATGGGCTAGACTTAGCACCATTATGTGATCGATGCGGTCGGTCGGCGGTTTCCACCCGACCGATGTATATGACTTGAAGGTGCATGCGTATGAGCCAAGAGATGATGGACAAGACCTGCCGCGGGTTTGCCGAGGCGCTTGCCGCGCGCGAGCCGGTTCCCGGCGGTGGCAGCGCGAGCGCCTTTGTGGGCGCGCTGGGCGCCTCGCTGTGCGGAATGGTTGCCCGCTACGGTGCGACTAATCCCGCGCTTGCTGATCGTGCGGATGACCTGACGCGCGCGTTTGCCCAGGCTGATGAGCTGGCCCAGGAGCTTGTCGAGTTGGTTTCCGAGGACGTTCGTGCCTACAGGCGGGTGTCCGCGGCGTACGGTATTCCGCGTGACGATCCGGCTCGAGCGACCGCGATTCAGGATGCGCTGCATGTGGCCGCTATGCCGCCGTATCGCATTATGGATGCCTGCGGGCGTGCGCTGGCGCTGCTCGAGGACATGGCCGACAAGGGTTCGCGTCAGCTGCTGTCCGATGTGGCGTGCGGCGCCGTGTTCTGCCGTGCCGCTATGCAGGGCGCGAGCTTGACGCTCTTTGCGAACACCACGTCTATGAAAGATCGCGTTCGTGCCGAGGAGCTCGAGACGGCGTGTGATGAGCTGCTCGACACATGGTTGCCGCGCGCCGATGCGCTGGCGCGCCGCGCCGCCGACGCTGCAAGGAAGAGAGGATAGCCATGGCTGAGCTACTGAAGGGTGCTCCTGTTGCTCGCGCGCTGACCGAGGAACTTGCTGTTCGCTGTGCCGCCTTGCGTGAGCGCGGCGTTGTGCCGACGCTCGCCATCGTTCGCGTGGGCGAGCGCGAGGACGATCTATCTTACGAGCGCGGCGCCCTCAAGCGCTGCGAGAAGGTTGGCATCGAGGCTCGCCGCATTTTGCTTCCCGCCGATGTTTCGCAGGACGAGCTGCTGGCGGCTATTAAGGACATCAATGCTGACCCCGCTGTTCACGGCTGCCTGATGTTTCGCCCGCTTCCCGCTGGACTTGACGAGGATGCGGTTGCCGCGGCGCTCGATCCCGCCAAGGACGTCGACTCCATGACGCCGGCCTCGCTGCTTACCACGCTTTCGGGTCGTGGCGAGGGCTTTGCTCCCTGCACGGCCGAGGCCGTGTTGGCGTTGCTGGACCATTACGGTGTTGAGCTGGATGGGGCAAAGGTCGCGGTCGTCGGTCGGTCGCTGGTGATTGGTCGTCCCGTTGCCGCCATGCTTACGGCTTGCAATGCCACGGTGACGACGTGCCATACGCATACGCGCGACTTGGCTGCTGAGTGCCGTGCAGCTGATATTGTGGTTGCGGCCGTTGGACGCGCGCGCACGATTGGCGCGGATGCGGTTCGCGAGGGCCAGACGATCATCGATGTTGGCATTAATTGGGACGAGGCCGCTGGCAAGCTGGTCGGCGATGTCGATTTTGATGCTACGGAACCGATCGTTGGCGCAATTACTCCCGTGCCGGGCGGCGTGGGGGCTGTGACCACGGCGATCCTCGCCAAACACGTGATCGAGGCGGCGGAGCGCGCATCGAAATAGGCGTTTTTGCCCACAGGGGCTGCCGAAGCCGTGGTTTCGCCCTTTTTGCGCCGAAGCGATACACTGTTATCGTTTGATTTCTTCGCTCAAGGAGGATGCGCATGCCGTGCACAACGATTTTGGTTGGTAAGAACGCGAGCTACGACGGGTCGACGCTGGTCGCCCGCAACGAGGACTCGTCCAACGGGGTGTTTGAGCCCAAGCGCATGCGCGTGGTGCATCCCGACGAGCAGCCGCGTGTCTACACGAGCGTCCTGAGCCACCTGACCGTTGAGTTGCCCGACAATCCCATGCGCTACACGAGCGTCCCCGACGTCGTTCCCGGTCACGGTATTTGGGCCGAGGCCGGATTCAACGAGCTCAATGTTGGCATGTCCGCAACCGAGACGCTCACCACCAACGAGCGCGTCCGCGGTGCCGATCCGCTCGTGGACTATGTGCCCGCCAAGGGCAACGAGGGCGAGGACGGATATGTTCCGGCACAGTCCGGTGGCTTGGGCGAGGAGGACATGGTGACCCTGGTGCTGCCGTATGCCAAGTCCGCCCGCGACGGCGTGCGTATCTTGGGCGACCTGCTCGAGCGCTACGGCACCTACGAGAACAACGGTATCGCCTTTAGCGACGTGGACGAGATCTGGTGGCTCGAGACCATCGGCGGCCACCACTGGATTGCCAAGCGCGTGCCTGACGACGCCTATGTGACCATGCCCAACCAGCTGGGTATCGACAGCTTTGACCTGGATGACGCCGAGGGCGCCCAGACCGACCACATGTGCTCGGCCGACCTGCGCTCCTGGATGGCCGAGTGGCATCTGGACCTGACGCTGGGCGTCGAGGGCGACGGTCCGGCGACGGTCTTTAACCCGCGCGAGGCATTTGGCTCGCATAGCGACAGCGACCACGTCTACAACACGCCGCGCGCCTGGTACATGCAGCGCTGCCTCAACCCCAGCGACGTGTGGGATGGCCCCGACGCCGACTACACGCCCGAGAGCGACGATATCCCCTGGAGCCGCGTGCCCGAGCGCAAGGTGACCATCGAGGACATCAAGTACGTACTCTCGAGCCACTACCAGGGCACGGAGTACGACTGCTACGGCAGTAAGGGCACGCCCGCCACGCGCGGCGCCTATCGCCCCATCGGCATCAACCGCAACAGCCAGCTCGCCGTGTTGCAGCTGCGCCCCTATGCGCAGCCGGCGTATCGCGCCGTGCAGTGGATGGCCTTTGGCTCCAACTCGTTTAACGCGCTGGTCCCGCTGTACGCCAACGTCGAGACCATGCCCGAGTACTATGCCGACACGCAGGCTCGCGTGACGTCCGAAAACTTCTACTGGGCCAACCGCCTGATCGGCGCGCTGGCTGACGTCCGCTTCCATGAGTGCGCCCGCGCGGTCGAGGATTATCAGGAGAAGATCGGTGGCATGGGCCACAAGCAGATCCATGACGTCGACGCTGCCGTAGCCGCTCTGCCCGAGGTCGAGGTGCCTGCCGAGCTTGCACGCGCCAACGAGGCCTTTGCCGAGCGTGTTCGCGTGGAGACCGATGCCCTGCTGGGCAAGGTGCTTTACACCACGAGCTGCGCCATGAAGAACTCTTTCGCGATGAATGACAACGTGAGGTAGGGATTTCCCGTCGATCGAATAGCGCTAAAACGCTTTGTCGCTTTCGCTCAATCTTGGGTACAAGAACGCCAATGCAGTTGTTTGTGATTGGAGATAACCATGGTTATGAAACTCGATCAGCTTGTTAACGGCGCCATTAACGTGGGCTTTGGCGCTGCCGCCGTTGCTGTCGAAGGCGGCAAGAAGGTCCTCGACGACCTTAACACCAAGGGCGAGCAGGTCCGCAAGGACACCGCCACCCCCGATATCGCCCGCAGTGTGTCCGACATGTTCGAGCAGGCCGGCGGTACCATCTCCGATCTGACCGAGCGCTTGGGCATGCAGGGCGAGACCGCGGCCCAGCGCGTGCTTGACGAGCTCATCCTTGCCCGGGTCCGCGTCATGACCGCCCCCGAGCGCACGGCCTTCCTGGCCCATGTGCGCGACATCGTCGATTCGGTCGAGGACAACGTGACCTCGGTGCCCGTCGAGTCCGTTGAGCCCGACGATGCGAAGGATGCCGAAGAGGCCGAGTAGCAGCGCAGATGGCAGATTCCACCACCGATTACAACAATCTAGATCCTTTGGGTGACGAGGCGGCGGTTGTCGATGAGGTCGATGCCGCCGTCTCGGGCGCTCGCAAAAAGCCGCGCGCTGTCGATATGGTGCCCGAAGAGCCCGACGCGATGGCGCCGGACGAGGAATACCAGCTCACGCCGGCGGGTCGTCGCGAACGCATCGGGCAGATTGTTCGCTTGGTCAAAAAGTACCGTGTGTGGGATAACCTCACGCCGGTTCGCTTGCGCCGCCTGCTCGAGGAGCTCGGCCCCATGTTCGTCAAGATGGGGCAGATTCTGGCCAACCGGTCCGAGATTCTGCCGCAACGCTTTTGCGACGAGCTGCGTCGTCTGCGCTCCGACGTGGAGCCGGTGCCGTACGAGGTAGTGCTTCGCTGTCTGGAGGAAGAATACGGCCTGCGCCTGGGGGAGATGTTCGATGCGATCGATCCCAATCCGCTTGGTAGCGCATCGCTCGCGCAGGTGCACCGCGCTCGTCTGGTGACGGGCGAGGACGTGGCCGTCAAGGTGCAGCGCCCCGGTGCGCAGCAGGTTATGGCGCAGGACATCGATATCATCCGCTCGGTGGTGCGTATCGTTTCCAAGTTCGTCAACACCGATCAATTCGTTGACCTGCACGGCGTGGTCGAGGAGCTGTGGACCTCGTTTCGCGAGGAGACCAACTTTTTGGCCGAGGCCAAAAACCTCAACGACTTCTACGAGTTCCATAAGAGCGTTCATGGCGTGACGTGCCCTAAATCCTATCTGGACCTGTGCACCGAACACGTGGTGGTTATGGACTACGTCGACGGCATTTCGATCGCCGATCCTGAACGCTTGGTGGCCGAGGGCTATGACTTGGAAAAGATCGGTGCCGCGATTGTCGAGGACTACTCGTCGCAGGTGCTTGATGACGGCTTTTTCCATGCTGACCCGCATGCGGGAAACATCATCCTCAAGGACGGCATCGTTTACTTTATCGACTTGGGTATGGTCGGACGCATGTCGAGCCACGACCGCGGTATCGTCAAGGACATGATTTTCGCCGTGGCCGAGGGCGACGTGCCCAAGCTCAAGGATTCGCTCATGCGCTTCGCCGTGACGCGTGGCGACTCGGCCGAGCTCGATCATTCGGCGTTTTTGTCCGACTTGGACTTTATCGTTGCCGACTTTGCGGGACTTGACCTGAAGGACCTGGATATCGGCGAGTTTTTGACCTCGCTGTTAAACCTCGCGCGCAAAAATGACGTTGAGCTGCCGAGCGTGGTGACGATGTTCGCGCGCGGCATGGTGACGCTCGAGGGTTTGTTGACCGAGTACATGCCCAACGTGAACATGATCCAGATTATCCAGACGCACATCAAAAACGAGAAAAGCACCTATGCGCGCGTGCGCGACATGGGGCGCGATCTTGCCGCGAGCAGCTATCGCGCAGCGAAGGGCTCACTCGAGGCGGCTGAGTACCTGGGACTGGCTTCGCGTATGCTCACACGCGGACAGCTTAAGGTGAACACGCAGATCATGAGCAGCGATAAGGCTCTGCGACAGCTGGGCGGAATTATCGACCGCATGTCGATGGCCATCGTTATCGCCGGTCTGTTTATCGGTTCGTCGGTGGTGTACTACGCGCGCATCGAGCCGGTTGTTCTCGGCATTCCGGTCATCGGCTTCTTTGGATACGTGAGCGCGCTGGTGCTGGCGCTTATGCTGGGCCGCAATATCTGGCTCAACAGCCACGGCGGCAAGCACTAGAGGCTGCGACCGTCACCGCATTTTCCTATCGCAAACAATAGCTTTTACCTTGGGTTTCGCCTGCGTGCGAGGCCCTTTTGCGTGTTAGCATACTGACGGCAATAATCAATGGCCTAGATGGTGGTGCGGAGACGCACGAATGCGCGGTTTTCCTGCGCGTTTGGGAGAATCGGGGTGCAAGTCCCCGGCTGTACCAGTAACCGTAATTCCTCTTGGCTCGGGATGTTCGCGTCGCAGATCGGACGGCGCGCCTGAGCCGTTAAGGTTAAGTCGGATCGCCTCCCATCTTGCATGCTGCTGCGGCTCAAGCCGCCGGTGTGCATAGGGCTCTGGAGGGAAGGGGGACCCCGATGGGGGAACTCGAGCGCAGTATGCGCGATGACGTGGGGCAGCCGCAAGGCAACGCCCCAAGTACAGACAATGGGGGACAAATGGATATGTTTGAGGACGAGCGCAAGCGCGCCTCGTTGCGTCGCCATGGGGCGATTGCGCGCGGCGTAGCCAAGCGCGGCCTGGTGGCATTCCTGGCCTTCGCGATGGCATTCAGCACCACGCCCGCTCAACTGTGGGCCGATGGCGCCGAGGGCATCTCCGAGGCTGTGGCTCAGGCTGCGACGCCGAGTGAGGACGCAGCGCTTGCGGGCGGTGCCGCTGAGCAGAGCGGCGCCGAGGTTTCAGATTCCGGGAGCGCGCCTGCGGCTAGTGCCGCCACAACAGAGACGGTAACTGGCGACGAAGGCTCGGCGACGGGGGAGAACTCTGCCGCGAGCGAGCAGTCTTCGACGGCATCCGCTGGCCAAGCAGGATCTGCCGCCGCGGCTGCCGTCCAGGCAGAGAACCCGACGGAAACCGGCGATGTCGCCAAGAAGCAAGTCGAGGTCTCGTTCTCGATTATCGGCACCGATGCCGACGGCAAGGCTCAGACGTGGGTGGCACCTACGCAGCTCAAGCTCGACGAGGGCGCGACGGCTGCGGATGCCTTCATTAAGCTGCAGGAGAAGACGGGCTTCAAGGCGGACTACGATCCGAACACGGCATACGGTTTCTACCTCGAAAGCATCACATCCCCGAGCGATGGCCGCACGCTTGCCTTCGATCCGGCGACTTATGCCTACTGGCAGCTGTTCGTCGACGGCGCGTCTTCCTCGGTTGGCGCGAGCAGCGTCAAGCTCACCCAGGGGCAGAAGATTGAGTTTGCCTATACGGCTGGTAGCGCGTCCCCTGTCGTTAAGGACCAGGTTGCCGCAAATGTGACCGTCATTGGTCGCGATGCCCAGGGCAAGACTCAGGCTTGGGTCGATAACGCGCAGTATGTGGTGACGTCCGGCTCGAGCGCACTTGACCTTACGAAGGTCGCGCTCGAGGCAAATGGCATCGACGCCTTTGCTGCGGGCTCCATCATTTTGAGCCTTAAGTACAACGGCGTTGAGCTGGGTACGCCGCTCGATTATTCGACCTATTGGCAGCTGTTCATCAACGGCAAGTCGAGCGACTACACGGCAGACAATGTCACCATTCATGCTGGCGATACCGTTACGTGGTTCTACGGTGGCTGGGGCGACCAGTTGCCCTCTGATTCCGTCCATGCTTCCGTTCAGGTCCTCGGTAAGGGCAAGGACGGCAAGCAGCAGGTTTGGGCTTCGACGGGCCAGACGAGTCTCAAGGCGGGTTCTACTGCCAAGGATCTCCTTGAGCAGACCGGCCTTAAGCTCGATGCTAGCGAATCGTCTTGGGGCTGGTTCCTCAACGGCATTACTTCGCCGTTCGATGGTAAATCCTATGGCTGGGACGCTGCGACCAAAAGCTATTGGCACTTCTACGTAAATGGCAAGTTCGCCAACGTTGGCGCCGGTGCCTACAAGCTCCAAGAGGGCGATACCGTCACCTTTATGTATGGTGCTGACGCCGATGCCCTCCCCGGTCAGGTTCTTGGGTCCGTCGATGTTATCGGTCCCGATGTCAACGGCAACAATACTCGCTGGGGCTCGGCAAGCAATGTTTCTTTGCCCGAAGGCTCTACGGCCCAGGACCTTATTGAGACGGTTCTGAAGGAGAAGGGCGTTGATTACAACGCCTCCCAGAGCGGTGCATACTGGCTCCTGAATTCCATTACTTCGCCGTTCGATCACAAGCCGTATGTCTGGGATGCTGCGACCAATAAATATTGGCACCTGTATATCAATGGAGAGCCCTCCTTACTCTGCGCCAATCAGATTACGCTCAAGAGCGGCGATAAGGTTACGCTTGCCTATACCACCGACGATTCGGCCATGCCCGATCCCGACAAGATTGTCGTGGACCCGAGTGCGACGACTCCTGATTGGGATGCCGACTGGGCCGGCTACGGCAACAGTGGCAACGGTTCGACCGTAACGGATGCCAAGACGCCTGCGCAAGCCGCCGGTCTTAAGTGGGCCTTCGATTGGAAGGCCGAGTCCGGTCAGCAGTATGCCAACTGCAGCGAGCCTGTCATTGCTAACGGTTTTGTGTACATCGCGACCGAGAACGAGCTCATTAAGATCGATTCGTCCACGGGCAAAAAGGTTGCCTCTGCGCCGCTTGCCTCCAAGGTGAGCTACACCTCTCGTCCGATCTATACCAACGGCCTTATCATCGTTCCGCTCAACGGCGGTGCGGTCCAGGCGATTACTGCGGACAAGCTGATCTGCAAGTGGCTGACGCCTGGTTTGACGGACTTGACGCAGAGCTCCTGCACCGTGGTTTCGGACGGCGAGTACGTCTATGTTGGTACGGTCGATATTTCGTATGACGAGAACTACAACGCGACCTACGGCAACGGCTCCCTGAAGCGTATCAAGATTGCCACGGGCGAAGTTTCTTGGCAGAACATTGACCCCTCCGAGGGCTATTATTGGACTGGCGCTGCGCTGACGGATAAGTACGCCATTGTTCCTACGAGCGCGGGCACGCTTAAGTGCATTGATAAGACGACGGGCGATGTCGTTTCGACCATGAAGCTCGGCGCTGTCGCAAATGCCGATTGCATTGCCGATCCGTCCAATGGTTCGACCTTCTATCAGATGACGCACGATGGAAAGCTCCATGTGATTTCGCTTTCGGCGAAGGGTGTGCTGAGTGCACAGAAGACGGTTGATCTGGGCCTTACGAATAATCTGAGCGCCCCTGCGGTGTTTGGTGACAATCTGATTGTCGGCGGACAGACGGCTACGGGCTCTGCTCTGGTTCTCTATAACCTGAAGACGGGTAAGACCACGATGGTCGCTGCTGCCGACGGCAAGGCGCTGCCGGCTGGCCTCAACGGTATTGCTGCTACTCCGCTGGTGAGTGTTCAGGGCGGCAAGACCTATGTGTACTTCACCGTTAACAGCGCGGATAGCAAGGATTACGTCAACTACTCTGCTGGTGGTGGCGTGTACCGCTACACGCTTGGTGACGCGGAAGCAACGCAGATTTATGATGCGGCTGGCCATTACCAGTACTGTGACTCTCCGGTCATTGCCGATGCATCTGGCAATCTCTACTACATCAATGACTCGGGCACGCTGTTCAAGCTTGGGGCCGTTGAGTCTTGGACGGTTGCTTTTAATTCCAACGGCGGGTCTGCTTGCGACACTAAGTTTGTTGCTACGGCCGACGGCAAGCTGGTCAAGCCGGCCGATCCGACGCGCGATGGCTACGCTTTCGGCGGTTGGTATACCGATGAGACTTGCACGCAGGCGTATGACTTCAGTACGCCGGTGACGGCCGATCTGACGCTGTATGCCAAGTGGACCAAGAATGCTGTTAACCCTGGCGGCAATGGTGGTTCTGGCACTAATCGTGGCAACGGTGGCGCTGGCAACGGTTCTGGTGCTGGTGCCGGCACTGGTTCCGGCTCTAAGGGCCAGCAGACTGGCGGCGCTGTCGCCCCGGGTCATAAGCCGACGACCAAGACGACGGTGTCGACCAAGACCGAGACCAAGGACAACAAGTCCGACAAGAAGGACTCCGATAAGTCCGACAAGAAGGACGAGAAGAAGTCTGACAAGAAGTCTGACAGGAAGGACGGCAAGTCCGACAAGAAGTCCGATTCCAAGTCCGATACGGGTGCTGTTTCCACGACCACTGCTAAGAAGTCCTCTAGTGCTTCCGAGCAGGAGACTGGCACCAATCCGCTCGCCATCGTTGGCATCGCCGCCGGCGTGATTGGCCTCGCGCTCATCGCCGTCTTCGTGCTGACCAAGCGCGGCAAGGGTGACGGTAATGCCCGATAAGCCCAAGGAGACCAGCGGGCAACAGCCCGACTCCTCGTTTATCCAGCTCGATGATCCAAAGCAAAAGGGCGCCGCTTCGGCGGCGTCCACCTCTCGTCGCAAAGCGCTCCTCGGCGTTCTGACTGCTGCATGCACCATTCTGATCGTCGTCTCGCTGGGTTTCGTCCATCCTTCCACAAGCGGTGCCTGGTCCATCGACTGGATCATTCAGACCGTGACGGGGGAGAGCGTCGTCACCAAGGACACCAAGGCGTCTGGCTCGACTACGACTTCGGGCGAGGCCAGTTCCAAGGATTCCAAGTCATCGAATGACGCAAAAGATGAGTCCAAGGGCTCGAACGACGCCAAGGACGATTCCGGGTCTTCGCACAAGGAATCGGATAAAAGCTCGGATAGCAAGAAGTCCGATGGTCAGGATAGCAAGAAGACTGGAGCTAAATCCGCTGCCCAGAATACGGGAGCCGGTGATACTTCCAATGTGTCTGGCGGTGCTTCTTCGGGCGGTGGCCAGTCGTCTGATGGAGCCTCATCCTCTAATGGTGGAAACGCCTCCTCGGGCGGCCAGAGCGGCTCGCAGGAGTCCAACTACGTCATCACGGTAACGGTTTCGGTCACATCGAGCGCTGTGGGCAATCCTGTGTCCTCTGGTGGCACCTTTACCTTTAACGAAGGCGCTACCGTCTACGATGCCCTGTGTGCGCTGGGCCTTTCTGTCAACGCGCATGGCTCGTCGTACGGCACGTACGTTTCCGCGATTGGCGGTTTGGCCGAGAAACAGCACGGCGGCACGAGCGGCTGGATGTACTCCGTCAACGGCACATCGCCCATGACGGCGTGCAGCAACTATGTTCTCTCCAACGGCGACAACGTGGTTTGGTATTACGTGACAGGCTAGAGGCCTCGACATAGCGCGCCAGACGGGCGGTTCGGACAAACATCCGGGCTACCCGTTTTTCATGCGTAGAGGACTGGGTCGCCGGGTCTCTCGGCAAACAAAAAACCGGTTGGAATGGGAATTCCAACCGGTTATACATTCAAGCAAATAGTGATCGACTACGACCGTGCGCCCTCGAGGAAGAAGCGGCGGCTGAAGTAGTTGTACCAGGTGACGAGGAACGTGGCGATGGCCTTCATGGCCTGGTAGCCGATGCTCAAAAACGTGACGCCCACAAACATGTACAGGTCGTTGAGGCCCAGGCCGATCACCGACAGGATGGTGAAGATCGTGAACTCGCGCTTGCGGCTCATGCCTTCGCGGTGGTCGAACACGTACTTCATGCTGAGCCAGTAGTTGACCACGACGGACGTGATAAACGAAACCGTGGTGCTCATCAAAAAGTCGAGGTGGAACAGCTCGACGAGCGCAATGAGCATGCCCCAGTCGATGCCAAAGGAGATAAGACCCACGACAGCAAACTTGAGGAACTGCTTGTTATGAGGTTGTGCCAGCGCCTTGCGCACGTAATCACATCCAATGCGTTGATGAATCGAGCAGAGGATACTTTAGAGCTTTTACAAGGGAAACGTAAGGTCTTTGCCAAGAACTATATGAACTCGCCAAATTTTCAAGAGCTAATCCGCAAACGTTGCAAATCTTCCCGTAAACGAGCGGCGCCCACGGACGATACTGCGCTGAGTGCGCATCGTCCGTGGGCGCCGTAATGCTGCGGGGGTGTCGAGCTATTTGGTCTCGTCGCCCTCCAGGAAGATCTTTCGGGTCACAAAGTTGTAGACCATGACAAGCGCGGTGGCGCAAATCTTGGCGATATTGGCCTCGAGTCCCAGGCCGGCGTTGAGCGCCAGCACGATGCCGTCGTTGAGAGCCAGGCCGATCACGGAAAGCACGACAAAGATGATGAACTCGCGGCGGCGGCTCATGCCTTCCTTGTGCGCAAACACGTACTTCATGCTTGCGAGGTAGTTAAAGATGAGTGAGATGATAAAGCCGCTGGTGTTGGCGATTAGGATGTTGAGGCCCAGACCGTAGTGGAGCAGATTCATAATGCCAAAGTCGATAACCGTGGCAATGACACCGACGACGCCAAATTTCATGATCTGCGCAAGGAGCTTTTGCATAGTACCTGCCTTAAGCTGGCGCCGAAGCGCCGCGGGGATGACAAACTTAGCAAGTTTAGCCAATCCCCGCGGGTGGTGCTAGGCGTGCTCCTCGATAGCACCGTTTCTATATGCATCGAGCAGCTGGCGCAGGTCCTGGATCTGGCTGCGAATCTTGGCGCCAGTATCGGTGTCGCTCACCATGCGGCGACGGTCTGCTTGGTCAAAACGGTTGGTCTCGCTCTCGATGTCCACGTTGCGCGTGAGTGCCTCGGCAACCGTCGTAAAGGCCCGGTGCGACTTGAGGCGGCAGCCGCGCGAGCTCGAGATGAGCGTATAGCCGGCGATGCCCGTCTTGGGATGGTAAGCGCGGCAGAAGCCGCCATCGATGACCAGTAGCTTGCCCTCGGCGCGGATGGGCTGTTCACCCTTGGTGGTTTTAACGGGCGTGTGGCCGTTGATGATGTGGCCGGTCGGCGAACATGCCATGGGCGCGACGCCAAACTCGCGCATGATGTCGTCGCAGACCGAGGGCGACTTGGTAAGCGTAAAGTACGGGTCCATCGGCTCGACCCAGGTGCTCTTATCGGCGATATAGGCGCGCTCAAAGGTACGCACCAGGCGTCCGCTGGCGGGTGAATTGAAGCCAATCCACAGGTACCACATCCAGTCGAGGGCATCGCGGTCGCCCACGCGCCACGCGCGGCGGGCGATGTGGTCGCAAAAATCGAGATAATCGCGGCCAGCGTGCCAGGTGCCCAGGCAGTTCATGCTGCTAAAGGTGCCGTCTTCGTTGAGCGGAACGCAGCCGTGGAAGAGCAGGTTGCCGTTGGCGACCTTGTACATCGAGCCGTGGGTGTAGAGGAAATCGATATGGCGATGCAGGTGATCGGCGGTGACAAACTCGGACACGAGCTTGTCGATGATGTGCTGCTCCTGAGACGTGAGCGTGTAGGGGTCCGCCGGGTCGACGGTGGGGAAGTCGTTGGTCGTGAGCGGCCACACGCTGCCGTCGGCGAGCGTGACCGTGCCGGTGTCGTGGTCGATCTTGTCGAGTAACAGGCGGTCGGTCATATCGAACTCGGGGTGGCGCTGGATAATCTGGCCCTCGAGCTTAAAGAGCAGCACGTTGATGGCCTTGATCAGCGGGGTGATGGACTCACCGGCGGTGTAGGTGGCATCGGCAAAGGCGACAAGCTCACGCAGCGAGATGCCGTAGTCGTTCTCCAGGATCTCGTAATTGTCGTAGCGTAGGTTGTTGCGCAGCACCGTGGCGATGCAGGCAGGCTCACCGGCCGCAGCGCCCATCCACAGCAGGTCGTGGTTGCCCCACTGGATGTCGAGCGAATGGTAGGTGAGCAGGCGGTCCATAATCTTGGCCGCGCCGCCGCCGCGGTCGAAGATGTCGCCCACCAGGTGCAGGTGGTCGACGGCCAGGCGCTTGATGAGCGAGGCGAGCGACTCGATAAAGTCGTCGGCGCTGGCGGTCTCCAGAATGGACTCCACGATGCGCTCGTGATAGCGCACGCGATAGTTGTTCTCGTCCGGATGCGTGTGCAGCAACTCGTCGATGATATAGGCGTAATCGCGCGGGATAGCCTTACGCACCTTGGAGCGCGTGTAGCGGCTTGAAAGCGACCGGGCGACCATGATGAGCTGGTCAAGCATCGTCTTGTACCAGGTGGGCGAGTCCTCGCGCCGGCTGCGGACCAGCTCGATCTTCTCGCGCGGGTAGTAGATGAGCGTGCACAGCTCGCCCTTCTCGTCAAAGGAGAGCGTGTCGCCAAAGATCTCGTCGACATGCTCGCGCACGACGCCCGAGCAGTTGTTGAGGATGTGCATAAAGGCTTCGTACTCGCCATGCACGTCGCTCATAAAATGCTCAGTGCCTTTGGGCAGGTTGAGGATGGCCGAGAGGTTGATGATCTCGGTAAACGCGGATTGCTCGGTGGGAAACTGTCTCGACAGCAGGCGCAGATACTTGAAGTCTTGCGGATTGCGATCGAATGCGACCATGAAACACCTTCCGATGGGGCTGGTAAAACTGATAAACAGCGTCAAACGTTTATCAGTATGCGCCGCTTTTGTTTCGATTTTGCGCCAGCGGCTGAATTGTCGGCTGAATGGTTTGGTAAATCGATTTAGTGAAGGTAGATGTGTTGGTTGGGTGGAGACGACAGAGGGTGTTTTCTCAGATATTTATACGTGGGGCCGGTGGAGACGATGGTGGTAAAGATGTTCACTATTTTTGGTTCGATTTGGTAAATAGTGGACATATGTACCGCATGTAGGCTCACTGTGCGATAATTTGCGCAGCAATGAGTAAGGAGCCTCATATGAGTGATTTTGTCCTGACCTGTGAATCCGCCGCCGACCGAACCCGTGAGTTCTTTGCGTCGCGCAATATCCCTGTCGTGTGTTTTCATTACGAGATCGACGATGTTGTCTATACGGACGATCTGTATCAGTCGATTACGCCGGACAAGTTTTTTGCCCAGATTGCCTCGGGCGCCATGCCCAAGACGTCTCAGGTGAGCGTGGGTGAGTACGAGGAGTTTTGGGAGCCGTTTGTTGCCGAGGGTAAAGACGTGCTGCACCTGACGTTGTCGTCGGGTATTTCGGGTACGTATGGCTCGGCTTGCGTTGCGGCGCAGATGCTCGCGGATCGCTATCCCCAGGGCGGCAAGGTGCGCGTCATCGATTCGCTGGCGGCGTCTTCGGGCTTTGGCCTGCTGGCGGAATGTGCCGCCGACGTGCGCGATAGCGGGGCTTCACTCCACGAGACGGCTGCCTGGATCGAGGAGCACAAGCTCAACCTGCATCACTGGTTCTTCTCGACCGATCTGTCGAGCTACCTGCGCGGCGGTCGCATTTCGGCTGCGAGCGCGATCATCGGCACGGCGCTTAAGATTTGCCCGCTTATGACGGTCGATTGCGAAGGTGGGCTGTCGCCACGTGAGAAGATTCGCACTAAGAAGCGCGCGATTTCCGAGATGGCTAAGACCATGATGGCACACGTGCAGGACGGTGCGGATTATTCGGGTAAGTGCGTCATGTCGCACTCGGCGTGCCGCGAGGATGCCGAGGCAGTTGCGGCGCTGATCGAGGAACAGATTCCGCAGCTTAAAGGCAAGATTGAGATCAATAACATCGGTACTCTGATTGGCTCGCATACCGGACCTGGTACGGTGGCGCTCTTCTTTATGGGCGACAAGCGCGTGGATTAGTTTGCCCCATCACATCGCTGCATGATTGCTCAAACGAAAACGGCCCGCCTCACGTTTGTGGGGCGGGCCTTGCTGTTGGGGTTAGCGTTTCTTTCCGCGGAAGAAGAAGCCGTGCAGTGACGGCTTGAGGCCGCGGTTGGCGCGATGCTCCTCGACGCGCTCGTGGATCGAAGCGACGCGCTCGATGACTTCGTCGGGAATCGGCACGTCGGGATTCATGTTCTCGACTTGGCTGACCTCGGCGGCGGAGACCTGGTCGATAATGGGCACATCGTCGTGCGAGATGACAGGTGTGGCGTCTTCCTTCATCTTGCGATAACGCTGCATCATGTCGGTCTGCAGCTGCTGGGCCGAAGGCGGCGTCCAGATGATGGCGTTGGCGCCGGCGGCGATGGTTTCACGGATGCTCTCGGGCGTCTTGCCGCCCGGCGCGATGAGCGGCAGGTTGGGATAGTGCTTGCGCAGCTCGCGTAGGACCTGGGGCGTGTTCTTGCCGGCGGCGATGTTGAGAATCTTGGCTCCAGCGCGCACCTTGGCGTGGGCATCGTCGTCGCAGCGAACGACCGTAGCGATGACGGGGATGTCGGCGATGTTGGTGATGTGCTCGACCATCTCGGCGGTGGCGGGGGAGTTGACCACACAGCCCGCCGCGCCCTGCATCTCGGAGACGGCTGCCATCTGAACGGAGCGCTTGCCGGTGGTGGTGCCACCGCCCACGCCTACGAAGACCGGGCACTCGGCGACGGTCAGCAGCGCCTGCGTAATGGCGGGCTGCGGCGTGAAGGGGTAAACGGCAAAGACGGCATCGGCGTTGGAGTTGCGGATGACCGCGACGTCGGTGGTGTAGATGAGCGATTTGATACGACGGCCGAAGAGCGTGAAGCCGCTGGCCTCCTCAATCTCGTCAGGCATGCGAAGGGCCGCCTTGCGCAGGCGCCCGTCGATGGGCAGCGGCTCCATGGGAAGCAGTCCGTTGGGGGTCACGGCTACCTGGGGTTCGGTGAACTCGTCTGCGAGCTCGACCTCGGAGAAATCGACCGAGGTGACGATGTCCTCGTGAACCTCGGCGGGCACATCGATGGGGGCTTGGTCGTTTGCCGCGGCAGGCGTGTCGAAGGAGCTGGTGCCGACGAAGGCGTCGACGCGCTCATTTAGATCGTTGAGGGTATCCATGGAAGCTCGATTCTATATGATGACGGCCGGCGCGATGCAGCCGGAATTGCGAATGCTAAATCGTTTGACGAGTTGATTTTTCCCCGCCGCGCCATCCGTTAGACCGAAGGGCCGGCGAACGTGAAGGAGCTGTGGTGGCGGGTATTGAGGTGCTATCTTGAATGTCCCGTTTAAAAGAGAGGTGACGCGGTATGGAATTGACAGCAATGTTTAGCTCGATTGGCCTGTGCGTGGGCGCAATCGTTGCCGCCGCGGTCATCTACTTTGTGGTCACGGCCATTAAGGGCAAAAGGGCCGAACGCAAGGAGCGCGCGACGCTTAAACAGCATCGCGACCAGCAGAGCAAACGCGCACGGAGATAGCTTGTTGAGTTTTGGATCCGTGCGCTAGCTGCGTTTTCGGATCAGGGCAATGTAGAAGCCCTCAAAGTCGCGGCTAGGCGGAATGGTGAGCGTGCCGGGCAGGCCGTTGGCGATGGCCGATACCTGACCCGCGGCAATGGCCTCGGTCAGGGCGTTGGACTCGATGCGCGGCTCCTCACCAGCTTCCTGGGCGCGGCGTGCCTCACTTTCGCTTGGCGTGCCGTCGAGGGGGATGAGCTCGCAGTCCATATGCTTGTCGAGGGCCTCTTGCAGGGCGTCCTCGTTTTCCTGCGGCAAGATCGAACAAGTCGAATAGACGAGCGTGCCGCCCGGTTTGAGGGCTCCCATGGCGCGGTCCAGAAGCGCACGCTGCGAGCGGGCACACTTGCTCAGCAACTGCTCGGTCGGGCCGCGCAGGCTTTTCTCGTTGCCGCTGATAACGGTGCCCGTGCCGGTGCAGGGAGCGTCGAGCAGGATGCGGTCAAAGCGGAAGAACTCGTCGAGCTCGCGTGCGTCGGTGCGCATGACGGGCACGTTTTTTGCGCCTTGGCGGTGGAGGTTGGCTTCGAGCTTCTCGGCGCGGGGAATGCTCATCTCGCAGGCGGTAAGGTGCGCCTGCCCCTGCGTGAGGGCGGCGATCTGCGTCGTCTTGCCGCCAGGGGCTGCGCACATGTCCAGGATGTCCTCGCCTGCCTGGGCGCCCAGGACCAACGGCGGCATCATAGACGACAGACTTTGCAAGTAGATCTTGCCGTCGCGGTAGATGTCGAGGTCCCATAGGTCGGAAACCTGTGCTTCGGGCAGGATGAAGGCGTCTGGGTACCAGGTGACGGGGTTGTGGGCGATGCCGGCGGCATCGAGCGCCGCAGCGATGTCCTCGGCGGTTGCCTTGAGCGTGTTTGCGCGCAGCGTGACCGGGCGTGTGGCCGCGGCGCCGAAGCCCTCGATCATGAGCTCGGCATCGGCGGGCGCATAGGCGCCGGCGACCGTGTCGACCATAAAGCGCGGCAGGTCGGCGGCGGAGTGTTGGGCGGCAAGCTGGTCGGAAAGCTCGGTAGCAGCAAACTGCCTGAGCTTGAGCTCGGCCTTGACCTGCTTTTTCTGCTTACGACGACGCGGCTTGGACATCCGTCTTTCCTTCCCATTCCATTACATGTCGAGTGTTTAGTACTGGCTCTCGTGCTTGCTGAAGAAGTCGAAGCGCGGGGGCAGCGGCTTTACGCGGTGCTCGCCGGGCTTCTCGCCCAGGATCTCCACGAACTCATCCGTGGAGGCAAAGATGTTATCCCAGCTAAAGAAGGCGACCGGGTCAACGTCGAAGTACTCGCAGATGAGCTCGCAGCCGGCCGGCACAATACCGTGCATCAGGACGGTCGCCACGCGCAGCTCGGTAAAGGCGTCGACGAGCGCCTGCGTCATCGCGGCATTGGCCGGCTCGCCCTCGAGCTTGTTGGCGGCCTTGGAGGCATCGCTCCAGCGCTTGTTGGCGGCACGCAGGTAGTCGTCGCACACGGCGAGCGCGCGGTGCGTCTCGAACTTGTACATGGCCTGCTCAAAGGCGAGGGCAGCCTGCTCGGCGGCCTCGACCACGGCGGCAGAAGCCGCGCCGGCGGGGATACAGCCGTTGCGATAGGGGCTCTCGTCGCCCTCCTTGACGGCGACGCCGTAGAAGCAGCTGCGGGCCAGGCGGTTGAAGACGCCGGTCAAAAGGGCGCTTTCCTTAAGGGCCGGATCGATGACGCGCTTGTCGTCGCAGGCGCGCACCTCGTTGCCGTCCTTGTCCTTGCCGGTCACACGCGTGTCGTATGCCTTGGGGCTAAAGCTCACCGGCTTTTCGGACAGGCCGAGCGACAGCCAGTGCGCGCGCATCTGCTCGCAGGTGTAGTGGTTGAGCAGGTCGTCTGCCGGCGGGGGAGGCGTCTGCGAGGACGAGCTGGCCTTTTTGCCCATGTAGAGCAGGTGGTAGCAGGCGCTGACGGTGCTCTGCGTGAGGTCCCAGCCCAGGGCCTCCCACATGGCGGTCTGCGCGATGCAGTAGAAGTAGATGTTGTCCTGACCGATAAACTGGTAGATCTGTGCGTCGTCCGAGCACCACCAGTCGCGCCAGTCGAGCGAGCTGTGCTGGTAGGTGGGCGCGGGCACCTGTATGGAGTCGGCAGCGGGCTCGCCCATGAGGGCGGCATCCTGGGCGGCGACGCCCTCGGTCACGCCGGCGGCCTTGGCATCGCGCGCGAGCACGGTACGCGTATAGCTGATGGGCGCCCACAGGCTCTCGGGCCAGCACCAGCAGGTGACGTCGGAAACGCCGTCGACCTGGGGCACCGGAACGCCCCAGTCGATGTTGCCGGTGATGCGGAAAGGCACGAGCGCCTTGCCGCTGCGGAAGCGCACGCCGCCGTTGGCGAGCACCGCATGGGCGTCGTCGCGCTCCTTCCAGCTGGGGAAGGTGACGGTAAAGCTGCTCTTGTTTCCCTCGGGCTCCAGCACGGTGTGCTCGGGCAGCTGGTCCTCGACGGCGTCGAAGGCCTCGCGGAACTTGTTCTGAATATAGAGCTGTGCCGGCAGCAGCCACTCCTCCATGGTCTTGGAGACCACGGAACGAACCTGCGGGTTCTGGGCGAGCTTGGCGGTGTAGGTCTTCATAAAGTCGAGGTAGGCCGGCAGGTCGAAGTAAAGGTTGTCGACCGGGCGCAGCTCGGGCACCTCGCCGGTGAGCTGGCTCTTGGGTGCGATGAGCTCCTCGGGCTCAAACTGGTGACCCAGGTCGCACTCGTCGGCATAAGCCTTCTCGGACTTGCAGCCCTGGATGGGGCAGCGGCCGATCACTTGGCGGCCGTTGAGGAACGTGCCGGCCTTGGCGTCGTAGAACTGCAGCGTGGAGCGCTTGGAGATGGTGCCCTGCTCATGCAGGCGCTCGATAATCTCGGCGGTCACTTCGTTGTGAATCTGCGCAGCCGGCTCAAGGCCCGAGCCGCCGTAGATATCGCAGCTGATGTTGTAGTTGTTGAGGGTCGCTGCTTGGCGGGAGTGATTGGACTCGACGTACTCGTTAATGGACTTGTCGTAGCCCTCGTTCTCCTTGAGCTTGCGGTAGCTCTCCATGATGGGCGAGCCGTAGCAGTCGGTGCCCGAGGTGAAGATGACGTTCTCGCGGCCCAGACGGTCGCGCAGGAAGCGGGCGAAGAAGTCGGCAGGGACAAAGACGCCGCCGACGTGGCCAAAGTGAAGGCCCTTGTTGCCGTAGGGCTCGCCGGCGGTAACGATGGCGCGGCGAGGCCAGCTGGGACGGTCGTTCATGGAGTATTTGGATGCCATGGGACTCCTTCGCATATGGTGAGAGCGCGGCCGGGCGCAAGGCCTGGCGACGCGGTGGTCAATTCGTGCATATCGTTCGACATTATCGCACATGCGGACGGGTACGTGGCAGGGGCGCTATCCTAAGATGCTATGAATGAGATTTCCAACATACATGCGTTTGAAGACGAGGATTTTCTGCACGCTTGCTTTGTGTGGGGGATGGTCGTAGTCGGCGTGTTTGCCGTGTGCTTGGTGCCGGTGTTTATGTTGCTGGGTGGGCCTGCAGACTTGGATGCGGCTGACGCGGGCGGCTGGATGGCTGTCGTGGGCTGGATAGTCGGCTTGGCTGCGATCTCAATGGCGTCGTTCGCCGTGCACGAGCTGGTGCACGGTGTGTTTTTTAAGCTGCTGGCGCCTGCGGGCGCGAAGGTGACCTTTGGGGCGAATCGCGAGACGGCGATGATCTATGCCTGCGCCGAGGGCGTTGTGTATTCGCGCCGGCGGTACATGGCGGTTTGCCTGGCGCCGACGGTTGTTGTGACGGCGGCGCTTGCCCTGGGGTTTGCGTTTTCGGGCTATCCGCTGCTGTGCTACCTGGCGGCCGGCTTGCATTTGTCGGGTTGTGTGGGCGATTGGTATTACGTGCGGACCATTTTGCGCGACCGCCGCATTGTCGCCTGCGAGGATACGTCCTTTGGCGTGCGCTTTTTTGGGTGAGGAGATGTCGATGAAGTCGTTGTTGCTGCATGCGTGCTGTGCACCATGCTCGCTTGAGCCGGTTCGCCTGCTGCGCGAGGAGGGGTTTGAGCCCACGATTTGCTGGACCAACCCCAATATTCAACCGCGCGATGAATGGCAGCGCCGCTTGGACGAGCTGCGCCGGTGGTGTGCCGATGGCGACATCGAGCTCATCGAGGCAGGGGAGGACCGCGATCGCTGGGAGACCGGCGTGGCGCCGCTGGGTGCCGACCGAGCCCGTCGCTGTCGCGCGTGCTATGCCCTGCGTCTGGCCGAGGCGTGCCGCGTGGCCCAGGAGCGCGGGTTTGAGTTTGTGGGCACGACGCTCGCCGTCTCGCCGTACCAGTTGTTCGAAACCTGCAATGATGTGTTGGAGCGTCTGGCTGCCGCCCGCGGTCTCACCTCGGTGATTCGCGATTTTCGCCCGTATTACCCCGAGGCGACACGCCGTTCGCGCGAGCTTGGCATGTATCGGCAGAACTACTGTGGTTGCCGCTTCTCGGCTGTCGAGGCGGCCATGGACCGCGCCCGTATCCGCGACGAGCGCAAAGCCGCCAAAAAGTAGTTCATTTGGGCTGGGGCCTTGACCTGTCTGTGCGGTACGGTCGTTTTTGGGAAAGTCGATTTAATTAAGCGTGTGATCGTGGCTCGCTTGATACCAAACGACGACTCCTATGATTCTAATCCTCCGTTTGTTAAACATCAGATCCGGACTTGCTGTTGCATATGAATGGGACGACAGCACAATCATGTCGTTTCCTTCTGCAAATCGCCTAATTACCGGTGTTTTACCGTCTGCGAGCGCCAATACAGCACAGCCGTTCCAAGGCTTTGCGGTGGTATCGACAAGTAGTAAGCTGCCGGGAGGGTAAATGCGGGACATTTCGTCACCTTTGATTTTAACGAAAACGCTATGTGGGTGACGCTTGGCTACGTCTACGGGCGCGCAAGCATTTTGTTGGCTGTGCGTGATGCGGCGCTTTTGCGATTCGATATCGATGACGGGAAATGCGCCCTCCATTTCGTGGATAGCAGGGTCTTCGTCGGTGACGATTCTTTTATTTGCGAGCTTTACGGCCAAACCGTTTTCCTCGCCAACAAGTTCATCGCGGGTGCAACCGAAGAGCGCTTGTAACTTTTCAATATGGCGCTCACGGGGGGCATACCGACTTTTTTCCCAACGACAAACGGTCTCTTTAGATACCCCCAACATCTCTGCAAGTTGCGCCTGACCAAGATGCTCCATGGTGCGGAGTTTACGAATATTTGCCCCGAAGCCCATGGCTATAGATCCTCTCGCCACAGGGGGAGGCATAGACAGTTTGTGCCACCATAGCCTTTGGTGAGCTCGTCAATGGATAACGGGAATAATTCCATTCCTGCTTTCTCAAGCGCTTCGTTGGTCCAAACGTTTTCTTCATATACGCATAGTTTTCCTGGCGAGAGCGCAAGGATAGACGTTGCGTTGTTCCGGCGCTCTCTTTCGTAGGCGGTTTGATTCCCGCCTCCGCAGTCAATTACTTTTATTGGTTCGCAACAGGCTGCAGAGAGTATTTCCGGAATCGTGCGATCGATAGGAGTGATCGTAAGGCCCTTTCCGGATCGTTTTAGTTGAATGCTGTATGCATCAACGGCATTGCATATCTCACGATCGATGAGGAACGCGTCGTGATCAATTCTACTTATGAACGTATCGAGGTGGATACGCAGCCCGTCAGAGGGGACTCGAATCGCAATTAGCTCGGTGGTCTGGAATTTATTTGAGGTCAGGAGCTCTTTTGCAAGTGACTCGACGGCGGCGGGTTCAGTTCGGTCAGAGATTCCAACTAAAATTGTCTTAGCACTGATAACAAGAATGTCTCCGCCTTCGATATGGTAACTACTCCTGTTCAAATCACATACTGGGGTTTCTCCCATGATCTTGTGGTGGGTGAATATCTGCCGGTATAAGGCGACCTCACGATCACGCTCAGGCCAATACATATGATTTAGGATGATGCCGTCTCCGACTACCACAGCAGGATCACGAGTGAAAAAAAGCGTGTTGAGGGGATTGACCAAGAGCGAGGCGGGGTCAAATTGCTCGTGCACGAGCGCTCGTAGTGTTTCCGACTGGTTTGAACATAGCTCAGTGTCTCCAAAGCGAATGCCGTTAAGTACTATATTCACCAATTCCTGGGTGTTCTTAGCGTTCTCAAACAGCTGGGTTATTGTCTCGAGGAACTCTCTGCCTGTTGCTCCGCTGCAACGGAGGTAGTCATCAATAAAATATTTAAGTGATTGGGGCTCAGTTTCAAGTGAGTCTTCGAGAAGGTCCCTAATTTCAATGGTTTCTACGCCATGCTTCTTAAGCAATTGAACCATGGAATCGTGCTCATATATTGCTTTGTCGAGGTCAAAACGACCGCTCCATTTTCGCAGGGAGAAAACTTGGCTGAAGTCGGCATCAGGGTAGTTTTGTGTTTCAGCTCCAGGTCGATGGACAAGTACGGCTTTTAAATGACCGATTTCATTTGTTATGTGTACGCCTTGCATGTCTGTCTCCTGTCCTGCTGGTTTTTATATAAGGCTAAGGCAGGTTCCTTGTTGTGTTGCGGAAAAGTTAAAAGACGTATGTAATTGATAAATAACATCAATTTTAAATATCAGATTGATTAATAACGTCACTTTAGCTGCCGTTCATAGGTGAAAAGCGACACGATGGCGATGGTTGGCCGACCAACGCTGAGCAACCTCATACATTTATGGTGCCAGCTGGATAGATGGGAAAAGGAATGAAGGAGGAGAAATGGCAGCGGAAAGTTCGAAAGGCATCAAGCAGTTCAAGGTCCCGCACGTATATGCGATCATCTTTGCACTTATGGTCATCTTCGCTGTTCTCACGTGGATTGTTCCCTCTGGGTCCTATCAGCGTCAGGAGGTGAACGGTCGTGAAGTCACTGTCGCAGGTACGTATGAGCAGAGTGAAAAGACATATATTGACGAGGAAACCGGGGATGAAGTAGATCTCAGACAAGGCGTCTTCGATGTTCTTCAGGCTCCAACGCGCGGTATACAAGAGGCAATTGAGGTCGTTGCATTCATCTTGATTGTGGGCGGTTCGTTTCAGGTTATTACTAAAACGGGCGCTATCACGAGCGGAATGGGTCGTGTCGTTCGCCGCTTTAAGAACAAAGACATTCTAATTATTCCTATTGCGATGGTTCTCTTTGCATTGGGCGGAACGAGCTTTGGCATGGCGGAAGAAACTCTTCCGTTCTTTGCGATCTTCATGCCAATTATGATGGCTATGGGCTTCGACTCGATGACGGCGTTCATGGTCGTGTTCGTTGGAGCGCGCACGGGTTACATCGCCTCAACGATTAATCCGTTTAATGTTCTCATTGCGCAAGGTATTCTTGGTATTCAGGGCAACCCCCAGCTGTGGCTGCGTATGATTGCCTGGGTTGTTTTGACCGCCGTTGCAATTACTTGGGTTGTCCTCTATGCACGAAGGGTAAAGAAGAACCCTGAGTCATCGATCACATTTGAGGATGATATCGCCAAGAAAGTCGAGTTCGCTGCCGATGAATCTGCCCTTGACGCGGAATTTACGGGTCGTCAAAAAGGCGTGCTTGCGGTATTTATCGCTGGTATGTGCCTTATCATCTGGGGACTTGTGACCCAGGGCTGGTATATGAACGAGATTTCTGCGGTCTTTTTGGCCATGGGCCTGTTGGCTGGTGTTATTGCGGGCTTTAGTCAGGACGTCATCGCTCAGGAATTTGTTGCGGGTATCGCTGACTTTGCTTTCTCGGCAATTGTCGTTGGACTTGCGCGTGGCATCCTTGTCATTGCCTCTGACGGCATGATCATTGATACCATCCTCAATGCGCTCGCTACTGGTCTGGGCGGCATCCCGGCGGTTCTCTTTACTACGCTTCTTTATGCGGTTGAGAACCTCCTGGCGATTCTGGTTCCCAGCTCATCTGGCCTTGCAGCACTGACCGCTCCCATTTTTGGACCTTTGACCGAACTCATGGGCCTTAATCCCGAGGCTGCCGTGTGGGCTCTCTCCATGGGTAGCGCGACGATGTCTTTGATCTGTCCTACTAGCGCCATTCTTGTAGCGGGTTTGGGCGTGTGTAAGATCAAGCTTGGCCAGTGGTGGAAGACCGTTTGGAAATTCTTCTTGGTCGTGTCGCTCATCAATATCGTATTCGTAGCAATCTCGGGACTTATTGCCCTGTAGGTTTCATGGCTGAAATGGAGTAACAGGAATGTCTAAAGGACTGAATGTACACAGCGAGATTGGTAAGCTCAAGAAAGTTGTGCTTCACCGCCCCGGTCGTGACCTTGTGAACGTAAAGGCGGAAGAGTTCGAGGATGTCTGGATTCACGACTGTTTCTATCTTGATGTGGCTCAAAAGGAGCATGATGCCTTTGCGGATCTTCTGAGGAGCGAAGGTGTTGAGGTTCTCTATATGGAGAAACTCGTTGCTGAGGCGCTGGATGCATGCCCCTCGGCTCGCGCTGAGTTTACCGATACATTTATGGCTGAGAGCGGGATTGTCAATCCTCTGCTTGAGCAGGCTGTTCGTGAAAAGCTCGACGCTATTTCAGATTCGTATCAGTTTGTACTTGAGGCTATGGGGGGGTATCGTTATCGTGACCTTGAGCTGCCTCGCGTCTCGACTACGCTTAGTATGATGGATAATGAGGATGCGAAGCCCGATGATTTGGTGTTGAAGCCTCTTCCGAGCTCGTATTTCTCTCGCGATCCTCTTGCTTCCGTGGGCAAAGGCGTTCTGCTTCACCATATGTATTGGAAACAGCGAGATCGTGAAGTGCCCTTCTATGAAGCGATTTTCAAATACCATCCCGATTATGTAGGGACTCCGATTTGGTACGACCATAAGAATCCCTGGCATATCGAGGGCGGTGATGTGCTTAACATTAACGCTCATACCTTGGCTATTGGAATTAGCCAGCGAACTGAGGCGGCTGCGATTGAGGAGCTTGCAAAGAATTTGTTCTGGGGATCTGGGAATTCTGAGATCGATACCGTTTACGCTATTAAAATCCCCAACGGCTATGCTTACATGCATCTTGACACCGTTTGCACCATGGTGGATTTCGATAAGTTCACAGTTTATCCCGGTATTTTTGAGACCCTTCGTGTTTATCGTCTGACTCGTGGTGACTCTGAGGGAATGGTCGCTGTTCAAGAGATTGATGACACGCTTGAACATATTCTTGAAATGGCTACTGGCGTGGAGAAGGTGCAGCTTATTGAGTGCGGTGCCGGCGATATGGTTGAGGCATCTCGCGAGCAGTGGAACGACGGGTCGAACACTCTTGCCGTTGCTCCTGGTAAAGTCTGTGTTTACGAGCGCAATGTTGTCACAAATGATGAGCTCTACAAGAACGGTTTGGAACTTTTGGTCGTTCCCTCCGAGGAGCTGTCCCGCGGTCGTGGCGGCCCGCGCTGCATGAGCATGCCCTTCTGGCGCGAAGATATTTAGTTGCAAATCCACTGTGATAGGAGATGGCGAATATGGGTGTTAACATCGCTGGGCGCAGTTTTCTGAAGCTGCTTGATTACACGACGGAAGAGATTGAGTATCTGCTTGAGCTTTCTGCTAACTTCAAAAGCATGAAGCGTGCCGGTGTTCCGCATAAATACCTTGAAGGTAAGAATATTGTTTTGCTATTTGAGAAGACTTCCACGCGTACTCGTTGCGCCTTCGAAGTTGGTGCACTTGACCTTGGCATGGGTGTAACTTATTTGGATCCGGGCTCGTCCCAGATGGGCAAAAAGGAGTCGATTGAGGACACGGCTCGCGTCCTTGGCCGCATGTATGACGGAATTGAATACCGCGGCTTTGAGCAGACGAAGGTTGAGGAGCTTGCTGCAAAAGCTGGGGTTCCCGTTTGGAATGGGCTGACTACTGAATTTCACCCGACTCAAGTGCTTGCCGATATTCTGACCATGCGTGAAGAGTTTGGAGAGATTAAGGGCAGGAAACTTACATTTTTTGGTAAGGCGGCCGGAAACGTCGCCGATTCGCTCATGGTCATTTGCGCTAAGCTCGGCATTAACTACTGTTCTTGCGGCCCAATCGGGGGAAATTCGGAGGGGGCTACATCCTATGACCCTGAACTCCTTGCAGAATGTAGTCGTATTGCGGCCGAGCATGGATCGACGATTACCATTACAGAGGATATTGAGGAAGGCGCTCGTGATGCCGATGTAATTTACACGGATGTTTGGGTTGGCATGGGTCAGCCCGCAGAGCTGTGGGAAAGCCGCATTAAGCTAATGTCGCCGTATCGTGTGACCGCTGAGGTGATGTCTATGGCAAAGCCCGAGGCGATTTTCCTCCACTGCCTTCCGAGCTTCCACGATACTAATACTACTGTTGGTGCCGAAATTGCTGAGAAGTTTGGAGTCACCGAAATGGAAGTCACGGACGAGGTTTTTGAGTCCGATAAATCTCGTGTTTTCCAAGAAGCGGAGAATCGCATGCATACGATTAAGGCGGTGATGTACGCAACGCTTAAGTAGCGGGGCGTTGAGAAAACGGTTGATTTCCGATCTCAGCCGAACACATTAAGCGAATAGGCCGTTCCCGCAGCTAGCCGAACGCCCCCGAGGTCCTATCCGGGACCCGGGGGCGGCATTTTCCCAGTTGAAGGAACGGTGGAGATGTGTTTCGATGGGTCCGGTGGCCATGCTCCGCCCTCCGCCCGGCACCTCTTCCCAGACTCAGCCGGACGGTCGGTCCGTCTATTCCGTTTTTCCTTCTAGGCTAGGCCAGCGGGGCATCGCCCCTCTCTGCGCGCGCCCTCTCGATGAGCCCCGGCGTCAGGTCGAGATCGCCGATGTTAGCGTCGGATTATTTTAGCCAAATATAGTCGGCCGAGATTGACCAATCCCG